>CALBST010000252.1 GCA_937967425.1 uncultured Caulobacteraceae bacterium
GCCGTGCACATCGCGGCTCTCGTCGCCTATTGGCTCTAATTGAGTCTGGACCCTAGGAGTCGAAGCGCCAGATCGGGCTTGGTAGCGATCTCCGTGCGGAGCGCCAGCGTCTTGTGCGCCATCAGCTCATCGACAAGCTTGGCGGGAAGACGCGGTCCGCGCGCTGCGGCTGCTGCTGCTGCATCTTCGGCGTCTTTTTCATCCGCGGGATGAGAAGCGTGCGTTTTGGCAAACTTGCGACGCAGCGATTTCAGCGCCTTGGCGTCATCGGCCTTGACCAGACCGCGCTCCACCTTCGGCTCTCCGGTATGGCTCAAGGTGATGATGGCGCCGGCGAGCGCGACTTCCCTTGCATCCCATTCCGACGCCGCCATCGCATCGATCGCCGCTTCGATCTTTTCGATTTCGGCTTCGTCCTCGGTCGCATCGAGCTGAGCCAGGAGACGGTCGTGCTCGGCGCGCTCGTCTTCGCTGAAGTCGCGGCGATGCTCGCGGATGCGATCCGGGAACTGCGTCCAGGCCACGCCGTCGATGGCGATCTCGACCCAGGCCCAGCCTTCGACGCGGGCTTGCTCAGCCAAGGGCTCAAGCTTGGCGGCGGCGAGGCGAGTAAGAAGGTCTCGGTCAGCGAAATAGCGAGTGTTGTCCTCGGTCTCGGCGAAGAGGTCGGAAACGACAGCGCCTCCCGCGGACTGGTATTCGTCGAGCCCCACAAAGCGCGCCAATTTGTCGGTCTCGGGAACGTGGGCTTGCGTCACTTGAGCGCGAAGCCGCTCGGGTGAGCGCGCCCAGCCAGGCGCGTCAAAGAACGCCCTCTCTTGGGCGGCGTGATCGTCGATAACCGCGAGCGCTGCGAGCTGGTCGATCGTGACTTCCCTGCGCTTCAGCGCTTCGATCAGGCGTGGGGATACGCGGGCGAGCTTCAGTCGGCGTGCAACGTGCTGGGGCGAAACGCCGAAGCGCGCTGCGATGGATTCCGGACCTTCGCCGGCATCGACCAGGACCTGAAACGCGGCCAGCTCTTCGTGGATAGCGAGGTCTTGGCGTTGTACGTTTTCGGCAAGCGATAGCTCGGTGGCGTTGTCGTCTCCGGAAATCACGCGGCAGGGAATCAGCGCACTCTTCTCGACGTCGCCGGTTTTGGCGAGCATCCGGAGCGCGCGTAGGCGTCGGCCGCCGGCGATGACGGCGAACTTGCCTTTGCCGGTCTCCTTGACCACGATCGATTGCAAGAGGCCGAGCGCCTTTATGCTAGCGGCCAATTCGGCGACGCCGCCCTTGCGATTGGAACGGCGCACATTGTCCTTGCCCTCGACGAGCTTCGTGAGCGGGATCATGATAACGTCTGTCATGTCGTTACTCCATCGCCCGTGACGCGACCATCGCGCCGGGCGTGGTCGCCCAGCACGCCGAACCGCGCGGTCAAGAGCGAAGAGCGGAACGCGTCTCTTGACCGCATGAAGCGGGGCGTCGTGCGATGTGACCTGTCCCCGGCGCGAACGGCGATAACACGTCGTGTGAGCCGATGTGGCCCATCTGATCAATGGCGGCGGGCATTCGTGATGAAGCCGCTTGGTACTGACGTTGCCGGACCCACGGGGAGGTTCACAATCCCGAAGGAGAAATCACCCCGCGCGCAACGCGCCGCCCTGATGCATCACGTCATCCAGCGCAGCAGGAGAGCTTGGCGACATCGCGCTCGAAGCCTTGCGCGGCGAGCTTCAGGCCCTCGACGGTGGTGAGGTAGGGAAAGAGCGTCTCGCCCAGCGCGCGCGCGGTCATGGCGTGCTTGAGCGCCAGCGCCAGGGTCTGGATGCTGTCGGCGCCTTCAGGCGCGAGGATTTGGCCGCCCAGCAAGCGGTCCGTGCGCGCGTCGGCAACGAGCTTGATGAGGCCGCGCGTGTCGCGCGCCGCCAGAGCGCGCGGCACTTGATCCAGCGATACGACAGAGACTTTCACTTCATGCCCTGCGGCGGCGGCCTGCGCTTCGCTCAAGCCCACACCGGCGATCTGCGGATCGGTGAACACGACCCACGGCATGGACGCGTTGTCATAAGCGAGCGCATCGCCATTAAGTGCGTTGCGCGCAGCGAGCTTGGCGCCATAGGCGGCCATGTAGACGAACTGGTCGCGGTTGGTGACGTCGCCCGCGGCGTAGACGCCCGCTCTGCTGGTGCGCATGTGCGCGTCGACGGCGATGGCGCCGCGCTTGTCCTGGGCGATGCTCGCCTCGGCGAGGCCCAGCCCTTCGACATTGGGCGCGCGGCCGGTGGCGATGAGGAGCTTTTCGGCGTGCAGCTCGATAAGCTCGCCGTCGCCTTTGACGCAGAGCGTGACGCCCGCTTCGTCTTGCCGACAGGCGTCGTAAGCGACGCCGCAATGGAACTGGATGCCTTCGCGTCGGAGCACCTCCATCAGCGCATCGGACACTTCGGGCTCGGCCTGCGGCAACAGCCGCGAGCGGCACACCATGGTGACGGCGACGCCCATGCGCGCCATCATCTGCGCCAGCTCGGCGCCGATGAAGCCTCCGCCCACGACGATCAAGCTCTTCGGCATGACGTCCAACTCAAGCAGCGAGGTGCTGGTGAGGTAGCTGACTCGGTCAATCCCTGGTATTGCTGGAACCGCTGGCCGCGCGCCAGTTGCGATGACGATCCTCGCCGCGCGGATGAAGCCGCCGCCGACAGTGACGCCTTCGTCGGCGAGGCGGGCCTTGCTTTCGATGTAGGAGATCCCCTCGTACTGCGGCAGCAGGTCGATGTATTTCTTCTGTCGAAGGCCCGCGACAAGATTGTCTTTAGTCGCAAGCAGGCGGCGCCAATCGATGACGCGCGCCTCGCCTATGATGCCGTCAAAGCGGCCAGCGGCGCGCGCGCCATGCAATGCTTCGGCGGCGCGGATCATGGTCTTGGACGGCACGCAGCCGACATTGACGCACGTGCCGCCGATGATCCCGTGTCCGATCAGCGCCACGCGCGCGCCTTGCTCGGCGGCAGTGATGGCGGCCGAGAAGCCTGCGGAGCCGGCGCCGATGACGGCGAGGTCGTAGGCGTGGTCTTCTCTTGGCGTGGCGCAGCAATCGGACATATCAGGCTTTCTTGTGCGAGCGATCGTTGGCGCCGCGCCGGCGGCTGAGAAATGCAGTCAGCCCCCACACCAGCGCTGCCAGCGCAACAACGCCCACGAGCACGGGCAGAAACAGATCGCCCGCAATCGCCCGGAGGCTGGCGACGCCGAGGAGCCCCAACACGATCGGCGTCAACAGGCAGCACAGCGCCGCCGCAACGACGCCGATCGAGAAGATCGGCCACGCTTTCATGTCGCCGGCGTGACGAGATGCGCGGGATAGCCAGCATTGGTCGAAGCCGCCGCGATCGCCTCGGTGGTGGCGCGGGCTGGATCATAGGTCACGGTGGCGCGCTTCGATGCGAAATCGACGCTGACCGAGCGTACGCCGTCAACGCGCGACATGGCCGTGCGCACTGTGATCGGACAGGTCGCACAGGTCATGTTGTCGACGGCGAACGACGCAGTACGCAGCTGAGCCTGGGCGGCCAGGACTTGCGCCTGCGCCGCCGATTGCAATGGCGCTAACGCAACAACTGCGCCGAGCCCTGCGAGTGCGGCGAGCGCGGCGATGACGAGCTTCTTCATGGGGAGCCTCCTCAATAGAAATACTTCGCCCACCAATCGATGGTGGCAGCCAAGACGACGAGCGCAGCGGCGAGCCAGAGCACGATCTGCGTGATCAGCGCCGATCGCGGACGTGCGCAGTAAGATCCGTCCTCGCACTTGGGCTTGGGCCGGAAGTAGACCTGCCAAAAGCCGAGGGCGATGAAGATCGCCGCGATCACGATGAACACGGGCTTGTAGGGCTCAAGCAGGGTGAAATTGCCGATCCAGGCGCCGGAGACGCCAAGCGTCACAAGCGCCAGCGGCAAGACGCAACACGAGGATGCGAGGACCGCGCCGACGACGCCGCCGGCGGCAAGCCAGGACGAGCGAGAACTGGGATCGGGGCTTTGCGGCATCATCGGATCACGCTACAATCTGTAGCGACTACAGGATCAAGAGGATTTTGCAGGTCGATGAAGCGACACGATTCCATACCCCTGTTGCGGCGGGGCGAACTGGCCGAGCGGGTCGGCTGCAATCTCGAAACCATCCGCTATTACGAGGGCATCGGCCTCTTGCCGCACCCGCCGCGCAGCCAAGGTCGCCATCGCCTCTATGACGCGGACCTGGCGAGGCGGCTGCGCTTCATCTTGCGCGGACGCGAACTCGGCTTCTCGATCGAAGAGATCCGCGCGCTTTTGGCCATCGCCGACGGCGCCGGGGGATGCGCCGACGTCTACGCGCTCACGACGCAGCATCTCGACGTGGTCAAGCGCAAGATCGCCGATTTGCGCAAGCTAGAGCGCGTTCTTTCGCAGACGGCGGCACGATGCGCGCGTGACGCATCGCCTGAGTGTCCGATCATTGAGGCGATGTCGGCGCCGCTGCCCCGCAGGCGTTAGTCATCGAACATCAATCCTGCGATCCCTTCACGCTGCCAGACAACGCGAACGCGCCGGCGCAACTTCAGCGTAGGTTCGCTTAACATGAAAGATGCCGGAAGCGTGTTGCGCTGAAAGAACTCAATGCGCGCGCCCGCCGCGCTTACATCCTTGAGCGCCACTGCGAGCCGCTGCCCGCTGTCCAGCATAACTGTTGCGTTCCGGAAGACTGCTTGCCGTGGCGCACGATCGGCAGGCCGCTGGGGTCGCGCCGCTTGGGCGTCGGGAGCGTCCGCAGTCACCTGCTTGACACGGTCCGCCAGCCGCTTGGCTGCGTCAGGCGGCTTCGACTTTCCGAACATCGGCGCCGATCCTCGCTGCCCAAATCATGTGCGCGCACTCCCAGCGTCGTTGCTGCGGCGGCGTTCGACAACTCCCGCCGTGACAATGCCCGCGCGGCGGCACGGTCCGACATAAGTGGCGCTTTCGACAAACGGGCGCGGCTTTGCCAGCACCTTCTTGATCGTATTCATGAGAGACGCTGAAGAGATGGGCTTGCCGATGATGGCGTTTACTCCAGCGATGCGACAGCGTTCCGCCAAGGCCAGGGTAAGGGCGGCGGAAACAACGAACACCGGCGCCTTGCGAAGTGGATGCGCGTTCGCGCGGCGCAGCTGACGCACCCATTCAAGCGAGCGCTCGCCGTCTTCAGTCAGGAAGAGCATGTTGGCCCGGCTCACCGACGCGCCATCGAGCGCGGTTTGCGGATCGGAAAACACGCAGGCATCCGGCACGCCGGCGTTCCGGAGCAAGTCCACCAGCAATCGCGCCTCAAACTTGTTCGGCGCGACAATCACCGGCTTCCAGTCGCGCACATCCATGGGTCACGCTCCCGACTCTGTTCAAAGCCGCCTTCACGCAGCGGCCGCCGCGTCATCGCTGTCGCTTCCAACGCGATTGCGGCCCGCTTTCTTCGCTTGATACAATAAAGCATCGGCGCGGCGAACGAGAGATTCGCTACCCTCGCCGGGCCGAAGTTCAGCCACGCCTGCGGAAATCGTCACGACGCCGATGAACTCACCAGACGATTTGCGCGAAAGCGTACGCGCGCCAACCCGGCAGCGAAGCTCCTCTGCAAGGCCTCGCGCCTCAGCGAGCCCCTTGTGCGGCATGAGCAGGGCGAACTCTTCGCCGCCATAGCGCGAAACGAGTGCGTCCGGCGGCGCGCTTGTTCTGAGAGTCGAAGCGACGTAACGAATGACCTGATCACCAACTGGATGGCCCCATGTATCGTTGATGCGCTTGAAGCGGTCGATGTCGCAGAGCATCAGACAGAGTCGATGTTGCTCTGTGGACGCTTCGCGCACGTGCCGGGCAAGCGAACGGTCAAAGTGGCGTCGATTGGCAAGACCGGTAAGGGCGTCGGTGACGGCTTCCTGCGTAGCTTGCCGGACGCTGAGCTGCAGCGTCTCCATCTGCCTTGAAGATGCCTCCATCCGCTCTTCAAGCGATCGGTTTCGTGCTGCGACAGCGCGCGTTTCAGCGATCAGACCACGCACCAGGGCGGGCAGTTGCGACGGGTCGGCGGCCGTTTCCATTTTGGAGGCGGTCGCCTCCAATTTTCCGGCATAGTTTCCGGCGCTTGCGTTCACATCGCGCAGGTGCGCCAGCGCGGTCGCTAATTCGAGCGCGATAGACTCGCCCGTCTGCGCCAATTGCTCGAATGAGCGTGTCGGCGCAAAGTGACGCTCATAGAGATCCTCGCACAAGGCGGGCGTCAGCGCTTCGCCGGCGGCAAGGCGTTCCTCGATCTCCCGATTGAGGTCGGGGAACGAGCCACTCCGATAGGTCGCCCATAGCTCGTAGTTTGGCGGCGTCGGCGCAACCGTGCTTTCACCCAGCTCATCGATGACGCCGTGGGCGAAGGCGAGCCCCGCAGTCCCCGCATAGCAAGACATCCCGCCAGACATGTCCGCGCTCCGTTTGGCGGCAGCCCAGCGCCGCGCCTGCTCGCGCCTCAATTAGTTGCTCAGGCGTTAATATGTCGTTTATTGCTTGTCGGCACTTTCTTGCGCGTCTTTCTCGAACGACTTGGCGATGCGCGATGCCTCAACCATGATTGACCTCGGCTACCGAAGCTCCGAGCTCCGCCCCGAACGGAAAAGCGTGCAGGGACTGCCCTTCACCGTCGAGCACGTGTCCACACCTGAGGGGGCAGGCTATGATTTCGCGTGGACAGGTACGAGCGCCTACTTGGCGCTGCATGACATCATCGTCAAAGACGGGGTGATGTCGGGCGACGAGGTCGCGCCCATCGGCCTTCTGGACATGCGGCAGCGCATGACCTTTCTGCCGCGCGGCGTGCGCGTGAACGGTTGGGGGGAGCCGGCCCGGCAGGGCAACTCGTTCGTCGCGCTTTATTTCGACGAAGACTGGTTGCTGGATGAGTTGGAAGTGGCGCCCAAGGATCGCCAGCTCCGTCCCTCTGTATACTTTCAGGACAGGAGACTCAGCCAATGCCTCGCTAGGCTTGGCGACCTTGCTCGGGCGCGCGTGAAGGTCCCCAAAGCAATGGGCGAGGCTTTCATGATTATGGCCGGCGCAGAACTCATGCGCTCGCTCGCGCCCGTCGCGTCGAGCGCGGCGGGCGGTCTGAGCGCAGATCAACTCGCCGCAGTGAGGGAGTTTGTAGGCGCGAACCTCGACGCCGACATCGGCGTCGCCGACCTGGCCGCGATTGTGGGCCAGAGCGTGTTTCACTTCACACGTCAGTTCAAGGCGGCGGCCGGCGTGACGCCTTACCGGTTCATACTGGAAGAGCGCATTGGGCGCGCCAAGCAGATCATGCGGAACAAGGCTCTGTCGCTCGCTGACGTGGCGCACCTCTCGGGTTTCCACTCGGCCAGCCACTTCTCGAAAGCGTTCGCAAACATCGTTGGCGTCAGCGCGCGCGCCTATCGCCGCGGGTTGTAGCCCTGGCGTGCGCCCCGCGATCCGAGCCTCGCTACTGAGCCGAAGGCGAACCGCGTGCATCCATACGCGCAAGAGCTATGCGCACATCCAACGTATCTCCACGCGCAGGCCGCCGAGCGGAGATCGATCCAAGGTGAGTTCTCCGCCACTCATCTCGGCAATGTCGCGCGCGATCGCCAAGCCTAATCCGTGACCCATGGAGCTCTCGTCGAGCCGCTTGCCGCGCTCCGTCACTTCAGCAGCCTGCTTTTCATCCAAGCCCGGCCCATCGTCTTCGATGCGAAGGTAGTGATTGGCGCCGCTGATGTGGACGCACGTTCGAGCAAATCGCGCGGCGTTTTCCAGAAGCGGGCCGGCAAGCTCCATGAGCGCGGTCTCGCTGAGAGGGAGAACGACATGCCCCAGGGTGTTTTCGAAAGTCAAATGCTGCCCCGCCTCCGTCCGCTCCACAACAGAGATGAGTTTGTCAATGACCGGTCCTGAGGGCACATGCATGGCATTCTCTTCAGCAGCGATGCGCGTGCGCGTAAGTTCGCGCTCTACTGCGCCGCGCGCCGCTTCTATCGCCCGATCGAGACCATCGGCGGCGTCTCCTGCGCCCATGTCGCGCGCGCGCCGGCTTTGGGCGCCAAGCGCGGCAAGCGGCGTCTTCAAAGAATGGGCAAGATCGCTCGCACGCCGACGCGCCTGCTCCATGTCGCGTTGGCGCGCATCCGCAAGCGCATTGATCGCCTGCGCGAGCGGTGCCGCTTCGGTGGGATAGTCTTCCTCCTGCAATCGCGCGCCGGCATGCCCCTGCATGTCTGTGAGTGAAGCGCGCACGTCAGCGAGCGGCTTGAGCCCAAGCTGTACTTGAACCAACGCGGCCGCCGACAGGACCGCCCAGAGCACGCCAAGAAAGAGAGCGAGGTCGCGCGAGAACTCACCGCGCGCGGCGGTGACGGCGGCGTGATCGGCGCCCAGCATCACCAGGACAGGAGCACCACGCTCCCCAAACGTGACGCGACGCGCCACGAAGACGAGCTTCTGTCCAAACGGGCCGGCGACATCCCCCGTGGTCCAATCTGCGGCGCCCACGCTCTCGTTCGGGGCAATGGTTTCATCCCACAACGAGCGAGACCGTAATACGACGTCGCCCTGGCTGACTTGCCAATAGAGACCGCTCGACGGGCGCTCGAAAAGCGGATCGAACGGTTCTGGATCGACGCTCAGCGCCCCTTCAGCATTGCGGGTGAGGCCGGCGACCAATTCGCGGCCATGCTGGATGAGATTGGCTTCCACGCCGCGCTCGACGTGAGCCTCGAACAGATACCCCATCGCCAGCCACGCCAGGGCAAGCGCCACGAAGATGGCGCCCGCCCCACCCGCGAGCAGACGCCAGCGCAGAGATCGCGCGATCATGTTTCGCTCAACGCATAGCCGAAACCGCGGCGGGTTTCGATGATGTCGGGGCCGAGCTTGCGGCGGACGCGCGCCACCAGGGCTTCGATAGCATTGGCGTCGGCGCCGCCTTCGATGCCATGCAAATGCTCTGCGAGTTCACCAGCCGAGACAACCCGACCGCGCTGGTGCGCGAGGTAGTCGAGCAGACGATATTCCAACGGCGAGACCTTTTGCTGAACGCCGTCCACCGACACGCTCATGCGCCTCGTATCGAGCGACAATCTTCCCACAGACAAAACCGGCGCCGCATGTCCGCTAGCGCGCCGCACCAGCGCGCGCACGCGTGCGGTCAGTTCGCCCAATTCGAAGGGCTTTCCAAGGTAGTCGTCAGCGCCCGCTTCAATCCCATCGACCTTTTCGGTCCAGGCCCCGCGCGCCGAGAGAATGAGCACGGGAAAAGCGCGCCGTGCGGCGCGCCACTTCCTCAGCACGCTGAGGCCATCGAGCTTGGGCAGCCCCAAATCAAGCACAACGACGTCGAAGTCCTCGGTGTCCCCAAGAAACCAGGCCGCCTCGCCATCGGCGGCGCGCTCGACCAGGAAGCCCGCTGCCGCCAGCGCCTGCGCCACATCGGCGGCGATGTCGGCATCGTCTTCAACCAGCAGCACCCGCATCAGTGCTCATCTTCCACGCTAAGGACCGCGCCCATGCGCGCGTCGAGGATCACTTTGCGGACCCGGCCGGTACGCGCAAGGATCTCAATTTCATAGACGAGCCGCCCGTGCTCGCGTTCGAGTTCGACCTCCAGGACTTCGCCAGGAACGGCCCGCAGCGCCAGGGGAAGGATCTGGGCAAGAGGCAACGCCTCGCCATGCTCATAGGCATCGCGCGCTTCGTCATGGTCCCCGCCGCGGCCACGCCCGCGACCCCGCCGCGCGAACGCGTCGGCCGGCACAAGCGCGGCCGCGACTGCGGCAAGGACAAAGAGGCGGCGATCGGGGCGCATGACTGACCTTATACCCTGCCAGATCGAAGCTGACGCGACGCTGACAAGACCCGTCACGGGGCTGTCAGCGGACCCGGCGCAAAAAGGCGCGTGATCCGGCGCTGAACGGGTCATTCACGAGGGAGTCAGTCCATGAAGTTCCGCACCATCGTCGCCGCCGCCTGCGTTGCACTTTTCACGCCCAGCTTCGCCTTGGCGCAGTCACAACCCTCCGCCCCGCTGTCGTTAAGCGTCATCGAGCAGCGCCTCGCGGCCGACGGCTTCCGCGTCGTGGAAATCGAGCGCTACCCGAACTCGGTCGAAGTGAAGGGCTACGATCGCGCTGGGGTCTGCATGGAGATGCACCTAGAGCCGCGCACAGGCGAAGTGTTGCGGCGCGAGCGCGACGACGATTGCGGCCGCGGCGATGATGATCGCGGCCGGCGCGGTCGTCGCGGCTAAGCAAGGATAGCGGGGGAAGTCTCATGCACAGACATGCGATCGCGCTGCTTTGCGCACTCTATGCCACGTCGGCCCGCGCCGAACCGGGCGGCACATCCACCGTCTATGGCCCGACGGTCGAACGCGGCGAAAGCGAGCTTGAGTATCGGGGCGCCATTTTCAATGGCGGCGCCTTGGACGGCGCAGTGTTGCATCGCGCTGAGGCAGGTTACGCCTTCACCGATTGGTGGCGGCCGGCGCTTGTCGTTCAAGCCGCCGACATGCCAGGCGCCTCAGCCGAACTTACGTCCGTGGCGCTCGAAAACGTGTTCGATTTTACCGCTACGCGGACTTGGCCAGTGCATTTTGGCGGCTATGCCGAATATTCGTTCGGACAGAACGGACGCGACGACGCCGTCGAGTTTAAGTTGCTGGCGGAGCGGCGCGCCGGACCTTGGACGGCCCGCCTCAACCTGATCGCCGAGCGCCATGTCGGCGATGGCGCCTCCAACGAATGGAAATACGGCTACGCCGCGCGTGCGATGTGGCGAGCGAATGAGCGTTGGGCGCTTGGTGTTGAGGGCTTTGGCGAGCCGGAAGCGCACGCCCATTATTGGGGACCGCGCGCCAGTTTCCGTCTTGGCGAAGCCAGCATCGCGGCGGGCTATCTGGCTGGATTCGATGATGCCCAAGCGGACGGCCAATTCCGCCTCACGCTTGAACTTAAACGCTGAAGGAGGACGAAGCGATGTCCGTGCAATCAAGTGAACGTGAGGTCCATGTCTGGGATCTGCCCACGCGCCTCTTTCATTGGAGCTTGCTCGCGCTTGTGCTCATCGCCTGGTTCACCGGCGAGGAAGAAGGCGTTGCGGCGATCGTCCATCGTTATGCAGGCGAGGCCATTGCGGGTCTTATCGTTTTTCGCGTGATTTGGGGTTTCGTGGGCGGCGAGCACGCGCGCTTCGCCCACTTCGCCACCGGTCCCGCCGCCATCATCGCCCACGTGCGCGATCTCTTCTCTCTGCGCCCCAAGCGCCATCTCGGTCACAATCCGCTCGGCGGCGTCGCGGTGCTCTTGTTGTTGTCCGTCGTTACAGGCGTCGTGGTCACTGGGCTTTTCAGCGGTGGTGAAGAAAACGCAGGGCCGTTCGCCGGACTCTCGGGGCTGGAACTGTCAGAGCTTCACGAACTGCTATTCCGCGTGTTGCAAGGCCTAGTGGTGATCCATGTTCTTGGCGTGATCATGGAATCTGCACTTTCAAAGGATGCATTGCTCCCCGCCATGTTCTCGGGACAAAAGCGCCGCCCAGCCGACGAGCCTTGCGCCGATGCGCGGCAAGCTGGGGCACTCGCATTGGGCGTGGCACTACTTCTCGGGGTCGTGACGACAATCCTCCTCTTGGTGCAGCCGCCCGTATCATCGAATCCGGCATCCGTGATCGAACGCGAACATCACGAGGGCCCCGAAGGCGGGAGCTACGAAGAGCGCGGCAACGATGACTGAAGCCTGCCCGTCGATATACGGATTGGGACGATCTGAGCTCGCGCGTCTCGTTGTGACACTGGATCGCGCTAATCCCCGCCATGAACTTCGCGTTCTTTGACGTGGCGCGGAAATTTCGCCGCATCGCAGAGCCGCCGTAGCGCATCGGCAATATGCGGGCGGCGCAGAGCGTCCGCGACTTCGGGAGACGCGGCGCTGCTTAGCTTGGCGACAATGTCCTCGAAAGAGTACTTGCCGGAGCGGGCGAGTTGACCTGCGGCGCCAAGCAGCGCCCCCTCCAATTGACGCTGCTGTTTGGTTCGCGGCGGAGTCATGGCGTGACCTCACAATGCGCAAAGAAAGCCACGAGGATCGTCACCCGATCGCGCGCGAGTAGGTCGCCATGTCGAAATAGTCACGCCAGACGGCGATCTTGCCATCCTTCATCTCAAACACGCCGCAACAGGGCAAATCAACGGCCTTGTCGCCGACCTTCGTGCGATCGATGCGTTCCGCGAAGACGATGTCGCCCACGGCGGCGATGTTCAGCACTTCCCATTTCGTCGCCGTCCAGTCCTTGAGGAAAGCGCCTATGAAAGGACGCAAACGATCGTGCCCCGCGATGGGCGCCAACGGCATGTTGTGGTAGACGCCATCCGGGGTGAAAAAGGCTACGAGCTCATTCACGTCGAGCCGCGACCAAGCGGCGATGAAGGCGCGCACGATTGTGACATTGGCGTTAGCGTCCATGGAATCGATCCTTCATTCTTGAAAACAGCGGAGCGGCGAACCCAAATGAATTCGGGCGGCGCGCGCCCGCGGCGCAGCGCACGCAGACAGCGATCGCCAGATCGACCGGAAGAGACGCTGCGGCGCGATCAATTCGCCAAATCTGACACCCCATCCGTATTCGTCGGTCTTGATCCGCTTAAGCGTCTGCTTGAGGCGACGGCGTCCCGCAGCGCGCCGGGCTTGCGTTGCAGCCGCCATGACCTGCACGTGTGGGGAGTCCATTCTTGAGAGCCGCCCAACTGATGTCTGGTCAAGCTCGATTGGTCTGCGATCTTCAGAGATTGTCGAGTTCAGACGGCTGCGTTTGCAGTATGGCGCGAAGTGAGGTTTTGTCGTTGGGTTCCATGACGCCGATTTAGTTGTGGCCGCTCTAGCTGCCTCGACCCGAAGGCGCAACGGTCTCGCCGCGTATCGACACTGGTTCGTGTCGGCTGAGGCGCTGCGCCGGCGCTTGCGTTCAACTGCGGGCGCCATCACGTGTGCTCGAAGCAGATTCGGTCGGCGTCGGCATCCGACAAGGGCGCGTCGAGGAGCGCGCAATGGTGTCCCCGACGCCCCGAGCGGAAGTGACGGCACGTGCGGCAAACGCCAAACGCGCGCCCGCCGCGCCGTTCGAGCGCTTGCCCGAGAGCCGCTTCGAGCGCGTGAGCGAGGGCGCCAGCTTCCCCGGAGGCGTCGATGTCGCGGGCGATGTCCTTGGCCATATCGGTCGTCAGCATAGCAGCCCCCTCGGCGGTGAGGCTGAGTTCAACCGAGCGGCGGTCGCGGGCGTTCATCGCCTTGCGGATCAGGCCTTTGTCTTCGAGCGCGATGAGGGTTTGTGAAACCGTGCCACGTGTCGCGCCAAGATAGTCGGACAAGGCCGCCGGCGTGCGTGAGAAACGGTTGGCGCGTGAGAGATAGCGCAGCGCCTCCCACTGCGCAGGCGCCAAGCCGCTGACGTGGCCTTCGGCGCGCATCAGCCGCGCAAGCCTTTCCAGCAGCTGGGCGGCGCGCAGGGCGATAGCAGATGGTAGCGAGTCGCTCTTTTTCATTGACTGCCTGCTTCGACATTATAGTATGGACTCGATACCAACAGCAACCTGGCTCGAGGAGGCAAGAACCGATGGCATCGATTCCGGGATATCGTTTGGGTGATGCAACATTGCCGCAATCGTCTATCTCCACTCAAGAGTTCGCCGAGCTCCAGGGCTCGCTTTTGTTCGGCGAGGAAGATCGCGCGGCGCTGAAACAAGCCGAGACTGTCGTTGCCGATCAGATCGAGGCGATTCTCGACGTCTGGTATGGCTTCGTGGCGGCGACGCCGCATCTCGTGCGCTACTTTGCGGACGCCAAGACAGGCGAGCCAATCGGCGCGTATCTGGCCGCGGTGCGCAAACGCTTCGGGCAATGGATTTTGGACACCTGTCGCGCTGAGTTCGACAGCGCCTGGCTCGCCTGGCAAGACGAGATCGGTCGGCGCCATCATCACAGCGGCAAAAACAAGACGGACGGCGTGAGCGCCGCGCCTCATATCCCGATGCGCCATCTTGTGGCGTTGGTCATGCCGATCTCTATCACGATGCGGCCGTTCCTGGCCCAAAAAGGCGCAAGCCCGGCGGACGTCGATAAAATGCATGCGGCCTGGACAAAAGCCGTTCTGCTGCAGGCCATTCTGTGGTCGAGACCCTATGTCAAGGAAGGCGAGTTTTGAGCGCTACGCCGAATCCAGCCGATTGGCGCGTTTCGCAATGGTTCAACACGCCCACGCCGCTGTCGCTCGCGACGTTGCGGGGCCGTGTGGTCATGGTGCTAGCGTTTCAAATGCTTTGCCCAGGCTGTGTCGCGCACGCCTTGCCGCAAGCACAGCGGGTGCGTGAGACGTTTGCTGAGAAGGATGTGAGCGTGATCGGCCTCCACACGGTCTTTGAACATCACGACGCCATGACGCCCGCTTCGCTCAAGGCATTTCTTCACGAGTATCGCATCGGGTTCCCTGTCGGCGTGGATGAGCCAAGTCCGGCAAGCGCCATGCCCAGGACGATGGCCGCCTATGAAATGCGCGGGACGCCCACTTTATTGATCTATGATCGGGCCGGAGGTCTTCGCCGTCACTATTTTGGCCGTGTCGGCGATCTACAGTTAGGGGCGGACCTCATTAGACTTGTCGATTCGCAAGTGATGCAGCCGACAACCGTTGAAGCCGCGCACGGCGCGGATCGCTGCAGCGCAACGATGAATTCCGGCATTGCATCACCCGCAGCGGAACGCAACCCGTGAAACACAAGGCAACCTCGGCCAGGACCGCCGGCTGCGGCGCAAACTTTCGCGGCATGATGAATCGCGGCTGAGTGGGAAGGCGGGCGCGGAAGACAAGGACGGGAGAGCGCCGCCAGGCTAAAGCGCGACTTTCTTGAGATGCGCTGCCAATTCGTCCTCCCGTTCTCGGGGAGGTGCAAGTGCAACTTGATGATATCGATTGCCAGATCCTGGATGCCTTGCAGTGCGAGGGCAGGATCAGGAACAAGGATATGGCCGACCGCATCGGCCTTTCGCAATCCGCCTGCTTAGATCGAACGCGGCGCCTTGAGCGCATGGGCGTCATCATCGGCTACAAGGCAATGTTGAATCACGCCGCGCTGGGTGCACCGCTCGAAGTCTGGGGCGAGGTCACTTTGACCGAAAATTCTCCCGCCTCGCTCGCCCGCTTTTCCGATCTGCTTCATCGCACCCCAGCGGTGGTGTCTGCTTATCGCGTGGCTGGCCGGCAAGACTTCTTGTTGCACGCGCATGTTTCCTCGATCGCCATTTGGGACGGTGTGGTTCAGAGCGCGAGCGACGCCGGGCTCGCCATCGCCCGCGCTACCGCCGCCGTGGTGGTCGAGCGTGTGAAAGACGGGCCGCTCACACTCTCGCCAACGCCATCGCTGCGCCTCATCGAGAACACTGCATGACCTAATTTGGCACACGCGGGGCCGGCCATTCTGCGGGCTTTCCGAACGCCGCAGAAAATTCGGCAAGCACAAAATTGCATTCGGCGCCTCTCGGTCTTGGCCGAATAAAATGCGCCGCGCCTTGGGCGCCGCCCTTGCTCGACCTCGCCGAGGTCAAACAAGGCGGTGGGCGTCATATCGTGTCGCTTGGTGCGAAACTTCCGGTCGTTGCGGTCGCGATTCTCGGGGCGCTTCTGAGCCTCGTCGCGGCGACGCAATTTATCGCGGGCGTTTTCGACGGCCAGGCGGCGCTCGGTGCGCCGCTCCTCGTGCTCGGCGAAGCGCGCATATATCCGCCCTGGGCGCTGATCGAATGGTCCAGCGCGTGGGCCGATTCTATGCGCGCCCGTTTGCGACGGCGCACGCGATCCTGGCGACCGGCATCACGATCAGCCTTCTCTTCGCGGCGATAGCACAACGAGGGCGGCTACCGCTTCCGGCGTTCGGGCGTAAGTCGTGGGGTTCGTTTGACGATGCACGCCTGGCTGGGCTCCTGGGCGCCGGCGGCACCGTGCTTGGAAAACTCGACGGCGAAATTCTCTGCTTCGATGGACCGGAGCATCAATTGCTGGTGGGCGCGTCTCGATCTGGCAAAGGGCGCGGCCACGTCGTGCCAACACTGCTGGCTTGGCCGCGTTCGGCGCTCGTGCTCGATGTTAAGGGCGAACTCGCCGATGGCGATGAGCGCCATGGTTTTCCGGGCACCGCCGGATTTCGCGAAAGCCTGGGGCCTGTGCTGCGCTTTGCGCCAACGCGCGCGGACTCCTGTTGTTTCAACCCGCTGTTTGAAGTGCGGCTGGGGCCCAACGAAGTTCGTGATGTTCAGAACATCGTCGAGATTATCATCGACCCAGCCGGCGACGGCCGCCATCAGGATTTCTGGGATCGCTCGGCAAAGCAGGTTCTCGTCGGCGTCATCTTGCATGTGCTCTATAGCGAGCCGCTGGCGCGTAAGACCCTGGCGGTTGTGCGTGAGAAACTGCGCGATCTGCAGCGCACCTCTGAAGAGATGCGCACAACTCTGCATCGACGCAACCCTGAAACCAACGCTCCGGAAGTTCATCCCGAAGTCTTGCACGCAGCTGAGAGCTTTTTGGCCGCCGAGGAGCGGATGCAGTCGGGAGTGAAAGCGACGGCGGAAAGCTTCTTCGGGTTGTTTGCCGATCCGATCGTTGCCGAGAAGACCGGCGCCAGCGATTTTCGTATCGCCGACCTCATGTGCGGGGAGCGGCCCGTCACGCTCTATCTACAGCCGCCGCCATCGGACGCGATGCGTCTCATGCCGCTGATGCGGCTTCTTCTGAACCAAATTGCACGCGCCCTGATGGAGAGCCAGACCCACGCTCTGGAGCGGCGCAAGCGTCACAATCTGCTGCTCGTACTGGACGAGTTTCCGCAACTCGGCCGCATGCCTTTCTTTGAGACGGCGATGGGCGCCATGGCAGGCTACGGCCTGAAGGCGTATCTGGTTTGCCAGAGTCTCAATCACATCGTCCGCGCCTATGGCCGCGACAATGTCATCCTCGACAACTGCCATGTCGTGACGGCGTTTGCGGCCGCCGACATGGATACGGCCAAGCGCATTGCCGACATGGCCGGCGAGACCTGGGAAGAGCGTCCCCAAGAGAGCGTGCAGAAGCCACGCGCGCTCCTGGGGCCACGCAAAGGCTCGATCACCTATCGCGAAGAACGCCGACCGCTGTTGCTGCCGGGCGATGTCCGTCAGCTTGGCCACGACAAACAATTGACCTTCGTATCCGGGACAAAGCCGCTGCGGACGCAAAAGTTGCGGTTCGATAGAGAGCCGATCTTCGCCAAGCGCCTGCGACTGGCGCAGAGAGCACCTACCACACTCACCACCGCGCATGAATGGGAGCGCGTCGCTCCGCTTGGACGGCTTGCCAAGGACAAGAAGGGCGCAACGCGCGTTGAGCCAGCGCCGCGCCGCCAAGGCGATCTGTTTGACGGCGCGCTTTCCATCTCCGAGCGGGCGCTAGCGGGGCTTCGGCAAGCCGACAGCACCTCAAACCCGCGCCACCCGCGCGGGACCGGAGTGTAGTTCAATGACGACCACTGCGATCAAAACCTATCTTGAACCCGACCTGGCGCGCGAGGTCTCGCGTCTAGCTCGCGCTCAGGGACGTTCGGAATCGTCGATCATCGCTGACGCCGTGCGATCGCGATTGGCTTCCCAGTCCGAAGGCGCAACCCGCGCGGCCGGCGAAACCCAGAAGCGTCAGCTCAATCGCGTTGAAGCGCGGCTCGACAAGATGGTGCGCGACCAAGCCGTGATGAAAGAGTGCGTCTTGCTGTTCGTCCGTGTTTGGCTCGAACACAACCCGCCTATCGACGACGAATTGGCTGAGAGTGCCGCTGCCAGCGCCGAGGCGCGTTTCGAACGCTTCCTCGACTTGGTGATGAAGGGGCTTAGCCACGGCCGCGGAATCGCCGATGGCGCGCTGAATGGCGCCGATGAGGCGCATGCTGAACGTCAGGATGCGGAGCTGGGCGCATGAGCGCTGCTGGTGATCTCCGCGCCTTGCCGCAAACGCGCAGACGTTCCGCGCTGGAGCGCGCGTTGGGGCCTACCATCGCCGACGCGTTGCGGGAGAGCGATGTCGTCGAAGCGCTGGTCAATGCCGACGGCGCGATCTGGATCGATCGCGTTGGTGCAGGCCTTCAGGCGACGGGCGTCACCCTGTCTGTGGCTGATCGTGAGGCGGCGATCCGGCTGCTCGCGCATGAGGCTGGTGAAACGATCGGGGTCGACAGGCCGATGCTGGCGACGATCCTGCCGGATAGCGCAGCGCGCGTGCAGGCCGTTCTGCCGCCTTTGGCGAGTGAGCCAGTGCTGGCGGTTCGCAAGCGGCCGTCCGCGATTTTCACGCTCGATGATTATCTGCGCCAAGGGGTGGCGACAGAGGCGCAGGCCGCTCTATTGCGCAATGCGGTTGCGGCGCGGCGCAACATCGTCGTCGCCGGCGGCACCGGATCGGGCAAAACTACCTTGCTCAATGCGCTCCTGGCTGAACCGGCGTTTCGGGATGCGCGTGTCGTCATTCTTGAAGACACCGCCGAATTGCAGATCGCCAGTGCAAACGCTGTTCAACTCCTCACCAAGCGCACGGCTCCGGCAGTCAGCATGCGCGATCTGGTTCAAATCACGCTGCGTCTGCGGCCGGACCGCATTGTCGTTGGAGAAGTGCGCGACGGCGCTGCGCTCGAAGTTCTCAAGGCGTGGAATACCGGTCATCCGGGAGGGCTTTTGACGCTGCACGCCAATTCCGCGGCGGACGCTCTGGCGCGGCTCGAAGACCTTTGCATGGAGGCGGTGACCGCCCCGCCTGCGCGGCTCATCGCGTCGGCTATCGATCTCATTGTCTTCATCGCGCGCACGGAGGGACGGAGCGGACGCGCGATCACTGACATCGTCGAACTCCGCCGCGAAACAGGAGAGAGAAAATGACTGGAAGCAACCTCGCGATGCTCGCTGGCTTCGCCATAGCGGCGTTGGCTTTCGCCGGCCCCGCCTACGCATCGGGTTCGGGCATGCCCTGGGAGGGCCCGCTCGAACAGATCGTCGACTCGATCACAGGCCCTGTTGCGCGCGCAGCTGCGGTGATCGCCATCGTCATCGCCGGCGTCACCATCATCTTCTCCGAGGGCGGCGGCGGCGTGCGGAAGCTCGCATTTGTCGGCTTGGGTATCGCCATCATGTTCGCGGCGGTGAGCTTCTTCCTCGATTTCTTCGGTTTTGCCGGCGGCGCGGTGCTTTGAGGTTCGACCATGCTTGATGAACCAGAGGGCTATCGCTTGCCGCTCCGCACATCGCTCACCCGGTCGATCTTGTTGGGTGGCGTGCCGCGCGCATTCGCTATTCTCAACGCGACGATCGGCGCAGCGATTGGCTTCGGTCTGCAGCAACCGTTCATCGGCTTGCCGCTGTGGGCCGCGCTGCAAGGCGCGGCCGCATGGGCGGCGGCGCGCGATCCCTGGTTCCTGGAAACCTGGCCACGGCACTTGGCCAAGCCGGTCTATTTCGTGGCCTGACGGAAGTAGTTTGATGCTTGATCTTCGTCCTTACCGACAAACCGGCGCCAAGCTCGCGGACTATCTTCCGTGGGCTGCGCTGATCGCGCCTGGCATCGTCCTCAATAAGGACGGCGCGTTCCAGCGCACGTTGGCCTTCCGTGGTCCCGACCTCGATTCATCGACACCGGCCGAAATGATGGGCGCAAGCGCGCGTCTCAACAATGCGCTGCGGCGCTTTGGGTCGGGATGGTGCATCCATGTCGAAGCGCGTCGCTCCGCTGCGCCGGGCTATCCTGACAGCGACTGGCCTGACGCCTTGTCGTGGCTGATCGATGAAGAACGGCGGCAAGTCTTTCAGACAGCCGGCGCGCGCTTTGAGAGCGGCTACTTCATGACCTTGGCGTGGCTCCCGCCAGCCGAGCGGCAAGGCAAACTTGAGAGCATGTTGTTCGAGGGCGGCGAGGCGAAGGCTTCGGCAGTCGATTATCAAGCGCATCTTTCGCGTTTCCTGCAGGAGAGCGACCAGCTTCTCGCACTCCTTGAAGCCTTGATGCCTGAAGCCCGCTGGCTGACGGACGAAGAGACGCTCACCTATTTGCACGACTGCATTTCCGATCGCCCTCATCGGGTCAGCGTGCCGCCCACGCCGTTTCATCTGGACGCGCTGTTGCCGGACGCGCCGCTCGTTGGCGGTCTCGCGCCAAAGCTGGGAGTCAAACATCTGAAGGTCATTTCCATCCGCAGCTTCGTCACCGAGACCGAGCCGGGCTTGCTCGACGCGCTCAACCGGCTGCCGATTTCGTACCGCTGGGTGAGCCGCTTTCTACCGCTCGACCGCGAGGAAGCGCGGCGGGAGTTGGAGAAAATCCGGAAGCGCTGGTTCTCCAAGCGCAAAGGGCTCGCCACGATGCTGCGTGAGGCGCTGCTCAAGGAGGAATCGTCGCTGCAGGACAACGACGCCGCCAACCAGACTGCGGACGCCGATCTCGCCCTTCAAGAATTGGGCGCGGACGCGGTGAGCGCCGGCTACGCGACGCTGACCCTTGTTGTCGCTGAAGAGAGCGAGGAACAGGCCAACGACTCCGTCCGATTGATCAGCCAAGTCGCCGATGGCCTCGGTTTCGTGACGCAGCTCGAAAGCGTCAACGCCGTCGAAGCTTGGCTCGGGGCGTTGCCAGGCAGCGCCTATGCGGACGTACGGCGGCCGATCCTGTTGACGCCTTCGCTCGCGCATCTCTTGCCGACCAGTGCAGTTTGGGCGGGGCCAAAACGCAACGCCCATCTTGACGGCCCGCCTCTGATGCTGACGGCGACCGACGGCGCCACGCCTTTCCGGCTTGATCTGCATGTGGGCGATGTCGGGCATACGATGATCGTCGGGCCGACAGGCGCCGGCAAGTCCGTGCTGTTGGCGACGCTTGCCGCGCAATGGCTGCGTTATCCCAACGCGCAAGTCTATCTCTTCGACAAGGGCCGCTCGTCACGCGCGACAGTTTTGGGTCTTCAAGGCGACTTCTTCGATCTCGGCGAGGACGGGGCGCTAGGATTGCAGCCGCTGGAGCGGATTGATGACGCCGATGAGCGTGCCTGGGCGTTGGACTGGCTGAGCGGGCTCATCGCCGGCGCCAATGTGTCCGTGACGCCTGAATTGCGCGCCGAACTTTGGCGTACCTTGGAGGTTCTCGCCGAGCGTCCGGTCGAAGATCGCACACTCACATTATATATGGCGCTGGTGCAGGATGGCGCCGTTCGCGCAGCGCTCGCCCCGTTCACGCATGCGGGCCCATATGGCCGGCTGCTCGACCATGAACGCTCCTCACTCGCTCATGGCCGGGTGCAGGCCTTCGAAATGGACGACCTGATGCGCCGCCCCGCCGCGGCCGGCGCTGTGCTGGCCGTGCTATTTCACATCTTGGAACGGCGCTTTGACGGCAAGCCGACTTTGCTCGTGCTCGACGAGGCATGGCTGTTTCTGAAGGACGCCTTCTTCGCCGCACAAATCCAGGACTGGCTCAAGACGCTGCGCAAGCGCAACGTCGCGGTCGTCTTCGCTAGCCAAGAACTGGCGGATGTGGAAGCCAGCGCCATCGCATCGACCATCATCGAAGCGTGCCTGACGCGTATCTACCTGCCCAATGATCGCGCCCGCGAGCCGCGCTCGCGCTCCTTCTATGAACGCCTTGGCTTGAACGAGCGTCAGATTGGGTTGATCGCCGCCGCTACGCCCAAACGTGACTACTATCTCGTCAGCCGAGACGGTTGCCGCTTGTTCGAGCTCGGCTTGGGACCAGCGGCGCTCGCCTTCGTCGGCGCTTCGCGCCCAGAAGACCACCACGCTATCGACGCAGCTCTCGAAGCCGGCCCCGACAACTTCGCGGCGTCATGGCTCAACGCGCGCGGCCTTGCCGATGCTGGCGCAGCGATTTTGCGCTTCGGCGATTTCTCCAACTCCAAACGTCGCACGCCAGAGCCTGCGGCATTGGTCGCGGCCGAATAAGGGGACCAACATGCAAAGCAGATGGATGAGGCTCATGGCGTCCGCAGCGCTCGCCGCAGCGCTCGCGATAGCGCAGCCGGCGCAGGCGCAGCGTATCGTCTACGATCCGACCAATTATGCGCAAAACCTGCTTCAGGCGGCGCGCGCCCTGGAGCAAATCCGCAACCAGGTTCGCCAGATCGAACAGGCGACAGCGATGCTGCGGCAGAACCCGCTTCAATTGTCGCCTGAACTCTCACAATCCATCGCCGAAGCGCGGGGTCTATTCGAGACAGCGCGCGGCATCGCATTCGAGGTCGATCGCATTGGCGACGATATCCGCGAACTCTATCCAGAGACCTGGGAAGAATTCGACCTTGATGAAATCATGGCGCGATCGGATCGGTGGCTCGAAGAGAGCCGCCAGAGCGTGGAACGCGCGATGCAAGCCGAAGCGCGCGCCGCGCGCTCCATCGAGCAGGCGCGCGGCCACATCGATCGGGCGCTGCAATCGTCTTCGGGCGCCGAAGGTCAGACCGGCGCGATCCAGGCCGGCAATCAGCTCCTTGGTGTGACGGCGGGCCAGCTGGCCGAGATTCACGCGCTGCTCGTCGCACAAGGCCGCGCGCTGGAAACCGAGCGGATGGAGCGACTGGCGCGCGAAGAACGCGGCCGAGAGATTCAGCGCCGCGCGTTTCCGACGGAGACCACAGCCACGGCGCCGGCGCGTTCGGCGTTCGAGAACTGAGGCGAACCATCCATGGATCCCGCATCGGTCAATTCGTTTCTGGACCAGTTCCTCGCCGTGGCGGATTCGGGCTTCGGCCTGATCCAAGGCGATGTGAACTACGTCCTGAACGCGCTGATCGTGATCTCGATCGCACTGGCTGGCGCGCAATGGGCGCTTGCGGGCGAGGCGCCTATGGCGCCCTTCTTCCGCAAGGTGCTGTTCGTCGGGCTGTTCGCATTCCTCGTGAACAATTGGGACATGCTGACAACCGCGATTGCGCAGTCGGGGGCGTTGCTGGGGCTCAAGGCCGGCGGCGGCGGAATGAGCATGGCGGATCTCCACAATCCCGGCCGCGTCGCGCAGATCGGCGTCGAAATGTTCGGGCGCACAGTTGCGCTGTCGGAGGGCATGAACCTCTTCACTGACTTCATTCCGCTGGTGACGATCTTCATCGCCGCCGTTTTCGTGACGCTCGGCTTCTTTGTTCTGGCGCTGCAGCTCTTCGTCTCGTTGATCGCTTTCAAACTGGGCGCGCTCGCCGCGTTCGTGGCGCTGCCGTGGGGCGTGTTCAATGGCACTGCCTGGGTGGCGGAGCGTCCACTGGGCTGGGTGGCGGGTTGCGCGATCCGGCTTTTCGTTTTGGCGCTCATCGCTTCGGTCTCGATCACGTTCGTCGATACGCTGCCGGCAACGCTGACCCTCGATGCGGGTGGTGCGCTCAATGTGCTCTTGTTCGGCCTGACCGTGCTCGCACTCGCCTGGTTCGGGCCTCAGCTTGCGAGCGAGGTCGTGCAAGGGCAGCCGCACCTATCTGGCGCCGACGCATGGCGCGCTGGCGTCGGCGGCGCCGTCACGACAATCGGCGGCAGCTATCTCGCCGTCCAAGGCGCGCGCGCCGCAGCCGGCGTTACTCGGCTCGTCGCTGGCGGGGTCGGTCGCATGATCGGCGGATCGAAACCGCGGGGCGGCGGCGCATCTGGGGGCGGAGCATCAGGCGGCGCGCGCCCAGCCATCAATTACGCGGCGATGCAGCCGCGTCCGCAATCCAATCCGAATGGGGGCAAGCCATGACATTTCCCTTCCGCGCTCCGGCGAAGAACTTCGCGCCGGCGCCTCCCGATACGCCGTACCGGCGCGCGCAGCAGGAATGGGATGCGCGCATGGGATCGGCGGTGTTATCGGCGCGCTCGTGGCGCAGCATCGCTTTTGCCAGCCTCGGCCTTGCGGCTCTGCTCGGCGGCGCGGCGGCGATGATCGCCATGCAACAGCGAACGTTTGTCCATGTGGTCGAGGTCTCACCCGAAGGGCAAGTCATGAGCGTCCGCGCCGCGGACGTGCGCTGGTCGCCAACCGAAGCGCAGGTTGCGCATCATCTCGGGCGCTGGGTGCGCCTGGTGCGGTCGCTGCCAACCGACGGCGTCGTGCTGCGCGAGAACTGGCTTGAAGCCTATCGCTTCCTCACGCCGCAAGCGGCGGCACGTCTCACCGAGATCGCGCGCGCTGATGATCCATTTCTGAGTCTGGGGCGCGTCGGTCGCACCGTTCACATTCGCTCGATCGTGGCCCGCTCAGACAGCGCCTGGGAAGTAAGCTGGATCGAGCGCTCCACCAACGCCACCGGCGCCGGCGATGGTGAGAGCTATACCGGCGTCTTCACGGTCACGACGCGCGCGCCGCGCAACGCCGATGAGGTGGCGTCCAATCCGCTCGGGCTCCTCATCTCCGACTTCTCATGGAGCCGCGTCCGATGAAACCGCATCTCCTCACTACAATCGTCGCCGCGACCATGCTTGGCGCGTGTTCGACGACTGACGTTGCGCCCGTCGCGGAAGGCGATGGCCTGGTTTCAGATCAGGCCGAGTTGCGCGGCCCGCTGGAGGCAGCGCCGCAAGAGCCGCCGCCGCCTCCAGCGCGCCGACGTGGGCGCGAGGTGAGTCCGGTGCAGGCGCTTGCGGCCGCCAATCTCGCGGCGCGGCAACGTCCAACGCCGGATGGCTTCAATGAAGCGCGCCACATTTATAGCTACGAACCCGGCGCGATCTACGAGCTTTATACAAGCCCGAGCTTTGTCTCGATCGTAATGCTCGAACCGGGCGAGACGCTTTCCGACATTGCTGCGGGCGATACGTCGCGCTGGATGGTGACGGAGGCGGTCGCCGAAAGTCAGAGCGATCCGCGCACGATTGTTTTGGTGAAGCCACACACGGCAGGTCTGCGCACCAATATCGTGCTCATTACCGACCGGCGCACCTATATCATCGAGGCGATCTCGCAGGCCGGCACGACCTATGCCGCGCAAGTGGCCTGGACCTATCCGGCAAGCGCGGGACCCAGCATTGCCGGCGTTCCGATCGATCAGCTGAACTTCGCCTATCGCGTCCGCACCGTGCGCGGACACACCCCAGCTTGGACGCCTGCACGCGTGTTCGACGATGGCCGCCGCACTTGGATCGAGTTTGCCGCTGGGGTGGCCGCAGCCGACATGCCGCCGCTCTTTGTCGTCACAGGCGAAGGCGCGGAACTGGTGAACTATCGTGTGCAGGGCCAGCGCTACATGATCGACCGCGTGTTTGACCGCGCCGAACTTCGCCTTGGCACGCGCGCGCCGGTGATCGTCCGCATCGACCGGGTGAGGAGCCGCTGATGACACCGATAAGTCAACCGCCGGACATCTCCATTCGCGCGACCCCACCTTCGCCGAAGCGGCTCTCGCGCAAAGTGCTGCTTGCAGGCGTGTGCGCCGCGGGCCTGGTCATCGCTTTCGCGCTGGTGAGCGGTCTTTCGGAGCGACCCGACCGGCGCGGCGGCGCCGCCGACACCGCCGTCGCCGCGGCGGGCGGGCCGCCGGAATCGATCCAGCAAGCAGCGTCGAACTACGACGCCGCCGATCTTCCGCGAGGCGGCATAGGTGAAGACGCTTCGCTCACTGGCGGCGAAGACATCTTGCTTCCGCCACGGGACGATCTTTGGACTGGCGAGGCAGCCGCCGGCGCATCTCCAGCGCGCGCGGAAGCGGCGATTGATCCCCAAGAGGTTGCGCGCTTGTCACCGATCCTGTTCGGCGAACGGCGCGAGGCTGCCGAAGCGGAGAACGAAGGCCGGCTCGACGCGCGGCTTTCGCCGCCGCGCTCGCGCTATGAGATTCAGGCGGGCCATACGATCCCCGCCGCGCTCGTCACGGCGCTCAACTCCGATTTGCCTGGGCGCGTCATCGCGCAAGTGACATCGCCGGTCTATGACAGCGTCAGCGGCGATCATCTGTTGATCCCGCAAGGTTCGCGTCTGATAGGCACGTATCGCGACGGGTCGCGCTATGGCGATCACCGTATCTTGCTGGTTTGGAATAGGCTCATCCTGCCAAATGGTTGGAGCATCAATCTGGCTGGCATGGAGGCGACGGACGGGAGCGGCGCCTCGGGCCTCACAGATCGCACTGATAATCACCTAGATCGTCTCGCCGCCGCTGTCCTGCTGTCATCCATCATCAGCGTCGCGGCCAACGAGACCGAGGATGATGATGACTCGTCGCTCTCGCAAAGCCTCGGCGATGCCGCCGCGCAGCAGGCCGCCCAGACCGGCGCGCGCATCGTCGATCGCGAGCTCACGGTGCGACCGACTCTGCGCGTGCGCGCTGGCGCTCCGGTGCGCGTTCTTGTGACGCGGGACATCCAGCTCAGACCCTACCGGCAATAGGAGTATGACCCGTGAGCGACGAGGAGCTGCCGCCTGATTTCGTGGATGAGTTGCTGACGCGCGAAGAAGCTTCGGCCTATCTCGCCACCATTGGCGTGCGCCGGCGTCCAGCCACGCTGGCGAAGCTCTTCTGCACACGCTCGGACGGTCCACCCTGCGTCCACGATGGGCGCAAGCCATACTACCCCAAGCGACAGCTCCATGAATGGGGGATGCGACAGCTTAGCCAGATGCGGCGAAGCTCCAGCGAACCCAGGGCGCCGGCGAGCGCAAGCTAGTCAAGGGCGCCCGTACTTGTCGCCAGCACGCGAAGCCGCTCCTCAAGTTGTGGGGCGGCAAGCTTCACACTGCCGATGCACAGCTCAGCCATATCGTCGCCGCCAAAGCGAAAGCGGGAGAGAATGCCCTCGGGGGCATTAAGTCCATCGTGGTGCGGATAAAGCAACAAGAGGCGTTGGACGCCGTAGACGCGCGCATATGCGAGCATTTGATAGACATCGCTCTGACTCACCCCTTGCTTGGCATCGTCTAGCTGGGCGGACAGGCGCTTCCATTTGGTATCGATGATAAGGGCGGCCTTTCCGCTCACAAAGACTGTTATGTCCGGCTTGGTCGCGAAGCGTTGTGCGCCTGACTCGTCGCGCAACACAAAGTCTCTTGGCCCTTGGAGCTTCACGCCAACGCCAGGTCCCTGCAGGGCGGTACGCATACCTCGTCCAATATACTCCTCGAATAAGGTGTTCATGGGAAATAGGAGGGAAAGGCCCTGCTGTTCGCCCTCGCTTGTCGTCTGATAGCGACGGCGCAGTAAGAACTTGGCCATCGCAACGAGGCCGGACCATGCTTGGTTGCTTCGGTCGAGTATGACCTGGCCCCAGGGCAGCTGCGCCATCGGTACGGCGCGAACATCAACGAATGCCAATGAGAGCTCCCGCAGCAAGCGTTGATTTTCTTCGGATCGCGACACCCTTAGTAGCGTGCCAACCGTTGCCTTCATGATCTGATTGAGTGCGATGTCCGGTCCGAGTTCGTCGTATCGGCAAGCAACCAGCTGCGGCGAGGTGAGCAGAGCCGTGAACTGTCGTTTGATGTCCAATCTGCCGCGTAGCGCTTTCAAGTCATCATCCAGTTCCAGATAGCGTCTCGGCAGTCCGCGCCGCACGACCTCGAACAGCCTCTCGCAGAATCCGCGGATGACGATTTCCAGAAGATCTGACCTTTGCCAGCCGAGTTGCGCCATACGGCCGGCGTTGACATCAAGGTCGAACACTTTCGCCAGCATGTGGACCAGGAAGCGCCGTGTGGCGCCTTCATCCAGGCCATCAATCTTTGGCAGTATTTCGAGACGGGCGTGTGGCGCTGCGATAACGCCGACGACCTGTTGGGCGCGGAGTCGTCTGTGCCCGTCGAACAGCACTTGTTCGCCATTCTCGCCAAAGCCAGCTTCGCGAACGGCGGCGAGCAACTCGTTTGCAGCGCGCCGTGGATTGCTTCCGATCGGCCGTCTTCGGCTATCTCCAAATAGCCCCATTCCGGGATGCTGTAGCGCTTCACCCTTTTAGTTGCTCGTAGGCATCCGCCGCGAATTCGGATCGCACACTATAGCGCCAACACCCTTCCTTGCTCCATGCGCCGTTGCTATTGGTGGGCGCTGAGAGCTGCGTGCGCGCGATGAAAGCGCCGGAGTCCGTGGTTTCGCCTAGCGCCTGGCGCACTTTTTCCCAGTTCTCATAGAAGTACTCGCTCAGCAGCGGAATGATCTTCACGCGCATCACGCGGTCAACATCCGCGCGTGAGCGGCAGTCCATAAAGAAGGCGTGGCCGACCTGGTGCTCGCGATCGAACAGATACTCGATCTGAACCGCCCCGGGTTTGCCGGAGGCTCCCTTTCTTGAGAAGGTGGAGCAATGAG
>CALBST010000253.1 GCA_937967425.1 uncultured Caulobacteraceae bacterium
GAGGCAGTGCAGGGAGCGGGCGTGCGCCAGAGCCTGCTTGAGCACCCGGCTTGGACGCGCTGGGGCGCCCACGTCGCGTTCTGGCTCGCTTATCTCGCGATCCGCACCGCCGCAGCCGGCGCCGATCCGCCCGAGGACGTCAACGACTTCCCGTACTTCATGAACCGCGCGCTCGTCGTCGCCACCTATTGCGTGCTGACCGGCGTGTTGCTGGCCGCCGTCGCGGGGCCGCGGGCGGCGCAGTCAAATTGGGCGCGCAATCTCGCGCTCGTGCTTGGTGCGCTCGCGATCGCGCCGCTCACGCAATACAGCGAACAATTCTGGCCGCAACGGCTCGCGGGCTTTTCGCCCGAGCCGTATCCGTTCGTGATCTACCTCTTTCAATTCGGCTGGGCGTTGCCGCTGTGGGGGCTCACCCAAGCGCTGCTTGGCTATCACTTCGAAACCATGGCGCAGGCGCGCGCGGTCGCGCGCGCGCAAGCGCTCGCGTACGACGCGCAGCTCAGGATGCTGCACTACCAAATCAACCCGCACTTCCTGTTCAACACCTTGAACGCGATATCGACGCTCGTACTCGAGAAGCGCAACGAGGCCGCCGAGAGCATGATCCTGAAGCTCGCCGGCTTCTTGCGTTACTCGCTTGATCGCCAGCCGACGGCCCTGGCGCATTTGAGCGCGGAGCTCGAAGCGCAACGCAAGTATTTGGAGATCGAGCAGACCCGTTTTGATGACAAGCTCACGGTGCAGTTCGATATCGAGCCCGGCTTGGAGAGCGCCAAGCTTCCCAGCCTCATCCTTCAGCCAATTCTCGAGAACGCGATCAAGTACGCGGTAACGCCAAGCGTGAACGGCGGAACGATCATTGTGTCAGCACGCCGTGACGGCGAGGTGCTCCGTATCGTCGTTGAAGATGACGGCCCCGGACTCCCGCGTGATGAGGCGGCGCCGCGCCGGCGCGGTGTTGGGCTCGCCAATATTCGCGAGCGTCTCGAACTGATTTACGGCCAACGCGCGGGGCTGATCGCGCGCAATCGGGAGCCGCACGGCTGCCGCATAGAACTCTATCTACCCCTGGAGGAAGACAGTGTCCGCCCAACCCCTGCGCCTGCTCTTAGCTGACGACGAGCCATTGGCGCTTCGGCGCATCAAGCTCGCGCTGCAAGCGATCCCTGACGTCGAAATCGTCGGCGCCGCAAGCGATGGTGCGCAAGCCATCACCCAGATGCGCGATCTGAGGCCCGATGTCGTGTTGTTGGATATCAAGATGCCGCTGGCCGATGGTTTCGAAGTGGCCAACGCGGTTGAGGATTCCGGTGGGCCGGAAGTGATCTTCGTGTCGGCGTTCGATTCGTATGCCGTGCAAGCGTTCGAGACCTCCGCGGTGGACTACCTAGTGAAGCCGGTTGAGTTCGAGCGGCTGGCCTCTGCGCTTGGCCGCGCGCGCGAACGCCGTGCGGCGAAGGACGCAGGCCGCCGCGCCGAAGAGCTCGCTGCGGTGCTGGATGCGCTGAAGCGTGAGGCCGAGGAGCGCGAGGGGCCGCGCTACGAAAAGGAATTCTGGATACGCGATCGCGGCCGCTTCCTGCGCGTGCCGGTCTCGGATGTTGAGCGCATCGAAGCCGAGCGCGACTATGTGCGGCTCTATTGGGAAGGCCGTACGCTGCTCCATCGTGAGACCATGTCTCATCTGGAAGAAAAGCTCGATCCGAATCTGATGTTGCGCGTCCACCGCTCGGCCTTCGTGAACTGGAAGCGGCTGAAGGCCGTCCGCCGCGACGCCAACGGGCGCTTGATGGCCGTCCTCGAAAGCGGCGACGAGGTGCCTGTGAGCCGCGCCTATGCGCAGCGCGTGATGCAGGAAATGAAGAGTCGCGCCTGAGTCGGGGAAAAGGAGCGGGCGGTTGCCCGCCCGCTCAAGGGTTCTTCATGCAACGATGCGCATCGTCAGTCTGAGGATGCCGCTCGGCGCGGTTTCGGATGCGCCGTCTGACGGGCCGCGCTAGAACCTCCCTCCACTAGGAGGCGCGCGTGCACGGAAAAGTGGTTGTCATCACCGGCGGATTTGGCGTGCTTGGCCGTGCGGCGGGGCAAGCCGCACGCGAAGCCGGCGCCAAGCCCGTGCTGATCGACTATGCGCCTGTCCCCGAGGATCTTCACAACATGATCGCCCTGGGCGGCGTCGATCTCACCAACGCCGACGCGGCGGCAGCGGCGATCGCTGCGGCACGCGATGTTGGCGGCCGCATCGATGCGCTCTTCAATATCGCCGGCGGCTTCGCCTGGAGCACGGTCGCCGATAGCTCGCTCGAGCTCTGGGAGAAGATGTTCGCGATCAACACCAAGACCGCGCTGAACGCGAGCAGGGCGGCGCTCCCGCATCTGATCGAAACCAAGGGTGCGATTGTTAATGTCGGCGCCAACGGCGCAGTGCGCGCCGGCGCGGGCTTTGGCGCTTATGCCGCGTCGAAACAAGGCGTGCACAAGCTGACGGAGGCGATGGCGGACGAGTTGAAGGGCAAAGTGAGAGTGAACGCTGTCCTGCCTTCCGTGCTCGATACCGCGCAAAACAGGAAAGACATGCCCGATGCGAACTTCCGCGCATGGGTCGCGCCAGCGTCCTTGGCGAAGGTGATGCTGTTTCTGGCGTCCGATGAAGCCAGAGACATTACTGGCGCCCTGATCCCGGTGACGGGTCGCGTCTAATTCGTGAGTTTTTCGACAATCAGAGCAGCGGCTGCGGCGGCGTCGAGCTTCGTTGTATCGATGTGCAGTTCCGGATTCTCGGGCGCTTCATAAGGGCTATCGACGCCGGTGAAGTTCTTCAACTCGCCCGCGCGCGCCTTTTTGTAGAGGCCCTTCACGTCACGCTTTTCGGCCTCGGCGAGCGGGGTATCGACAAACACTTCGTAGAATTCACCGTCCGCCATCAAGCGCCGCGCCATATCGCGCTCAGCGCGGAAGGGGGAAATGAACGAGACAAGCACGATGAGGCCGGCGTCTGTCATCAGTTTCGCGACCTCAGCGACGCGGCGAATGTTCTCGACGCGATCGGCGTCGGTGAAGCCCAGGTCGCGGTTGAGGCCGTGACGCACGTTATCGCCATCGAGCAGCACGGTGTGTTTGCCGAGAGAGTGAAGTTTCTTGTCCACCAGGTTGGCGATAGTGGATTTGCCGGCGCCCGAGAGGCCGGTGAACCAAAGCACTGCCGGTTTCTGCCCCTTGATCTCCGCCCGCGCCGTGCGGGTCACATCGAGTGATTGCCAGTGCACGTTCTGCGCGCGGCGCAGCGCGAAGTGAATGAGCCCCGCGCCAACAGTGGCGTTCGATGTGCGGTCGATAAGAATGAAGCCGCCCATGTCGGCATTCACCTCATACGGATCGAAGGCGACGGGCTGATCGAGACTGACATTGCAGACCGCGATCTCGTTGAGCTCAAGCGTTTTGGCCGCGAGATGCTCCAGCGTGTTCACGTTGATCTTGTGTTTGATCTCCGTGATGGTCGCGGAAACCGTGCGTGCGCCGAGTTTCAGCCAATAGGGTCGCCCGGGCAGCGCCGACTCGTCCGCCATCCAGATGAGCGTGGTTTCGAATTGATCGGATGTTTCTGGCGGATCATCAGCAGCGGCGATCACATCGCCGCGCGAGCAATCGATCTCATCGGCCAGTGTCAGCGTCACCGATTGCCCGGCGATGGCCTCGCCGAGATCGCCGTCTTTTGTGACGATACGCGCCACGCTGCTGAGTTTGCCCGATGGCGTAACGCGAATTGGATCGCCTGGCTTCACGCGCCCGCTGACGACCTGGCCGGCGAAGCCGCGGAAATCGGCGTTGGGGCGGTTCACCCACTGCACCGGCAAGCGGAATGGACCGGCCACGCGGCGCGTTTCATCGATTTCGACGGTTTCGAGATGCGCCATGAGCGCTGGGCCATCGTACCAGGGCGTTTGCGCGCTCTTGCTGGTGACGTTGTCGCCCGTGAGGCCCGACAGTGGAATCGCCAGCACGCTCTTCAATCCGATCTGCTCGGCGAAGCGGCGATAGTCCGCGACGATCGTCTCGAACGTCTCGCGCGACCAGCCGGCGAGATCCATCTTGTTCACCGCCAGCACCGCGTGGCGGATGCCCATGAGTTGAACGAGATACGAATGGCGGCGCGTCTGCGTCAGCACGCCTTTGCGCGCATCGATCAGGATGACCGCGAGATCGGCGGTGGAAGCGCCGGTGACCATGTTGCGCGTGTATTGTTCGTGGCCCGGCGTGTCGGCGACGATGAACTTGCGCTTGTCAGTCGAGAAGAAGCGGTAGGCGACATCGATGGTGATGCCTTGCTCGCGCTCGGCGGCGAGCCCGTCGACCAGCAGGGCGAAGTCGATGTTTCCGCCCTGCGTTCCGACCTTCTTCGAATCTGCTTCAAGCGCCGCCAGCTGATCCTCGAAGATCATTTTCGAGTCGTAGAGCAGGCGGCCGATCAGAGTGGACTTGCCGTCATCGACGCTGCCGCACGTGATGAAGCGCAGCAGCGATTTGTGCTGATGCTGTGCGAGGTAGGCTTCGATGTCGGCCTCGATAAGATTGGAAACGTGGGCCATCAGAAATAGCCCTCCTGCTTCTTCTTCTCCATCGATGCGGCTTGGTCGTGATCGATGACGCGGCCTTGGCGCTCGCTGGTCGTCGTCAGCAGCATTTCCTGGATGATGGCGGTCAACGTCTCGGCGTTGCTCTCGACCGCGCCAGTCAGCGGGTAGCAGCCAAGCGTGCGGAAGCGCACCTTCAGCATCTCCGGCTTCTCGCCGTCGCGCAGCTTCATGCGCTCGTCATCTACCATGATCAGCGCGCCATCCCGGCGCACGATCGGGCGCTCTGCGGCGAAATAGAGCGGCACGATCGGGATGTTCTCAAGGTGTATGTATTGCCAGATGTCGAGCTCGGTCCAATTCGAGAGCGGGAAGACGCGAATGCTCTCGCCCTTCTGCTTCTTCGCATTGTAAAGGCGCCAAAGCTCAGGCCGTTGGTTTTTCGGGTCCCAGCGGTGGTTGGCCGAGCGGAAGGAAAAGATACGCTCCTTGGCGCGGCTCTTCTCTTCATCGCGCCGCGCGCCTCCGAAGGCTGCATCGAAGCCGTATTGATCGAGCGCTTGTTTCAGGCCTTCCGTCTTCCAGAGATCAGTGTGCAGTGAGCCGTGATCGAACGGATTGATGCCGCGCGCGAGCGCGTCGGGGTTCTTGTGGACCAGAAGCTCGAAGCCAAGCTCCGCAGCCATGCGTTCGCGCATCTCGTACATGGCGCGGAACTTCCAGGTCGTATCGACGTGCAGCAGCGGAAACGGCGGCGGCGACGGATAAAACGCCTTCGCCGCCAAATGCAGCATGACGGCGCTATCCTTGCCGATCGAGTAGAGCATCACCGGCTTGGCGCACTCGGCGACCACTTCGCGCATGATGTGGATGCTCTCCGCCTCCAGACGCTGCAAGTGCGTCAGGCGCGCTGGGCTGAGCGTTTCCGGTTTGGCGCGGCGGCTGGACATCTGCGCCACTCTCTAGAGGGCGCGCCGCCTCGCTGCAAACACCTCCGCCAGTCGCGGGACCGCGTTCGCCGTGATGGTTAAGACATCGCGAGATCCGGGAGCAGCGGCCCGGTTGTGTGCGATTGCTGGCGCTGCGCGCAGACGTTAGACACCGCCTGTGACCCGCGC
>CALBST010000254.1 GCA_937967425.1 uncultured Caulobacteraceae bacterium
TGTGTGCGATTGCTGGCGCTGCGCGCAGACGTTAGACACCGCCTGTGACCCGCGCTCTCGACCGCCGCTTTTCCATTGCGCCCATGATGGATTGGACGGCTAATTGAATCTTTTCAATCAGCTAGAGGGGCGCGGTCACAGCGCGGACACAAAGAAAAATCGATGAAATTGCAGTCGCGAAAATTCGCCGTGGCGCCCCTAATGGACTGCGCGGAGAGATTTATCTTTTCAATTAGTTACAAGCGTTTGGGCACAATGCGGGCACACGCAGTTTCGTCGCCGCATGAATTTGCGCGTCGTTTTTTGTGGGATTGAAGCGCCTTTCGCGCGGCGCAATCTGCTCTCGATCAGCGCTCGGGCGACAATCTCGTCGCTCGTCGGACGGGTGCTCTGTTGATACAATTCCTCCGCCTTTAGAGGTTATCGTCAGAGGAATTGTATCAGTCACGTTTCATTGACGTTGGTCGCGAGCGGCGCTTCGGTCAGGAGCGCCATGATCTCGGCGCCGAGTTGCAGGTCGGGCAGATGCCCGAAAGCGTGACGACGCAATCGGCCTTTGCGGTCGATGAGCAAGGTCGTGGGCGTGCCGCGCAAGTCGTAGGCGCGCATCGTATGGGGGATGCCTAAGCCGTCCGGTTCATCGACGCCGACAGGAAAGGTCAGCTTGTATTCATGGAGGAAAGCCTCCAGCGATTTCGGCCCCATTGCCTCATGATGCTCGAAGACTGTGTGGAGGCCAATGACGCGCACGTCCTGTGTGCGGAATGTTTCCGCGACGCGCTGCGCTTGCGGCAGCCCTTGGCTGACGCAGCCAGGGCAAAGCATCTGGAAGGCGCAGACCATAACGACTTGGCCGCGCAACGCGCCGAGCGAAAGCGGCGCGTCCGTATTGAACCACTGAACCGTGCGCCATTCAGGCGCTGCGCGTAGTGCCACCATGGTGTTTCCTTGCCCTTGCCCAAACGGTAGGCGCGGAAGAGGGTGGTCCTCCGCGCCGATCCCCGAGTCTCTCAGATCACGCGCCCTTAACATCCGCCATGGATGCGCCGAAATTGATATGGAACGGCGCGCCATTGATGACGAATGCCGGCACTGACACGACGCCCGCTTTCTCGGCTTCGGGGATGCGCTGGGGTGCGGTTGCGAAGTTGACGACCTCAACATCAAACTTTGCCGGATCAAGCGCGGCGGCGAGTTGTTGTTCGGCGGTGACGCAGACAGAGCAGCCTGCGTGGTAGAAAATTGCTTTAGTCTTCATGATAGTTCCTCATTGGTGACGATGTGCACATGGGTGGCGAAGTGCGCGCCGTTCGGACCGTCCGAATTCTCTCTCGCTTCACGCCGCCTCGTGCTCGGCACAATCCACTCGCAAGCCAGCCTCGCCGAGCGGCGCATCAATGAAACGGCAGTGGTGAGGGCTAGACGTCTTGCGATGGGCGTTAGGGACGAAATAACGGCAGCTCACGCACATGCGCTGCTGCGGGATCGCTCCTTTGCGCTGCAAGGCATCGATCGCGCGTATGATGATGCCGAGTAGCGCTGCCTGATCCTCGGCGTTCATCGCCTCCGTGACGGCGCCGAAACTGAGTGGCCAGCGCTTCGCGAGAGCGCGGCCGGCAGGGGTCATGCGGAGGTGAAGCGCGCGACGATCCACCGGGTCCGTGCCTTTCTGCACAAGATCCTTACGCGTCAGCGCCGCCACGGCGTCGCTCGCTGTTGGCTGCGAAATCTGTAGATGCGCTGCAACCGCGCTGAGGCGCATTCCATCAGGCCGTTCAACGAGTGCACGCAAAATATCGCCCTGCGTCGGCGTCAAGCCTTCGACTTCGCCGATGCGCCAATCATCTTGGCGGGCAAGGGCGGCGAGGCGGGCGAGACCGAAAGTGAGTTGCTCTTTCAACATACATAGGAGTACTAACTAAATACCCGATACCCGTCAAGTGCGATTCACTCTCGGCTTGCTTAATAAGGTATGCAAAATACCACGAATAGCGCGGCGGCGGGTAGTCCACGCCCGAAAGGCAATCTCTATGATGGCTTCGTATCAATTGCCTGACTTGCCCTATGCGCGCGACGCGTTGGCGCCGCACTTGTCGGCGGAATCCTTTGATTTCCATTATGACAAGCATCACGCGGCCTATGTCGCGAAGCTCAACGCGTTGCTTTCAGGACACGAATGGGCAGGCCTGCCGCTGGAGGAGATCATCGTTCGCGCCGCGCATGAACAAGGCACGCAGGCGCTCTTCAACAACGCCGCTCAACACTGGAATCACTCGTTGTTCTGGTCGAGCCTGAGACCGCCGGGCGACAGGGTGGTTCCGCTGCTGCTCGAAGAACGAATTGAAGCGGACTTCGGTAGTGTGGATGCGTTCAAACGCGCCTTTGTCGCGGCCGGCGCCAGCGTCTTCGGTAGCGGCTGGGTGTGGTTGATTGAAGAGCGCCAAGGCCTCGCGATCATAACGAGCGCCAACGCCGATAGCCCTCTTCTGTGGGGTAAGCCCGCACTCTTGGTCTGCGACGTGTGGGAGCATGCTTACTACATCGACTACCGCAGCGGCCGGCCCGCATTCCTGCAGGCCTTTGTCGATCATCTCATCAACTGGGAAACGGCCGCGCGTCGCCTCAGCGAGGCCGCAGCGCATGCGTGATCTGTTCTATCGTGGCGATGCGGTGCGCGGGCGGAGACAAACGAACGCCGCCAGCATGAGTATGAGGGCCTTGGCGGCTTCCAGACCTGCGTAGAACGCGTGATGGGCGGAAGGCGCGGGTGAACCGCCGGCCACGATCTCGCTGACGCGCGTATCGAGCGCTGGCAGCAGCCACAGGGCCTGCACAAGTACGACTCCCGCGATCGTCAGCGTTATGACCATAGCAACGGGTCGCGTCCGCCAGGCGAGCGCGCTTGCACCGATGAGCGCGGCGGTGAGCGCCCATTCGACCTTTGCAAAGAGATGAAAGGTCGCCTGGCCGACCTGGAGCGCCACAGGCAAGGAAAGGTCCGCCACCACGAACTTGACCGGCGTCGCAAGGAACGAGACGCCGATGAGCATACCCAGCCAGATCATGGCGATAATGGCCGCAGCCACGGCAACCTCCCTATTTCGGACTAAAATAGTATCTGATATGCTCTTTTTGACGAGAGGCAAAAAGCCTCACCCAGAACTCTTTCAAGACGGCGCTGATGCGGCTCACCCTTCATACTGATTATGCGCTTCGTTTGCTCATGCTGCTCGCGCTTGAGCCTGATGACGTTCACACGCTTGAAGGCGTGTCCCGGCGCTATGACATCTCGCGCAATCACCTCAACAAGGTTGCGCAAACTCTCGTGCAGAGCGGTTTCATCGAGAGCCAGCGCGGCCGGGGAGGCGGGGTCCGGCTCGCAAAGGCGGCGCCCGAGATTAATCTTGGAGGAGTCGTGCGGGCGACGGAGGATAATTTCCATATCGTGGAGTGTTTCTGCCGCGAGACGAACACTTGCCTCGTCGCCTCCGCCTGCGGCCTGCGTGACCCTCTGCAAGAGGCGCTTGCGTCATTTCTGGCGGTGCTGGACCGCTATTCACTGGCCGACCTCATCAAAAACCCCAGCGCATCGCGCCGCATGCGCCGGCTGCTCGCCATCTGACATCGTTGCCCGGCGTCACGTCTCTTGCTTTGTCTATAAAGAGGTATATAAAATACCACTATGAACCGTCCCATGCCAACAGGACCTGATTATGTCGCCGACGCTATCGCGCTTGGCGTTGACGAGGTCATGATCGATCGTCTGGTGCGGCGCTTCTACGCCGCCGCGCGCCTGGACGCCGATCTCGGCCCGATCTTCGAGGCGCGCATTCAGGATTGGGAGCCGCATCTCCGGCGCATGGTCGATTTCTGGTCGTCGGTCATGCTACGCACGGGCCGTTACCACGGTCAGCCCATGCCGATGCACGCGCGCTTGCCTGTCGGCGGCGAACATTTCGACCGCTGGCTCGCGCTCTTCAGCGTGTCGGCGCAGAAGGTCTGCGGGCCGGCGGCGGCGCTTTTCATCGATCGGGCCAACCGGATCGCGCAAAGTCTCGAACTTGGCATTGGCGGCGCGCGCGGGCTCATGCTGCGCACGGACGAACGCCTGCCTTCACCGCCATCAACCGACAGGAGTTCCCATGAACACGGCGCCTAAATCTCTCGCTGCGCTTGATCGCATGAGCCTCGGCGAGATCGCAGTGCTGTTACCCGGCGCGACCGCCATCTTCCGCCGTTATGGCATGGATTTCTGCTGCGGCGGCGATGCGCTGCTGGCGGACGCGGTGAGGGAGCCGGGCGTTGCGCTCGAACAGATCCTTGCTGAACTCAAAGTGCTCGATCAATCGGCGCCGCGCGCCTATCCTGAAGCACCGTCCGCCCTCATCGATCATATCCTTGAGCGCTACCACGAAACGCACCGCCGTGAATTGCCGGAGCTGATACGCCTTGCCGAGAAGGTCGAGCGCGTGCACGCGAGCCATCCCGACGTCCCAGCCGGTCTGGCCGAGGCGCTCCGCGCGATGATGCAGGAACTTGAAACGCACATGGCGAAGGAGGAGGCAGTGCTCTTCCCGATGATGCGCATGGGGCCTCAGCCGATGATCGCCCATCCGATCGCGCGGATGCGTCTAGAGCATGACGATCACGGCGTGCGCCTGCGCGAAGTGGAGGCGCTTTATCGAAACGGCGTGCTGCCGATCGAGGCCTGTGGCAGTTGGCGCGCACTCTATGCAGGCGTGAAGAAGCTCGCGGACGATCTCATGCAGCATATCCACTTGGAGAATAATCTTCTGTTTCCGCAATTTGCGACGGAAGTGCCGGCAACACCGCTCTGTCCAGGCATGGCGTCCAGCGATCGGGCCGGTTGACTTATCACGCGGCGGCGCCGAGATTGGCATCATCATGATGCAGAACATCGCCTCTCCGCGCCTTTGCCTTCCGCGTGCCCCCGCACGCGTATAGCCCCTAGTTCTGCTTGGAGCCCCAGCAGCGCTAGGGGCTTATCATCTACCCATCTCAAACATCGAAACGCGCGCAGCGCGCCGCCTTGGCGGCGCATGCTGCGCATTGGAGCCCATTATGACCACAGTACAATCGCGCCCACCCCTTTACGTGACACAGGAAGAGCATGATCGTTTGCTCGACCTTGCTTACGCGGCGCTCGGCCACGAGCCCGGCGCAAACACGCTCATTGAAGAACTCACTCGCTCGCAGGTGGGGATTGAGGCGCCGCCCGAAGTCGTGCGCATGCATGACAGCATCACCTTTACCTATGACGGATCGCCCTACCGCGACTTCTCACTGGTCTACCCGAACGAAGCGGATATCAGCGCGCGCCGCATATCGGTGCTCACCCAGGTTGGCGCCATGCTGCTGGGCCTGCGCCCCGGTCAAAGCATCGCCTGGAGCGGACCTGACGGGCGCGCGCACGGTCTGACCATTGAGGCTGTGCGCCGTTAAAATCGTTCCGTTTCCCGCCAAATAGGGCGACAACCTGCCCGTTGACCGTCCTTAAAAGCGGCATGTAAGATGCGACTTATAGCGGGTCCGGAAAGAGAGGCGAGGGGCATGATCAGCGAACTAACGACCGGCCAGCGCCAAGCGGCGCTGGTCTTCCTCGCGATGCTCGCGCTCGGCGGGCTGTTCGTCGCCGCGCTCGGTCGCGCCGATCCGATCGCAGGTCACGGCTGGCTTGTGCTTGTGCTGGCGCTGCTCAGCCTCTTCGCAATCCTCACGCGCTATTACGATCCAGAGCCTAAAGCCGATCGATCAGCCGAATATTACGACACGCCGGTCAAAGTGGGCATCATCGTTTCGATGATCTGGGCGGTCGTGGGCATGTTCGTCGGCGATTGGGTCGCCTGGCTGCTGGTCAATCCCAATCTCACTTTCGTTGAAGAGGCCTGGGCGAGTTTCGGGCGTCTGCGCCCCGTGCACACAACAGCGGTCATCTTCGGCTTCGGTGGCAATGCGCTTATTGCTACTTCGTTCTATGTCGTGCAGCGCACGTGTCGCACGCGGCTCGCGGGGCATCTCAGTCCGCTCTTCGTGCTCTGGGGCTACAATCTCTTCTGCCTGCTCGCCGTCACCGGCTATCTTTGGGGCATCAACCAGTCGAAGGAGTACGCTGAGCCAGAATGGTATGCCGACCTCTGGCTCGTCATCGTCTGGGTCGCGTATTTCGTGCTCTACTTGCGCACGCTCGCGCGGCGCAAAGAGCCGCATATCTACGTCGCAAATTGGTACTATCTGGCTTTCATTCTGGTCGTGGCGGTCCTGCACATCGTCAACGGGCTCGCGCTGCCGCTCTCATGGACACAAGCCAAGAGCTATTCGCTCTTCTCCGGCGTTCAGGATGCGATGACGCAGTGGTGGTACGGCCACAACGCGGTCGCGTTCTTCCTGACCGCCGGCTTCCTCGGCATGATGTACTATTACCTGCCGGTGCGCGCCGGGCGGCCGATCTTCTCCTATCGCCTGTCGATCATCAGCTTCTGGGGCATCACCTTCTTCTACATGTGGGCGGGCTCCCACCACCTGCATTACACGGCGCTGCCGCATTGGGTGCAGACGCTCGGCATGACCTTCTCGGTCATGTTGCTGATCCCGTCCTGGGCCTCGGCCGGCAATGCGCTCCTGACGCTGAACGGGGCCTGGCACAAGGTACGCGATGACGCGACGCTACGGTTCATGTTCGTCGCGGCCGTGTTCTACGGGCTCTCGACCTTCGAGGGCTCGTTCATGGCCATCCGCTCGGTGAACGCCCTCTCGCACTACACCGACTGGACCGTGGGCCATGTGCACGCCGGCGCGCTCGGCTGGGTCGCGATGATCACCTTCGGCGCCATCTATGCGTCGGTGCCCTGGCTCTGGAAGCAAAAGACCATGTGGTCGCCGCGCCTCGTTGAAGTGCACTTCTGGCTCGCGCTTGCGGGCACGCTTATCTACGTCTTCGCGATGTGGAACTCTGGCATCATCCAGGGCCTCATGTGGCGCACCTATAATGAAAGCGGCACGTTGGCCTATTCGTTCATTGAGTCGGTCGAGGCGATGCATCCCTATTACATCGCGCGCGCGATCGGCGGGCTCTTCTTCCTCATTGGTGCGCTGGTCGGTTGCTACAACATCTGGATGACGATCCGCGCTGTGCGCACCGATCAAGTGCTTGAGGGCGATGTTCCGGCGCCGCGTCCCGCACTAAAGGCGGGGAGGTAAGCCATGTTCGGACTGCATTATAAGCTCGAAAAGAAAGCGATCGCGCTGGTGCTCGCGATCATCGGCGTCTCCAGCATCGGCGGCCTCGTCGAGATTGCGCCGCTCTTCACCATCGATCAAACCGTCGAGGAAGCGCCCGACATGCGCGTCCTGACGCCGCTCGAACTCGCGGGCCGCAACATCTATATTCGCGAAGGTTGCAATGCCTGTCATTCGCAGATGATCCGCACGCTGCGCGACGAGGTCGAGCGCTACGGGCCGTACTCACGCGCGGCGGAGTCGCAATACGATCACCCGATGCTTTGGGGCTCCAAACGCACCGGTCCGGACCTCGCGCGCGTCGGCGGAAAATATTCCGACGCTTGGCATGCGGCGCACCTCAACAATCCGCGCGATCTCGTGCCGCAATCGGTGATGCCCGCCTACGCATGGCTTGGTCGCACCCAATTGCGGATTGACGATTTGGCGCTTCATTTGCGGCGGCTCCGTGCGCTCGGCGTGCCGTATTCGCCGGAGATGATTGAGAATGCGGTCGCCGATGCCGCAGGACAGGCCGCGCCCAACACCGATCGCGCCTGGGGCGTCGCCGAACGTTATGGTGAGGCGACCAATGTCCGTGACTTCGATGGCGCTCCTGGCGCGCCCACAGAGATGGATGCGCTCGTCGCCTATCTACAGATGCTCGGACGGCAAACCAATATCGCCGAGGCGCCAGCCGCAGAAAGGGGCGAGTGATGGCGATCGAGCATGATCTTCTGGTGTTCGTGTCAAAGACCTTCGGGCTCTTCTATCTGATCGCGCTCTCGATCGCGGTTGTGATCTACGCCTACTGGCCGCGCAACAAGGCGCGCTTCGACGCCGCCGCACGCACCATCCTCAACCAGGAGGATCGGCCATGTCCCTAGACGAGCGCGACCCCCATAGCGGCTACAAAACCACTGGCCATGAATGGAACGGCATCAAGGAACTCAACACGCCGGTGCCGCGACCGGTGTATTTCTTTCTCATCGCGGCGTTCTTGTTCTCGGTCGTCTATTGGGTGCTGATGCCGGCTTGGCCGACAGGCCTCTCTTACACCAAGGGCCTGCTCGGCATAGATCAACGGACCACCGTCGAGCGCGAGGTGGCGCGAGCCGCCGCCGCGCGCGCGCCGTGGATGGATGCACTCTTGGAGAAACCCTACGCGGCGGCGCTTGCTGATCGGGCCTTGATGACGCGTGTGCGCGATACCGGACCTGTGCTCTTCGGCGACAATTGTGCGATGTGTCACGGACAGACGGGCGGAGGCGCACCCGGCTATCCCAATCTCCGCGACGGCGCTTGGCTTTGGGGCGGCGCGCCGGAGACGATCGAAGAAACGTTGCGCATCGGCGTCAACTCCGGCCACGCCGACGCACGCCTTTCGCAAATGCCGGCCTTCGGTCGCGATCAGCTGCTGCCGCAAGAGGATGTGCGCGCGGTCGTCGCCTATGTGCGCTCGCTCTCACAACCCCATGCCGGCGTGCCGGGCGCGACTCTCTCGCGCGGCGCTGAGGTCTTCGCCACCACTTGCGCCTCCTGTCACGGCGCGCGCGGCGAGGGCATGCAACAAGTCGGGGCGCCAAGCCTCGTCGATGACGAATGGCTTTATGGCGGTGATCAAGAGGCCGTCTTCCAGTCCGTCTGGCGCGGCCGTCAGGGCCAGATGCCGACCTGGGAAGGCCGTCTCACGGCGGCCCAGCGGCGCTTGCTGACCTTGTACCTGCTTGATCAGCAGCGGAGCGCGCCATGAGCGCCAAGACGGTTCGCGGCAACCATTCTATCATGGTCTGGCTTGCGGTCGCGGCCGGTCTACTGCTGCTCGCGGGGGCCAACGTCCATCTGGCCTATGTCGCGATAACAACCCAGCCCGATTGTGTCGCGCACGCGCGCGAAGGGGCGGGGGCGGCAGCGAAATCTGCGTGCCGGTCTAAATGAGGAGGCGTTGATGTCGTCATTGCCAGCCGTCGAGCCGCGTCATCCGCCCGCGCATGATTTCAACCGTCATCTGCCGACCTCGGCCGCCTTTGGCTGGCTCGCCGCCGGCTGGCGCGATTTCTGGATCAATCCGCTCGCGAGCCTCCTTTATGGCACGCTGGTCGCGGCGATCTCGGCCGGCATCGTCTGGGGGCTTTTCGCGCTGCGCCTCGATTACATCCTCTTTCCGGCGCTTGCGGGCTTCCTCGTCGTCGGCCCGATCCTCGCGATCGGACTTTACGAGAAAAGCCGTCGCATCGCCGCCGGCGAGAAGGTGCACTTTTTCCGGATGCTCTTTGTTCGGGCGCAATCAGGCTACCAGGTCATCTTTGCAGGCGTGCTTTTGAGTCTTCTCGCACTCCTCTGGATGCGCGCGGCCGTCATCGTCTATGCGCTCTTCTTCGGCGTACGCCCGTTTCCCGGCATCGATCATATCGCCGAGATGCTGCTGACGACGCCGATCGGCTGGACGATGCTGTTGGTCGGGACCGCCGTCGGCGGACTCTTCGCCGCCTTAGCCTTCGCGATCAGCGTGTTCGCGATCCCCATGCTGCTCGCCGAGCGCACCGACGCCTTGACCGCGATGGGCCTTTCCATGGCGCGCGTCTGGGGCAATCGGCCCGTGATGATCATGTGGGGCGCGATCGTCTGCGTGCTCTCGGCGCTCAGCGTCGCAACCGGCTTTTTGGGCCTCATCATCGTGTTCCCGGTGCTCGGTCATGGGGTCTGGCATGCCTATCGCGCCCTCACCGCTTGATCTGAACGCAGCCGAGTTGGGCCTCGCCAGCGTGGCGACGCGCGGCGGCGAGCGCGAGATCGATCTTGTCGTTCCCGATATCCATTGCGCCGGATGCATCGCCCGCATCGAGCGCGCCCTCAGTAGTCTGCCGGACGTGACCGAAGCGCGTGTCAATCTCACCTTGAAGCGCGTGCGTGTGCGCTGGCGTGCAGGGTCGCCGCCGCCCGTCATGGAGACGCTCGCGGGCTTGGGGTTTAACGCGCATGCACCGGCAGCCGACCTCAGCGCCGACGACCCGGCGCGCGGCGAACTCCTGCGCGCGCTCGCGGTCGCGGGCTTTGGCGCCATGAACATCATGCTGCTCTCGGTTTCCGTATGGTCGGGCGCGGATGCGGGGACACGTCAGCTCTTCCATTGGCTCTCGGCGCTGATTGCATTGCCAACGCTCGCCTATTCGGGGCGTGTGTTTTTCCACTCGGCCTGGCGCGTACTGCGACGCGGCCAGACCAATATGGACGTGCCGATCTCGGTCGGCGTTCTCACCGCCTTCGCGCTCAGCCTCTACGAAACGCTCACCCACGGCCCGCACGCTTATTTTGATGCCGCTGTGACGCTGCTGTTCTTTTTACTTATCGGGCGCACGCTGGATCATCTGATGCGCACGCGCGCACGGAGCGCGGTATTGGGACTCGCGCGCCTCGCGGCGCGCGGCGCAACAATCGTCACGGACGGCGCGCGCGTCTATCGCCCGATCGAGCAGATCGAGCCTGGCATGGTGCTGCTGATCGCAGCCGGTGAGCGCGTACCCGTCAACGCCCGCGTGCTTTCCGGCGCCTCCGACGCCGACATCTCGCTCCTCACCGGCGAAAGCGCGCCGGTGACGCTGAAGCCCGGCGACGCTCTCTTTGCGGGTACGCTCAATCTCACCGGACCTTTGACGGTCGAGGCGACCGCCGCCGTCAGAGATTCCTTCCTTGCCGAAATGATGCGCATGATGGAGGCGGCCGAATCCGGACGCTCGGTCTATCGCCGCATCGCTGATCGCGCCGCGCGTCTCTATGCACCGGTCGTACACCTCGCCGCCCTCGCAACGCTCATCGGCTGGTGGAGCGCAAACGGTGACTTCCATCATGCCGTGACAGTCGCGGTCGCCGTCCTCATCATCACCTGTCCCTGCGCGCTCGGTCTCGCCGTGCCGATGGTGCATGTGGCCGCCGCGCGCCGGCTGTTCTCGAACGGCGTCATGGTCAAGGACGGCGCTGCGCTTGAGCGCCTCGCCGAGATCGACGCGGTCATCTTCGACAAGACCGGGACGCTGACGCTGGACTCGCTAGCGGTCATTGCCTGTGAAGCCTGTACGACCGAGGCGCGAGGCCTCGCGTCCGCGCTCGCGGCGCATTCACGCCATCCCTATGCGTGCGCCATTGCGCGTCATGTGCCGCCCGCCGCCGTGCATTTTAATGCGCTGCGTGAAGAAGCGGGCGCCGGCGTCGAGGGGCGCCTTGATGGGGCGACCTATCGGCTTGGCCGACGCCTATGGGCGTGTGGCGATGCCGATACGGCAGACGAGGGCGGCGTGGTCTTTGCGCGGAACGGCGTTGTGCTGGCGCGCTATCTATTCACGGCGACACTGCGCCCAGAAGCGGCCGCTGCGATCGCGGCGTTGAAACGCGCGGGCCTCGGCGTCGAGATGTTGTCCGGCGACCACGCGGCGGTCGTGACTTCGCTTGGGACTTCACTGGACATTCCATCGCAAGCGCGCGTGACGCCAGCCGGAAAGGCGGCCTATGTCGCGCGCGGCAATGGCGTGGGCGCCAAGGCGCTGATGGTGGGCGACGGGCTCAATGACGGCCCGGCGCTCCTCGCGGCCCATGTATCTATGGCGCCCGCGAGCGCCGCTGATGTTGGGCGCAATGCAGCCGACTTCGTGTTCCTCCGCCCAAGTCTCATGGCCGTGCCCGACACAATTCGTATCGCGCGGCACGCTGCGGTGCTGGTGCGGCAGAACATGGCTCTTGCGGTGATCTACAACATTATCGCAGTGCCGATTGCGGTGGCGGGCTATGTGACGCCGCTCATCGCCGCGATCGCTATGTCGGGTTCATCTATTCTCGTTGTCGCGAACGCTCTCCGCCTTGGCGCTGGCGTCCCAGCGCGTGCGCTATGACCGACTTCTTCTTCCTGATCCCGATTGCGCTGCTCATGGGACTTGCCGGCCTCGGGGCGTTTCTCTGGGCGCTCAAGAGCGGCCAATACGAGGACCTCGATGGCGCCGCCGTGCGGATTCTGATCGAGGAAGAGACACCAAGCCAGACCGCTGGAAAACTGGAACGGCCAGAACGTCGAAGTCGGGCCGACAGGCAGACGGGATGAGATGGATATGCGCCCCGATCGCTGGGATGTGCTCGGCGTCGGCATCTGCGTCCTGGGCACTGCAATTGTCCTGCTCGAACCGCGCGGCGCCTAGATTCTCAGGTCGCCAGGTTAACGATCAGAGCGCATTGCGATGCGGGTCGGGCAACGCATGCGTTCGTGCAGGCAGCGGCCATTGTCGTCAGCGTGCTTGGACACCGCCGCGCACGATGGCAGGTGCGCAACTCAGTCTCCCCAATCATGGATTGCACGGAGAGTTGAGGCTTTTCGCGGGTTTGCAGGCTCGCGGTCACAACACAGTCACGAAATGACGAGTTTCCCCTAGATGGCATAGCATTCCGCCAATCGAAGGAGGCTCACCATGAGAGGACTTGGCGCATTCCAAATGGCGCAGATGAAGCACAAGGACGCGCGTGTTCTTGAGTTCTATCGACATGTGCGATCCGCAATCGATGTGCTGGAGCTGATCGCGCTGGAGCCGTATCAACCGCCGGAGAAGCCTGCGCCCGAACCAGCAGCAGTCCCGTTGCCCCAGCCTGAGCCGCCGAAGGTGCCGGCCGATAAGATCACCTTCACGCTGAAGGAGGCGTCCGAGGCGTTAGGCGTCGGGAAATCGACCCTGTACAAGGCCCTCGCGGACGGTACCCTGTCGGCCATCAAGCTCGGCAATCGCACGCTCATTCCCGCAGACGCCTTGCGCGCCTGGCTGGCCTCAATGCCAACGCGACTTGGTCCAAAACCCGGACTGAAGCGCGGCTGAAATCCTCGCCCCCAAGAGCCGGACCGGCGCTATGATGGCGGCATGGATGAAAACGACATCGCCGACTTTGTGAGCTGGGCAAAAGAAGCCGAAGAACGCGGGCCAAATCCGGACTTCGTGACGATCACGTGCGAGCGGCTCGTGGTGGCCCAGCTTGAGCGATGCGCCGAGCATCTCGAAGGCATTGATCCCGACGGCTACCACCTGCTGGATGCGATCCGTTCGTTGCACCTCGCCATGGTCGCGGCGATGACGGCTGCGCTAAACGGATCGGCTGGCATTGGCGCCATGCCTGGGAAGGCTAGGTCAAAGGCGATCCAAGCCTTGAACAAAGGGGAGTTCGCAACCGGCGAGCGCGTCATGTCCTATGCCGAGTTGTTAGAAGCGATCCAGACGGAGGGCGCGATCGAGTGGGGACCGGCCATCGTTCTGACGTCAGATGAACGCGCGGACTGCGTCACGCTCAATGCGCGCCGCGAGCGCATCGATCATCCCAAGCCGAGTTCGTTCATCGAGGCGCGGGACGAGTTGCGGCGGCTATGCCGCGTGGTCTCGGCGATCGTGCCCCGAATTGCAGCGAGCGTCAGCCATCACTTCGAGGAGGCAGATCGCGCGCGTGTGGCCGGGGCGGTCGAACGGATTGCGGCGGCGGCGACGAACGAAGGTTAGCGTAATCGAGCGAGTGATCCGTCCGGCTGTATATACTCCGCGCGATGACAGACAACGCTCTCGAAGAGGACAGCCTCCGCCGGTCGCTCTTCGGGGGCTTGTGAGATCACGCCGCCGAGGCGCCAGCGCCATTCACCTTGCTGAAAATCGGGAACGAGCAACGGGCCGCCGCTGATTCCACCCAATCCGTAGCCGACAGGCGGCAGGCCATGGCCGTGGGCATCGATCCAAAACTGGCGATTGAAGCGGCATGAAATCTGGTGATCGGTGATCGACGTTACTGGCGTCATCGCAGAGTAGATGCCGAAGTTGATCTCATCGATTGCCTCAATGAGCCGCTCCTTACCGGGATAGCCCACAAACATCACACTCTCGCCGTCGCGCGGCGGTGCAGGCCAATCGGCGTGGAGTGCACGAACGGGTTGCTTTCCGATCCTCTCGACCGCGCCCTCTGGCAAGGCGAATGTTGCGATGTCGGACTCTTCCGGATTGCCGCAAGCGATCAGGTGGGCGCTGAGATCATATACGCGGGTGTTTGCCACCTGACAGTACAGCGCGCCGAAGCGTTCCAAGTCGCGGAGATAGCCGCGATACACGTGTGCGGCAGTGACGAGCATAGGGCCATTACCGCGATCCAAGATGAAGCATGATCCCTGATCGATGACTTCCGTCGGTTCGTCGGTCTCGCGTGTCCAAAATATCCAGGCGACGTGCGCGGCGGCGCTCGTATGAAAGGACTGCCCGAACGGGCCGTCGAGAGCCGCCTTGCGCTCCTCCAGGCTCATCCGGTTCAGATCATCGGGTGAATAGACTGTCATGCTCGGGCCATGCCTACGGTTCACGTCCAGGTTCGAGCAGCACGATGCGGCCGTCAAACGGCGCGGCATCGAGCACGACGGTTAAGCCCGCGCCGCTCTCATGTGGGAAAGCCGCGCCGATCCGCGTCCTGGCGCTCTTGCCGCCGGATAAGCGCTTAACCGTGTAGGCGATGAGGACGGGGTAGTTAGCCATGCCGACGATCTTGCCCGAGATCGGCGGATTCGGAATCCTCGCGCGTGAACGATCTTGACGAAATCGCGGGTCGCTCCCAGACTTTGGACGTGCATGTGAGCATAAGGCAGCGCCTGGCACCTCGAACCTGCTGCTACAGATAACCCAGCGCCGGCATGAGGCCGGTCGAGCTGACGAAATCCACGGAAACAGACGGAGGCCGTGCCATGCACGACACCAACATGTTTCTGCGGATGCCAGCATCGGGTTCAGCTGCTGAGCAACCGCAGAATGACGAGCTGCTCCATCGCTTCGATGAGGAGCGTGAGGTCAAGTTCAAGGAAGAAACCTATCTTGTTCGCGACAACGGCGCGGTATGGCGGCGCTCACGCGTTGGCGCACGTCGCAGGAAGTTCGACGAGGTATGGACGTTCGGCGTGCTCAATAGGAGCAGTGGCTATCTCGTGATCAGCGATCATGTGGTGCACCGCGTCGTAGCCGCTGCTTACCATGGCGAGCCACCGTCAACAGGTCATGTCGTCGATCACATCGATACGAACCGGCACAACAATCGCGCTGAGAATCTGCGCTGGGTCACGCGTCTCGAAAATATCCTGCTCAATCCCGTCACCCGAGCGCGCATTGAGTTCGCCTATGGATCGCTTGAAGCCTTCTTCGAAAATGCCGGTGTGCATGCCGTCGCCAACTGGGACTGGATGCGGACTGTCACCAAGGAGGAAGCGGCGCAGAGCCTCGCGCGTCTGCGGAAATGGGCCGAAGAGGGAAGGGCGCCGACTGGCGGAGCGCTCGGCGATTGGGTTTTTGCGCCACGTAGGGCTGAGCCGAAGTCGGTTGAAACCAAGCTCCGTCCGCCCAGCGCGACCGGAGCTGCAGGTAGGCGCTTGGATAGCCCTCAGCAAAGCAGGGACGAGGTGCAACCGACCGACACGCCGTCGCTGACGGCAGGTGCTTTCCAACGCAACTGGAGGACGCCGACCGAATTCCCGCTGTGTCCGGAGACGATCGATGCTGGCACGCTCGACAGCTATTTGACGAAGCTGCAGCCGGGCGTCGTCTTCGCGCGTAATCGCTACGGCGAGAGCTGTGTGGTGGAGGCTGCGAAGACATTAGATGGCGCGCTGTCGGTCGTTTGTGCCACTGCATCTGGCGTCAAGGAATGGAGCGTCGCCAAGGTGTACTTGGAGGACGGTCGGACGATTCATGAGTCTGGTGGCACGTTCTTCACGCGTGAAGGCGCGACGAAGCAGCACTTGCGGGCAAGCGGCGTCGCGTTCGACGAAGCGCTTTACGAGTCCATTGATGACTATGCCTGAGCAGGAGCGTTAGCTCGCGGGACGCCAACCACGCGTGGCGAGCGCCATCGCCTCAGGGTCGCCATCGACGATATCCCTAGCGTTCTTGACGCTTAGCGCCCGCTTCTCAATAGCGAGGCTGAAGTCAAAGTCCGGTGTTGCACCGGCAACTGTCGGCATGATGCCGGGAATGATCGCATAGACCCCAAAGCGTACATAGGCCTTGAGAAAGCGGTCGAGGTTCTCGGAATGGGCTGGTGTCATCTCTTTCGAGCGCGAGGCCATGGTGAAGGCCCGCGACGGGTCCCGCATATCCGCAGATACGTTTGAGGTGATCTGCAGGACATAATGATGCGGGTTTTGGTTCGGTAGGTTTCGGATGATTGCGAGCGCAATTTCCTCACCAGTGTCCTGCTCGCCGAACCGCTCGCGCCAGCGCTCAAATATCTTCCGCCCTGCTTCTCCATTCTCGAACAAGAACGCCATCAGCGGAGGCAGGTCCGGGCCCATTTGCAGATAGCCGCATCCACGCCAGCCTGCTTTGTCCCAAGTGGGCAGATCGATGACCGAGCGCACCCCAAGCCTCTTGTGAGTGCGCGGTAGTGTGGGCGTCCCGTCATTGTCATCGCTTGTTTCTGGGGACGCGCGCTCCGGAAGCCTTGCCGCAGCCTCCACGGAGGGGCGAGTGTCAAGCAGTTTGAACGTGCGCGGATTGCATTTGTCCCAATCGCTGAGTTGCGCATACGGCTTTCGATTGACGCGACTGAAGCTGTTAGGCGCCGCGACTACGATTTCGATGCGATGAGGGATCGCCTCATCGCGAAACATGCGGAGGAGCAAATCGTCCGTATTCCGGCAAGCGCACGAGGTTCCGAGAACGTGCCCGGCAACGGCTACAAGGCCTTCGCGTATTTCTTCACCTCTGCTGAAGTCGCCCATGACCAGATCGCGTGGCCAGGAGACGGTCGTCGTCATCTCCTGCGGATCAGTGGAGACCTGAGGCTTGGTAGCAGCATCACTCCGTTGAAGGACGATACGATAAGCTTCCGTGTGAGGCGCCACCTCTTGAATGGATGTGGCGAAGAAGGCTTCGAGCACTCCCAGTATCGTCTCTGCCACCGGAATCAGATCAGCGCTCTCATAGTCCACGGTCACACGCATGCCGAGGATCGTGCTCGACAGGGTCTGGGGGCCGCTTTCGTTCAGTACGAGCGGGGCGGACACGTCCTCCGCGACTTGCTGGCTTTTCAGCTGGCCCATGAGGGCAGCCAGCGACTCCTCCGTCTCGCTCGGGGACAACGCGTTCTCCGCTCGGAGTGTTTCAATATGGCCAAGCGTATAGAGCAGGGCGGTGCGTGCCATATGCAGATCAAGGCTTCCAAGCACGTCTGGGGCCTTGTCTAACCGCGCTAAATCTGCCGGCGAAAGGTTCAGGAGCAACGAGCCGAGGGCGATATCGAGTTCAAAAAGATCCTTTTTGAGCCGCTCTTTGGATTCGTCGGACAACGGCAGGCCGCTGAGCAGGCCGTTCATGAGTTGAATGTTGTGAAGCGTGTCCGGCAGGTGCCAAAGCTCTAGTGACAACCAAGCCCAGAGCTTTGCGGTCGGTACAAATTCAATGGGAATGTCGCCGTCTCGATCTGCCTGCACGCCGAGCGTCGCCATGGCCATGCTGCAGCTCGCGCGCGCGGCCCACAGAAGTCCTGCGCTTTTATAGGCAACGGCCAGGCGAAAGGTCGCTTGGATGAGATCGTCAGAGAACTCCTGTTTGGAGAGCCCGACGGCGGCTTTGCTAAGCCACCGGATCATATCGAAATTGTCGTCGAAGTTCAGCTTCTCTGCGCGCCGCAGATACATCAGCGCCGCTTCGCCCTGACTTTTGCGTTCACCAACGGCAGTGGCGCACTTCTCGACAAGCGCGTTATAGGCAGCGTCATTGCCGGCTATCTGCCCGGTGACTTCGACAAATTTTACCAGCGTGTCAAAGTTGAACTCACCCAGTCCCTTTGCGCGATCGACGATAGCGCCGAAGTCCTCCCAAATCTTGGGTAATTGGCTGCGGTCCCCAGCCAAGAGCGCGCGATTGAGGCGAATGCGAAGCAAACCAACGCTCGCTTCGAGCGCATTGTTGGGGCGTGTCGAATCTTGGGCGAGGACAGTCAGCGCGTGTTCGAGGCGGTTCGCTCGTTCTGCCACGTCCGCGTCCTCAGGCGACGTGTGGCTATGAACAGTGGAGTTGACCAGCAGTTGATGCAGGTTCCCCAGCCATTCGAGGTCTAAGGCGTTATCCGAGGGGAGGGCTTTCTCTTCAAATGGCCCGTACTCGGAAAGTAGCAGGCCGAAGTCGTCGAACCACCAGAAGGCGCTCCAGATGCGTTCGTAGCGGGCCTCAAGTGTTTGACGCGGCGTTCCGTATTTTTCCGCCAAGCGGATGGCGCGGTCAAAGCGACCGTCCGTTTCGTGACGCGGCCGTTCAAGCCCGCGTGAAAGTTTGGCCGCCGCGAGTGCTTCCGACACCAGCTGAAGCTCCATTCCGGAGAAATTCTCCGGAACACTGATCTCCCGCTCGATATCCTCAAGCTGTTGCTGTCGTGAGTAGTCCGTGGGGCCGATTTGAGCGCCGTTCTCGACGACCTCTCCAACCTTCAGGAAATTGTAGGCGAGATCGACGCGCTCTTTCGCGATGGTCTCTTCGATAATCCAGGTGCGGTCGTGGATTGTTATCGGAACGCCATGCGCCTTCGTCAAATCGTCTTCGAGTTTCGCCCGGTCTTTCGCGCGGGCGTGCTGACTGGTGATGAAGAAGATACGGGCATACTTCCGCCCGGTCGCAATGATGCCTTCAACATCGCGCTGCGCCTTCGCCTTCCATGTGCGTTGGGCGCTTATCGCGAAAGCCCAAGTCTCGTTCGCCTCCTTGCGCAAGCCCTCGTAGTAGCGTTCGCTGATCTCTTCGGTGACCGGCAGTGTTTCCGTATCGACCTTGCTATCGCCACCGCCCTCAGGTCCGGTTTGCGCGCGAAGGTCTGGGCAAATCGCGCGTTCGCAAAGTTTGCGGCAGAACAGTTCAAAGTCATGTGTCTGGTTGCGCGCTGTGATGGTGCTCAGGTGGTATTCGAATTGGTCAGCTTTGAGATTGATCACCGTGCGGCGCGCCGAGTCCGAATAGTATTCGGGGCGCAGCTTGCGCATGAATACCGATGGCTTGATGCCAAGCGGCACGGCTGGCGTGGCGGTGGAGTCAGATCGACGATTCATGGTGCGAACATTAACAGAACACGGGCCGCTTGGCTAAAAGGCCAAACCTCCCGCCACCGGGGAGCCCAGAAGCGAGATAATTCAGTAGGTTAGCGCCAAAAGGAGGGCCTGGTTCGAAAGTTATTGAGTTATTCAGGGGGAAAGGCATACTTTAGGTATGACTTTCTGCGGAGAAAACTCAATGGTTGGGTCTGCAGCCCATCCCGGCTCACGAGCCTTTTTCAGCGCGCATCCGGTGTTCCGCCGCGAGGAGTACGCGCGCGCCGTTGGGCGGACCGCTGATGACCGCACCGTGAGCGCGCTTCTCACCAAGCACCTCAAGGCGGGGAATATACGCCGTGTAGCCCGCAGCGTGTTCGCCGCCGTACCGCCCCATGTAGAGGCCGCCGATTGGGTGGTGGACCGCTATCTGGCTGCCGCCAAGCTTAAGTCGGATGCCATCCTGGCCTATCACTCAGCGCTGGAGCTGCACGGTGCCGCCTATACCGACGCGCCCGAAGTTCAGGCGCTGACGGCCGGCGAACCGACCCTCTTTGAGACTTCAGACTTTACCTGTCGCTTCCTCAAGCGCCCCACCGGCTTTGTCGAGTCGCGCGACGTAACAACGGTAGATCGGGCGGGGCTCTCGGTCTCAGTGACAACACTTGAGCGAACGGTCGTAGATATCTTTGATCGGTCTGACCTCGCGGGTGATGTTGAGGAGCTTTGGAATTCACTCGCGCTCGTGGAGCGGCTCAAAACCGATGACCTCGTGCGCCAAGCGCGCGGGCTTAAAAACGCAGCTGCAGTCGGCGCACTTGGATGGTGGCTCGAAGGTGAGCAGCGGCGCCTCGGCGTGCCCGAAAAAGCCCTTGAAGCGTTGCGGGCGTTGAAGCCCAAGCATCCGCAATATGTGCTGGGCGCAAAAAAAGGCGACGCCAAGTCGGTCGCGGCCTGGAATATCCTCGTGCCGCGTGAGCTGGCAGTCGCCAGTTTCGAGGGGGCGTAATGTCGGCGCCCTCACGCGAGACATTGCAGCGCCTTGCGAACGAAACCGGCCATCAACCCGGAACGCTTGAGAAGGTACTGCGCCTGCTCGATCTGTTGCAGGAAATCGCGGCCGACGACGTTCTTGGTTCACGCCTGGCTTTGAAAGGCGGCACGGCGCTGAACGTGTTCTACCTGCAACTCGACCGCCTCTCAGTCGATATCGATGTGAACTACGTTGGCGCAGTCGAGCGCGAGGCCATGCTCGCCGAACGCCCGGCGCTCGAAGAAGCAGCCAATCGGTTGCTTGCCGCTCAAGGCTATCAGGTACGGCGGCAACCTGCAGAGCATGCCGGTGGCAAGTGGATCGCGCGTCACGCCTCGGCGCTCGGTGGGCAGGGCGCGTTGGAGATCGATATCAACTTCATGATGCGCCAGCCGCTCTTCGGCGTGACGCGTATGGATTCGGTGCGCCTCGGAGACACGCAGGCCAATGGCGTCACCGTCCTCGATCTGCACGAGATCATCGCCGGCAAGCTCGTGGCTTTGCTCGACCGCCGCGCGGCGCGCGACTTGTTCGATGCGCGGCGCATCCTCGCGATGGAAGGACTTAACTGGGCCTGGATCAAGGCCGCGATGCTCGCCATCGGCGCTGCAGGTCGCAATGACTGGCGTACGGCGAGCGTTGACAAGATCGGCGCCGACCCGAAGGAGCTGCGGCAGAAACTGCTAATCTGTTTGCCGCGCGCACATTTTGAGCAGGCGGGATCCATCGAAGCTTGGATTGAGGAAACGACGGCCCTATGCCGCGCGAGACTCGTGTCGATGCTGGCGCTGACCGCTGGCGAGCAGGCCTTCCTTGACGGCGTCATCGAGCGCGGCACGATCGACACAAGTGCCTTGGACGTGGATGGAGAAATCCAAGCGCGCATCGCGCTTATGCCGATGCTTCAGTGGAAGGCGGAGAACGTGCGAAAGAGGGTGGGGGAATGAAGCCGGACAAACTGACAGTGCATGACCTGTTCCAGCGCGAGCGCCGCTACACCGTGCCGCTCTATCAGCGCGCCTATGTCTGGAACAAGGAAGAGCAGTGGGAGCCGCTTTGGGAAGATATCGAGCGTCAAGCCGAAGCGTGCCTTGAATCCGACACGCAAGTCGCCAAGCGATCGCACTTCCTTGGCGCGATTGTACTGAACGTCGCGAAGATCGTCGGCGCCGGTGTCGCCCGGTCCGAAGTCATCGACGGGCAACAACGGCTCACGACTGTGCAGATATTCCTCGCGGCGCTTCGCGACTACGCGGCCGAGGTCAATTCCTCCCACATCAGCAAGCTCCGCCGCCTGACGATCAATGAGGACGAGAAGGAGGGTACGGAAGGCAGTTTCAAGGTCTGGCCGACCAACGCCGACCGTATGTCATTCCGCACGGTGATGACCGCAGGCTCGCTCGCGGCCGTGCTCAAGGCATTCAAGGTGGACAAGGTGGATGCGCTGCCTCGCATGGGCGCCGCTTACGCCTATTTCGATGAGGTCATTCGGCAGTTCGCAGCGGACGCCGACGCCGCCAAACGCGACGACCGGATATTCGCGCTGATCCAAGCCCTTCGCACCGCGCTCCAACTCGTCGTCATCGAACTCGAAGAAAGCGACGACCCGCAGGTGATTTTCGAGACACTGAACGCACGCGGTCAGCCGCTTCTGCCATCAGACCTCATTCGAAACTACGTGTTTCTGAAAGCCGCCAACGATCCCAAACTGAACGCCGACGACCTCTACTCACAGTATTGGCAACCCTTCGACGACACGCGTCTGCCCGAAGCGGTGAGCGGTGAGGATCGGTTTTGGCATGTGCATGAGCGGCAAGGCCGCCTGACGCGCCCGCGCATCGACCTCTTCATGTTCCATTATCTGGCGATGAAAACCGAGCGCGAACTCAACATCGGTCAGCTCTTCCGCGAGTTTCGCGACTGGTACGAGGCGACGCCGCAGCCGGTGGAGACCTTCCTCGCGGACCTTCGGTCCTATAGCCGCATCTTCGCGGACATCATGGCGCCAACCGGGGCGGACAGAGTGGCGGCGTTTGCGCGTCGCATCAAAGCCCTCGATCTGAGTACGGTCTATGCCTTGTTGCTCTATCTTCTTTCACTGCCCAAAGAAGCGCTTCCCACGGCAGGTCGTGACCAGGTGCTTTCCGACATTGAGTCATGGCTCGTGCGCCGCATGGTCTGTCAGCTGACCAACAAGAACTATAATCGCTTCTTCCTCCAGCTCCTCAGCAAGATGAAGCAAGCGGCCAATCCCAGCCTCATCCCCACCGTGGTGCGCGAGGAGCTGACGCGCTCCAAAGAAGTGACGCTCAACTGGCCCGACGATGCCCAATTCCTCTACGGTTGGCTCAATCGACCCGTCTATGTGAAGTCGCGCTCCGACCGCAGCAACATGCTATTACGCGCGATCGAGGAGGCGTCGCGCACGACGAAGAACGAGGCAATATCCCTGCCGGAAGGCCTTACCGTCGAACATCTTCTGCCGCAAAAAGGCACGCTGGAGGACTACCCGCACGCTGAGACGATACCGCTCGAAGGGATTGAAACACCAGCTACCGCGCGCGCGCGTCTCATCCATACGATGGGCAATCTGACGTTGCTAACGCAAGAACTGAACACCAGCATCAGCAACGGGCCGATTGCGGCGAAAAGCAAAGCCATCGCGGCCGATAGCGACCTCAGACTCAACGCCTGGCTTCGGAACAATCCCCTGGCGTCCTGGTCCGAAAGCGACATTTCTGCGCGCGGCAAGGAACTCTTCAGCACCGCGCGGATCATTTGGGCGCATCCGGCCGGCTCATCTGACTAAGTGTCTGGTCCGATGGTCCGTGGAGAAACCGCGTAGGCGGATTTCTGCGGTGCTTGCGTAAGGCGCGCGGCGCGCTGTGTTTCCGAAAACGAAACTGCTTGCCGCGTGGCCGTGCTCTGGCACTCTGGGCCGTGAACGCGAAAACTTCCTTCAGCTCATCAACTCGGCCTGATCCGCACCCGATCCGCGACTTCTTCATCGCGGACTTAATCGACTACGCGCCGAAGGATCACCCCGAGATGATGGAGCGGCCGTTCTTCGCCATCGCGAAGCGCAAACGCTTGCGACCCATCGAGTACGAAAACGCCGACGGCTCTGTCTGGATCAAGGTCAGCGGACATCCTGAGCACGGCATGGCGACCATCTGGGATGCGGACATTCTCATCTACTGCATCTCGAAGATCGTCGCGGCGCGCGACGCCGGTGACAATGATTTCGGTCCATCGGTCTTCGTATCGCCCTACGAATTGCTGAAGAGCATCGCACGCGAGACCGGCGGGAAGAATTACCAAGAGCTCATGGCGGCGATTAAGCGCCTGAAGACGACGACGATTGAGACCAATATTCGTGGCGGAAAGAGCCGCATCGCGATCTTCAACTGGCTCGCCGAAGTCGAAGGTGAGGGCCGCGCGAGCGAGAATCCGGAGCAATTAAAGACCCTGGAGCTTCGCGTTTCCAACTGGCTGTTCAAGGGCATCATGTCGGGCAAGGGCGTGCTGACGCTCGATCGCGAGTGGTTCTTGCTCAAAGGCGGGCTGGAGCGTGTCCTTTATCGCATCGCGCGCAAGCACGCTGGCGACCAGGCCCAAGGCTGGACCTGCCGTTTCGACGTGCTCTACCAGAAGACTGGAAGCGAAGAGCCTAACCGCAACTTCGCAGTGCGCCTCCGCCGCCTCGTAAAGCGTGATGGCCTGCCGCGCTATACCATGCGCCTCACCAAGACCCAGGATGGCTCAGAGGCCGTGCATTTCATCGCGAGGAGCCTCGTGAAGGAGGAGCCTGCAGCCGTTAGCCGTAAGTCGCTCGGTCACCAGCTGGCGTCCGTGCGCGACGATGCTCGCACTTTTTGGATCGATAGCGGACGCAATCCTCGCGGCTTCGACGCCACTTGGGCGCGTTGGCTAAATGATGGTCGTGAGCCCGCTGATTTCATTCGCGTGCATAAAGATGCAGCCACGCCAGCACGTTAGGCGCGGCGTCTATCGGGGTATCGAGTGCAGCCGCGTCGCCCCTGTGGATAAGCAGTCTTCTGCGAATGCACAATTCGATGACAATCGGCGCCATCGACGCCCGCCAGACAAGGATTTCGAGGACCGAGGCACGGTGTATCGGGTGCATATCTATCGGGTATCGAGTGCAAATAGGTCAGTCGCCTAGCGCCGTTTCCATCGGTGTATCGGGTGCAGAAGACTCGGTGGAACGGATGCAGCAGGGCTCGGTGTATCGGATGCAATCGCTATCGGTGGATAGAATGCTCCACAGTCGGTGGATGAAGTGCAAATCATCGGTGGAACGGGTGCAGCCACTCTCGCTAAGTGCCTGAATTGGCGCCGAGAATAGACCTCCCCACGCCGCTTAACGCCTTAACTTCTATTTTAACATACTATTCTTAACGGCGCAGGTCGTGACAGAGAGCTGAAGAGCAACATTGAAACGAGGGGGGCTCATCGCCGCCCCCTCGAACTCCCCCGCTAGGATATTTGCCCAAGGATATTGATTTGCGCAGGCGACGGCGCATCTGCGCGCGCCGCTTTCTCATCCAGCAAGTCTGTGCTTTCGCTTTCGGAAACGGTGGAAAGTTCGACGGGGCAATAGGAGGCTTTTCGAATGAGCGAGGCACTCTACGACGCGCCGTTGACGCCGCTCACCGACCATTTCGCCATATCGAGGAGGGCATTGGACGAAGCGGGTGGCGCCGCTGAGCTGAACCAACGCTTCGCTGCCCGATTGACCGAGACTGTGCGCGGTACACCTCATCCTTTCGTGGTGAAGCATTCCGAATTTAGCGTCACGGTGCAGGCGCCGCCCGAACAAGAAGGCTTTGTGATCGGCTTCGACTGTCTCGACGAACTCGAACGCGGAGAGACGATCCTCTACGAACTTGAAACGCTCGGCGATGGCCGACGCGCGCCGCCAGCGGTCGCTCACGCCTTTCACAGGCGCCTGGCGGCGCTGATAGCAGCTTGGCCTGAAGTGGAGGCGGTGATCAGGACGCATCGCGTCTGGCACGTTGACAACCAAGCAACGGCGGTCAGTGAAAGGCAGGTCTTGCCGCACGATGCCTGGCCGCCGGGATATCGCTCGCCACTCAGCGCCGAGTTCAAAGTGCCTTACACGGCGATTGCTTTGGCCGGAGGCGTCGCGGCCATGAACGAGCGGTTTGCTGCGCGTCTCGGCGGCTATTTCCGCGAATGTGGCGAAAGCTTCGACACGCGCCATACGGACATGATGGCGGTCGCGACGGGAGCGGCGGATAACAACAACGGCGTCATGCTGATGATCATCCACGAATGGACGCCCGCCCGGTTCAGAGGGGAGTTCGCGACCTATCGCCTGGAAGGCGTTGATGCCGTCCGCCACATCATCGCGGCGCCCGGATGCGATCACTTGGCTCGGGACGACCCGTTCTGGGTGCTCTTTGCCGCCGTGCGCACCCTGATCTTTCAGTGGCCGGAAGTCGTGCATGAGTGAACCGGCCAAAAGCCTCTTCATGCCGAAGCGGAACTGGCAGTCGCCCCTCCGCACCCGTTTCATCGTCTCGCGGCGCGCCTACGATCTCGCGGGCGGCCGCGCGCCGTTGCTTGACCTTCTCGCCTCGCGCGTCCGTGGCTTCAATCGTGACCGCCGCATCGGATACGATGTCAGCGTCAATGACTCTTGTGTTTGGTCCCGTCTGCCAGGCGAAGGGCCGGGACATCGCATCCGGGTCTTCGCGCCGAGAGACATTGAGCCGCCGGTCAATATCGAGGCCGAACTCGAAAGCTATGACATGGCGCGCCTTCTGTTCCCCGAACAGGACGAGCCGGATTTCGTGCGGTGCGATCCGTTGCTTCACATGCATGTCGCCCTAACAGTTCTCATCAAGGACTGGCCGGAAGTGACACAGCAGATGTGCGCCGCGAAACCACGACACGAGCCGACGGGCGCCTTGGCAGAGGAAGCTCGCACGCATTTCGAGAAAGCAGTCGAAGCCGTGCGCACTGACGGCCGCGCGAGCAACAGCATTATTCAGTTGAGGCTTGGTGTGTCGTACCGGCTCGCTGCCGAAATCGGCGCTCTGCTTGAGAAGCGGGGCATCGTCACGCAGCGGGACCGCACGGGCAGGCGGCGCATGCTCATTCCGATGAGGTCGAAAGAATAGGGCTATTCCACGCGCTGATGTTCGCGCTCCCCGTGGGCGCCGTTACGCGCTTGACGTTTGCGCCGCGCGCCGAGCTTCCCGTAGAGCGTTGACACGCTGACATCGAGGACGCCGGCGATTTCCGGCACTGACAATTCACGCTGATCGAGCAGCTGACGCGCATACTCCAATTTGTCGGCTGACAGCTTCGGCGGGCGTCCCCCCTTGCGACCACGTCTGCGTGCCGCCTCCAGGCCCGCGATGGTGCGTTCGCGCATGTTGGCGCGTTCAAGCTCAGCCAGCGCACCGAAGATTTGCAGGACGAACCGGCCGCCCGCCGTCGTCGTGTCGATATTCTCGGTCAGCGAGACAAAGCCGACGCTGCGCCTGTCGAGCAAGCCGACTGTTTCCAGCAGATGCAGCAGCGAGCGTGCCAGGCGATCAAACTTCCACACGACAAGCACGTCGCCGCGCTTTGCCGCGCGAAGCGCGGCCCGGAGCACGGGGCGATCCGACGCTGCGCCCGATATGGTTTCTACAAAAACCTTCTCGCAGCCAGCGGCTTTCAGCGCATCGACTTGCAGCGCCGCGTTCTGGTCGTGTGTTGAGACGCGCGCATAACCGATCTGCACACCGCGACCCTCCAAAAAACCTACGTTATTTGGAATCGACCGCTGCGCGCCGCGAAGTAGTGGAAAGGGCGAGGTTTGTTTCTTGATTTGCACGGGCAAATAGAGAATACAAAAAACGTAGGTTTTCTGTAGTATTGATTCAAATGAATCCGCTCCCGTATCAGTGAATCCAACACTGATTTTGGGGGCGCTTCTGATGCAGGCTTACACCTACGATCGCCACGGCGATGGCTACGTTTTCAAAATCTACAAGCCGCATCACCAGGGCCTGGTGCTGGCGCTGTTCATGCCGATGCTTATTGGCGCCGGTGCGCTGGCGGCGTTCATCCCCAATGTGGGGCCTGCACTCGCCGGGTTGCTGATCGTCGCCTGGATTGTCTGGGCGATCTACCGACTGTTCGCGAACAAGGCCGGCTCCGCCATTCGGTACAGCAACAAGATCGTCTCCTCATTCAGCGTGTTCCCCGACAAGATCGTCACGAAGAACGGCAAGGAAATTCCTGCGTCCCGTCTGCACAGCATCAATATCAAGAACGGGTACGACAAAGGCTTTGAGGCGCCGACGGGGCGCAGCAGCAGCGGCGGTTGGTTAATCGGCGGCACTCTTGGCGCAGGCATGGCGGCCGCCGACGGTCTCACCAGCGTGTCGAGCGGTGTTCGCAGCTCGGTGCAGAACCAGCGCGGCAAGACGGCCTTCTATCTGACCGCCGAGTTCAGTGGCCAGGAAGAGAAGCTCACGACGATGGACATGAGCGAAGTCGGCGCACGCGGCCTGCAAACCGATGTGCTCCGCGTGCTTGAGGGACAGACGCTCTAGCGGCCTCGCTTCCCGGCGGAGGATGGCGATGAGTGGGAACGCAGCGCGCTTGACAATACCGACGCCGGAAATGCTCGTTAAGGCATGGCTTAGGCGTGCGCCACCGTGGCTACAACGCTTCGTGTCCACGGTGGTCGCCGTTCTCGCCTGGGCCGGGCTGCCGCCATCGGTCCTCAGCACGGTGTCAAATCTTCAATGGGTAATTGATAGTTGCGCGTGGCTCTATCTCCACGCCGGAGCACTGCGTCCCGTGTTGTCGATGACGGGGGAGGGCATCACCTTCCTTGTCCACTACTGGAAACTCCTCACACATCCCTTTTGGCACGCGCTATTCGGCTGGCTGCATGTGACGCTGCCTACATGGGCGCCTGACGCGTTAACGGTGCTCATACTGATCGCCATCGGCAGTCTGCGTTCGCGTTCGTATCGTGCGCGGCATGCGAAACGCGCGGAGAACGACCTCAATCTTGCGCGGAAGAATGATCCCAACGCAGTCGACGTACCGAAAGCATTCGGCGGCGAAGCGTTCTTCGAGCGCAAGGGCGTGAAGTTGACGGAAAGCCGACGCCGGAACATTGAGCGCCTCTGGCCAGCGTTCCGCCAGAGCGCCGGCGCGCGTCGCCATAGTGTCTTTGAGTACATCACGTCCAGTGGCGACCCAGGTCGCTTCAAGGCGGATCACTTGTACGCCCAGTTCTACAAATACTGGCGCGCGTCCGTCGGCGCGCGGCGCATCGTGTTTGTTTATGGCTTCGCGGTGGCGCTTATTGCGGCGGCGCTCGTTATCGAATGGGCGCGTGCGAGCGGCCTTCAGTGACCGACGACTTATCGCCTCGATTCCGACGCCGACTAGCCGAGCAGGAGATTTCGCTCATCATTTGTTCTGTTAAATGAGAGAGCCGTTTTTGAGTCCGATCAGACACTTAGCCGAAAACGCTCGTGGTCGCGGAAGCGCGTAACTTTTGATACCGTCGCTGCATGAGCTGGGAAGTTATGTCCGTGGAGAAGATGCCGTGCGCCTGTGGCCACGGGTACTTCGAGTTCACGCACGAGATGGATGACTGGAACCGAAGCCGGTCCAGCAAGGCTATCCACTGCGATGCGTGTCAGGCGGCGCATAATGAAGTGCTCCGCGAGCGTGCCGAGAATGAACAGCGGCGTGAAGCGCTTCTGCAGCGTGCGACGACCCTTGCGAGTGAAAGGCACCTGTCCGATTGGCTGGCGACATTCCACGGGCTCAGCAAGAAATCTGCGTGGAAGCGCCTGACGGGCGGGCACGGCTATCCCGCTCTCGCGACGTTCTACAAGCACCTGCAGTATGAGGGGCATGAGGCATATTTTCGCCGCCAATTCTTTCAAGACATCGCCAAAGCGCTTGGGGTGATGGGCACTGTTGATGCTGAAATCATTGGCTTACTTGCGCAGCGCGACGCGATCCCAACTCACAGCGATGAACGTCGCCTACCGCTTTGAAAAATGACGGCAGCCGGGATTATCGGCTGCCGTCATCTATATCCTCGACGGTCATCGGCATCCCTGCCTGTACCGTGCACCCAGACTAGCAAACAACGTTCGGATGCGAAGACAGAATCGTCACTTACGACTGTATGTAGGCGCTGTGGAAAACTCGTCCGCTCGCGCAACATCGTTTCGTATTTCGCCGCGCGCGTAATTTTCCTCTTGGCGGGATAATTTCGGCTGCTATCGAAATTCCGTTGCCCAACGAGACAACAAAAACAAAAAAGAAAGAGAGCAACGATGCAACTTGGTACATTCACCAAGGATGCGAGCAGCGGCGTATTGACCGGCTCCATCCGTACACTCAGCACCACCGTCGATCACGTCGAGATTGCGCCTGCGCAGAAGCGCACGGGCGCGAGCCCCGACTTTCGCGTCTTCGGCCCTAACGGCAGTGATTTCGGCGCCGGATGGAATAAGATCAGCGAAGGCGGCAAAGCCTATATCTCGCTCGTCCTGCGTGATCCGCAGTTCAATGGTGGGCAGCCCCTCTACCCGATTGTTGTCGAAGGGGAGAGCGGCGAGTTCTTGATGGCTTGGGAAGCACCAGACCCCAGCCGCGCACCGACACGTCCCATCGTCACGCCCGAGCAGGCGCAGATCGCGGACCAGGAGCAACCGACGCTCGGCGCCGGCAAGCGCAAGAGCGCATAGTCCCTGGGGAGCTCGAAGATGATCATTGGACGATTCAACGAGACCTCGGAAGGAACCCATATCGGCCACATCCGGACGATGTTCTTTAAATCCGACAAGGTTGTCTTCGAGCCGACCGAGGACGCGAAGTCAGAGAAGACGCCCGCGTTTCGCGTTTTCACGGCTGACGAGATCGAACTCGGCGCAGCCTGGCGTAAAGCCGGGAAGGAATCCGGCTCCGTCTATTACGATGTGAAGCTGGACGATCCGACCTTCTCCAAGCCCATCTGGTGCCGCCTTGTGCAGGCTAAGAAGGGCGACGGCTTCCTGCTCGTCTGGGAACGGACAACAACGATAAAAACGGCCGCTTAAGCGGCTGCGTTGCCAAATGAGCAAGCGCCCGCCGTTGCCGTTCTCGGCGCGGCGGGTTTCGCTCGTGTGACCTCCCAATAAGCGCGCATTGCGGCCCGTCGATGGGAGGACGCCTGCGCGCGCTCGCGCCGCAACGGGCAGCCCGCACCGATCGCTTCGCTCACCGTGTCGCCCGTTCCCCGCTTTCAGCGGTGCGTCACGCGCTTGTGCGCGCCAGCTCAACCTCTCCATCGGCCGCAATCACGCGGCGCTCACGGCTAGGAGGCCACATGAAACCAACACGTCCGAATGCACGAGAACGCATCGACATTCACACCGTCATCACGAACCAAATCGTCGCCGCCATTGAAGCCGGCGCTGGCGAGTTCAAGATGCCCTGGCACCGCGCGAAGGGCTGCTTGATGCGTCCCGCCAACATCGCGACTGGAAAGGCATACCAAGGGATCAACATTCTTACCCTTTGGGTCGCAGCCGAGTCGCGCGGCTACAGCGCACCGATATGGGGCACGTTCAAGCAATGGCTTGATGCCGGTTATCCAGTTCGGAAAGGGGAGAAATCCGTGCTTGGCGTCTTCTACAAGGATCTCAGCGTTGAAGAGACCAACGAAGCCACCGGTGAGACGAGCGAACGGAAAATCGGCATGGCCCGCGCCTTTCCGCTGTTCAACTGCGCGCAGGTGGAGGGTTATACGGCTGCCGAGGAGCCCTTCACGCCGACCACATTCGACCCTCACCCGCGTGTTGAAGCGAGCCTGACCGCGAGTGGCGCCGACATTCGCTATGGTGGAGACCGTGCGTTCTACAATACGCGTGAGGACTTCATGCAAATTCCAGAGCGCGAGCGGTTCTTCGGCACTGACACGATGACGGCTGCTGAAGCCTTCGACGCCACCCGCGCGCATGAATGGGTGCACTGGAGCGGCGCCAAGCACCGGCTTGATCGCGACTTAGGTCAGCGCTTTGGCAGCCGTGCCTACGCAGTGGAGGAGTTAATCGCTGAGCTTGGAGCCGCGTATCTCTGTGCGGAGCTCGGTGTCACGCCCATCGCCCGTCCCGACCACGCCCAATATCTCGCAAGCTGGTTGTCCGTGATGAAGGAGGACAAGAAGGCGATCTTCACGGCAGCTGGCCAGGCCCAGCGCGCCGCGACTTATCTCATGCAATTCGCGCCGCCTGATCCGTCGGATTACCCCGTCCCTGATCGACCCGATGCCGTTCCGGACGCTGACGCGATCACGGATCAGCTGAAGCGGACGTAGTGGCCTTAGAGGCCCAGACCTGTGTCAGTCCCGCCGCGCCCCTCTCGCTGCGTCTCTGCGCCGCGCGTGAAGGCATCGAGCACTGCGCCGCGCATCTTTCCGATGAAGTCGCGCGCATCATCCACGCGGTCACCAAAGGACCGCGTGGCGCCCTTAGCTTCGAGCGCGGCTTCTTCCTCCGCGGTCAGCGCCTGAGCCCGTCGCTTCACTTCGGCATCGAGCACCATGAGCGTCTCGGTGAGATCGACACGCGCGGCAGGACTCGTCTCAGCGCCAAGCACTTGCTCGATGTCTTCGCGCACTTGCTCTAGCGCGCGCTCCGACCATTCACCGAGCGGTTTGGAAAATCCAGAGAGGTACAGGTTGGCGACGGAAGTCATCGTGGCCTCCACAGCTCGAAACGTCGTCATGTTCGCGCGCGTCGTCAACGCGTTCGCCGTCAAAGTTTCAGCAGAAGTGCTGAGAAAATATTGCGCGCGTGAGCGAAGCGCGGCACTCACTATCAGCATGTTTCCATCGATCCGAAACATGCGGAATGCATCGGACACACGGGGAAACATATGGACGTACTCAGCTCGATATTGAAGGACGTCGATAAACGCGACGATCGTGAATGGACGCCGAATTGTCGCGGTGGAAGTGTCGGTTCGTTATTTGACAACCTCGATACGGCCTATCGCTTAAACCTCTTTGGCGTGCTCCGACGCTTGGCCGCTCGGCACAACCAACTGCTCAAGCGAATTCAGCAGCTGGAGGGCGCACCGCCAGCGCAACAGCTCACGGCTACTGATCCGGCGGTTGCGGCGCTGGAGGCGCGGCTCGTAAACCTAGAAAGCAGTTTAGACGCGACGATTGCCGCGCGCGCGAAGACCGAACTCGCCCTGGCCGATCTGGCTGCCCGCTGCAACGTCCTGAGCGACCGTTACCAGTCGGCGATTGACCAACATCTCGAAGCACTGACGCAACACTTCGGGAGCGGCTTCTCTGAACTCGCCGCTGCCCGCGAACTCATCGCACAGACTGCAACAGATACGAAGGAGGCGGTCAGTAAAGCCGCCGCAATCCTCGACGAAGTGCGGGATGAATATGCGGCAGCACGCGACGCCATCCCTCGCCTCGCCGACCAAGCCGTCCGGACGCTGGTCAGCACGCTTGAAGAGGAGCCGGGCATTCTCGCGCTGGCGCTGGGTAACGCACAGAGCTTCACCAGCACCATCGCGAAAACCGTGGAGCGCTGAGATGGCAACGCGCGAACAGCTGGACGCTCTGACGACCTGGGTACGCGAGACCGATCCAGGCAAACACGTCGCCGCGTTGCAGCGGATGGCCGGGCTTTTCGAGAATATGCGCGCCTGGCCCGAACGCACAGTTGGTGTCCCCATCGGAAAAATCGAGGGGGACACCGTATGCCTTCCGATCGAGGGTCACTCGATTACGGTAGGGTCTTCAGGGGAGGGCAAGTTCACCAGCGCGATCGCACCCCTCGCCCTTCATGACGTGCGGGATGAAAAGAATATCGCGTCCGGTATGGTCTTCGTCGATCCAAAGAACGGTGAGGCCGCGCGGATTACGGCGCCATACCGCCGTATGCTCCGAGAGGAGCAGGTTTTCGTTCTCGACCCCTACAACAAGGCCGGCGGCACGGATGGCCTTAATCCGTTCGATTTCCTTGACCCAACCGCCGAGGACTTCTTTGAAGCGTGTCAGGGGTTGGCGAACGCTTTGGTCGTCCAGCGGCCGATGGAGAAACGGGGCAACGACTTCATCTGGGACAGCAGGGGCTCGGAATGGCTGACCGCCATGATCGCGCATCTGATGCTTGATCCGACTGAGGAGCGGACGCTCCGACGACTACGCTCGATCTTCGCTTGCGAGGAGGACGCCTTCGCCGCCGTACTGCTGGCGATGAAAGAGAACCCGGTTTCGCCCACCTGGGTGCGCGATATGGCGGATGACATGAGCCGTGTGACGCGCAAGGCAGAACGCGAAGCGTCCGGATATATTGCGACGATCCGCGAAGCGACGCGTTTCGTTGACAGCGCCATGATGAGCCGTGTGCTCGAACGCTCGACGTTCGACCCTATTGTCGTGCGGGCTCACGGCGCGACGGTCTATATCGTTTCGCACAATGGCTACTTGCAGCAATCCGCCCCCTGGGTGCGGCTGATGTGTGAGGTCGTGCGTCAACGAATAGCCCGCTCGCGCATCAACCGCCATGTCCATTGGGTCATTGACGAGGCACGCGCGTTCGATGCCTGGACCTTTATCAGCGATGGCCTTCGCGCCATGCGCAGCGAGCGCATTTCTCTGCACCTATTCTACCAGAACCTCGGCCAGCTGAAGGGCGTGTGGGGCGAAGGCTGGTCCTCCATAACCGACGTGCGGATGATCCGGTTTCTTGGCTCGAACGATGTCGATACGTTGGAATGGATTGCGAAATTAGCGGGCGAGGTTTCGGTCATCGACTACAGCCAGGCGCTTAGCGCATCCAAGAGCCAGAGCACCGCTGACGCCGATGGGACCAGCACGAGCAGGGCAGTTGCGCACGGAGAGACGGCTGGATCGACCACCAGCGAGAGCGATGCGCGAAGCCACGGCGTCAATCGCGGCGCCTCGACAGCGAGAGGTGAAAGCACCGCACGAGGAAAAAGCCGCTCCGCTAGTGAAACGCGCACATTGGGTCAGTCGCGCGCCATTGGGAGGAGCCGAACGGTCACCTGGAGCAACAGCATCACGGAGTCGAATTCGGACTCGAAGAGCGCGGGCTTCAATAATGGCGGCAGCTGGACGATGGGCGGCGACTACACCACTTCGAATTCATCGTCGAATTCGTCGTCCAGCTCCTCGGGCGTCAGCATGACGGAAGGCCTCTCCATCTCGGTCGGCGACAGCGAGACGGAAACAGCAAGCGTCTCTATCGCGAAAGGCGTCACCCAAGGCGACTCGCTCACGGAGACGAACTCGACCACGGAGACCGAAAGCCGAGGCACCTCCGAGAGTACAACGAATACGCAGACGACCGGAACGAACCGAGGCACTTCCGATACAACGACTGAAACTGACGGACATAGCCGCACGCGGACCGTGACGGACGGCGACACCGCAGGGCGCACAGACACCGAAACCGAGCGTCGCCGCTTGTTGACCATCGATGAAGTGCGGAGGATGTCGAAGCGCAGCGTGCTTATCTTCATCGACCGCGAGCCAGACTGTTTGATCGACCGGCTGCACTATCACGAGACGCCGCCCCTGGTTGCTCGCGTGATCGCCGCGCAACTGGCAGCGCTTCCCCCGCCAGCTGGCGACGCCTGATCTGGTGCGGGCCTGCGACACTTCGGCCTTCCGATCGGACGCGCCTTATACGCTGACGATGCGGACAGGGGGCTTACGGGGACGCGCCGCCGGCGCAAGACGCTCGCTTCCTTCGCTTCGCTCCGTGCAGCAGCGCCCCTAGCGGGCGCGCTTGCGCGCGGTCTGGCGCCGCCTGCTTCTCCGTCCCCGTCGAAAGCTCCCATCCGCAGCGCATAGGGCGCGGCGGAAATCAGAAGGAGCTTGAAATGTCGAACAAGAAACCAACGCACTACGCCTATGTCGTCGCCGGTGAGGGCGAGCGGAAGACCTGGACCCGCATCGGCGCCGCCTGGGCCAACAAGGACGGGGAAGGCTTCAGCGTCATCCTCGACGCCCTGCCGACGAGTGGCCGTGTCGTTCTGCGTGTCCCGTCGAAGGACGAGGCTGCCGGGGGTGCGCAATGAGCGCGCCCCTCGATCACCGCGTCTTCGTCGTCCCCTTGGACACCCACGAGGCGCGTGTCGCGGCGCTAGTTCTCTGCGGCATGCTTGGCAACGACAACAAAGCTGTCGTCATGGCTCGTGGCGTCAGCGACGACTTTGACAACTTCACCGGGCTTTATGTCGAGGATTATGAGCTCGACGACCTCATCGAGGACCCGTCTTGGATCGATAACTACGAAGATATCCAGCTTTGGGTCACGTTGGAGCAAGGAGGTGTCGCATGAGCAAATCATCCGGCATCACGATGTTTGTCCTCGATCCAGCGACCCAGACCATACGCAGGCATCCAGCCGTCGAGCCGCGCTTTGAAGTGCACACGCGCCTCTTCGGCGAGCGATGGGAAAACTGCTTCCTGACAGACGATCAGCCCACAAGCTTTGCCAGCGGTTCGCTCGCCCAAGCAGCGTTGCGAGAGCATCTCGCCGCTATGCAGCAAGCGGTGCGGGACGGGCATCTTGCAGACGCTCAAGACGCTGAAGATTTCCGCATTGTGGAGGTCAGCGATGCATAATGTTCATCTGCCACCCGATCCCGAGGGCATGAATGATCTCCGTGCAGGTCGGGCGCGAGCTGCTCTCCACGCTTTTGCCGCCGTGTGCGCGACAGACTGGGAGGACGCGTTGTCTGACCTGCTTTGCGATCTAATGCATTTGTCCGATCGCGATCCCGCGTTCGATTTTAGCGAATCCTTGGCCCGCGCGGAGGCTCACTACGAGGCCGAGACAGCGGTGCAGGCGTCGTAAAGCAGATCGGCGCTGTGTAGGTGCCTATAAGCCAGCGCAAGCGGCTCCTGGCCGACACGCGGAGCGCCGCTGACAGACAAATCCCTACGGCCGCTTGCGGCCCAGCCGCGCAAGGCGCCGCCCGCTCCATTCGCTCGCCCGAGGGCTTCGCTCCCGTGTTGCGTCCTTGCGCGCGCCGAAAGCGGCCGTGTCCGGGCTTCGTCAGCCGCGCAATTCCGCGCGGCGCAAATGAAAGGAGCCCCTATGGGACTTGATATGTATGCCTACACCGCGCCAAGCGACCTGATCGGCGCAAGCACCGACATCGACCTCGAAGACCTGCGCGGCGTCGAACGTCTACATTACTGGCGCAAGCATCCGAACCTCCACGGCTGGATGGAGGCGCTGTACCGCATCAAGGGCGGCAAAGCCGAGGTGTTTAACTGCGTGTCGGTGCGCCTCGCTACCGAGGATCTTGACGCGCTGGAGCAGGCTGTTCTGGAGGACCGGCTGCCCCAGACGACGGGTTTCTTCTTCGGTGAGAGCCGACCTGAGGAGAAGGAAGTGGACCTGGCCTTTATCGCGAAAGCGCGCATCGCCTTGAAGGAAGGGAAGGCCGTTCTCTACGACAGCTGGTGGTGAGCATGCGAAGGGGGCGGTCCCTCGCCCCCTTCAGCGCCCAATCTGCAGATGCGCACAAACGCATAAACGCAGAAATGCATAAACCTGCTCAATATCCTTGGTGAAATATCCTAGCGGGAGAGCGCGAGAGGGCGGCAATGAGCCCTCTCGCCCCCAATGTCATTCTGACTGCGTTTCCATTTCGCCGAGCCCAATCAGCTGCCGCTCATCGCGTCGCCTGAGGTGCTGATCGAGCAAGCGCATGACGCTCGTCCGCAGCTCACCATCTGTTTCCATCAACTCGTCGATAGCGCGCCCAAGGACATACCAGCGGCGTTGGCGCGTTCGCGCGCGTCGCATTTCCATGTTCTCCAGCAGCTCTTGTTGGCGGATGAGATCGAGTGCGTCGCGAAGCGCCGCACGGTCCGCGCGCTTGGCCATGCGATTTTCAATACGGGAAAGTGATTTTGAGCCGTCGCCTGGATCGCCGCGAGGGCGCCCTGGCCGGCGCGCCCGTCCCTCGCCCGGTTCTTCATCACTCGCCATTTCCTGACGCCTTGCTCTCACCGCCCCGACGCGCGGTTCAACAACGCTGCCCAGCGCGCTCGCATCGCGAGCGCGCTCCGTGGCCGAAGAGACCGGATCGAGATCGGCGTAGCGCAGCAGACCACCAGGTCGCCCCATCGCTCACCATCGAATCATAAATCTCGGCCACGCATTTGAGGTAACGCGAAACAAAAGAATTGGCAAGTAAAACGAAAAGGTGCACTTATACATTGGCTGCGCCAATGTGTGCGAATACCAGTGTAATACAAAGAACAACAATAATAAGCAAGGATACGCGGGGAAAGCATGTACCACTTCCGGGTCAAAGTGATCGGAAGATCGAGCGGCCGCTCTGCGGCTGGCGCGACCGCCTACCGGACGGGCGGGCGTTCCTCCGCGTCGGGTCTTGCCTATCGCGTCGGCGGCGTCCTCGCCGACCCGCTCACAGGGCAGACTTACGATTATCGCGCAAAGGGCAGGATCGACCGAAATGGCGACGGCGTCCTGCATGTCGAAATCATAGCCCCGCCAGGCGCGCGGCCCTGGGTCTTCGATTTGCAGGGGCTCCTGAATAGGGTCGAAGCTGCTGAGAGGCGCAAAGACGCCCAGCTCTTCCGCGAATTGGAGATCAGTCTTCCTCGCGAACTCAGCCACGACGACCACAAGGCGCTCGTGAAAGCGTTCGTCGAGCGTCATGCCGTTCGCGATGGCATGGTCGCCATCATCGCGCATCACAGTGAGCGAGCGGCCGACGGCGGCGCCAACCCCCATGTTCACGTTCTTCTCACGATGCGGCAGCTCACCACGGAGGGGTTCGGCAATAAGGTTCGGGAGTGGAATAGTCGCGAACGGGTCAAGGAATGGCGCGAAGCCTGGGCCGATCTCGCGAACGAATTTCTGAAAGCGCGTGGGCACGAGCCCCGCCTCGACCACCGCAGCTTCAAAGAGCGCGATATCGAGCTTGAGCCGGATGTTTATGTCGGTCCCGCGAAAGGGCGCACGATCGACGGGATTATCATCGACCAACGCCGTCAGGACCGAGCGGAAGCCAAGGGGCGCAACCTCTCCCGCATGCTGAAAAGCCCCGAATGGGTGCTCGCGCAGATCACGCGCATGCAGGCCACGTTCACAGAAAGCGACATTGCTGCGTTTCTGCATCGCCACGGCGGTCTTGGCGCCGATGATGCGCGCATCGTCGATTTGAAAGCCCGCATTCTCGGCTCGCCTCAGCTCATGCGCATCTCCTCCGACGTGAAAGGACCGCCGCGCTTCACGACACGCGCGATGTTCGATTGCGAGGTCCGCCTCGCCAAGGCAGCGGAGCACCTCGCCGGGCAGGGTGCTGAAGAGGGCATCGGGGTCGATGTCAGCGGGCTTAGCCCCGAGCAGGCCCGCGCCGCTCGCTACATTGTCTCAGGTCCCGACCTCACCGCGATTGAGGGCGTCGCCGGCGCGGGAAAAACCCATTTGCTCGCCACTGTCAGCCGCGCCCTCGCCGCCCGCGGCTATCGCGTGCGGGGCGCGGCGCTTTCGAAGATCGTTGCCCGAGGGCTCGGCGAAAGCGTCGGCGTCCCGAGCCAGACCGTTCACGCGCTCCTGAAAGACCTCGCGCGCGAGAAGCCTTTCGCACCGCTTGAGAAGGGGGACGTTCTAATCCTTGATGAAGCGGGGCTTATCGGCTCTCGGCAGATGGAAGCGGTTCTGAGCCACGCCGAACGCGCAGGCGCCAAGGTCATCCTGGTCGGCGACACGCGACAGCTCCAGGCCATCGAAGCGGGCGCTGCTTTCCGCGCCATCGTGCAACGGCACGGCGCGGCGAAGCTCTCCGAGGTCCGGCGTCAGAACTACGACTGGCAACGCGCCGCGACACGCGACTTTGCGCGAGGACGAGTTGGTCCCGCCCTGGAGGCATACCGCGACAAGGGCGCCATCCATGCCCACCAAACGCCGACCGAGGCGATGCGCGCCCTCGCCCAACGCTGGATCAATGATCGCTCTGCAGGCGGTGGCTCCCAGATCATCCTTGCACACCGCCGACGCGATGCGGCGACGCTAAACGCCGTCATCCGTAATGCGCTCCGGGAAGAGGGCGCGCTCGGCGAGGACTTCAGCGTACCGGTGATCGTGAGCGAAGAGGTCGCTGGCGAGCTGGAGGAGTTTATCGAGTTCCGAACCTTTGCAACGGGCGACCGTATCCTCTTTACCCGGAACGATAACACGCTCGGGGTCGAAAACGGCACGGTGGGCACCATAGCGTCCGTCAACGATGCTGGGGTGATGCGCGTCGTGATGGCTGACGGAAAGACAAAGGTCGTCGATCCAAACCTGTATGCTCATTTGGAGCAGGGCTATGCGCTGACGATCCATAAAGCTCAGGGCATGACCGTCGATCGTGGATATGTTTACGCCTCGCGCAGTCTTGACGCGCATGGAACCTACGTCGCCATGACCCGGCACAAGGAACGGGTCGATCTCTATTATGATCGCCGTGAGTTCGAGACCGATGAGGAGTTCGTTTCTTTCCTCGGGCGTGACCGTCAGAAGGACACGACGCTCGATTACAGACGTGAGACCCCGTCCCCATTCCCGAGCGCGGTCTTGGCGATGGACAGGTTCAGAACCGGCCAGGAAGAACGCCGCGCGCGGGCGCGCGCATCGACCGTCGCCGAACGCGAAGCACGGACGGAGCGCGGCCCCGAGCGAGAATAGGGGGTTTAGCGTCCGAACCGCTGATTGCGCCGACTGAAGGTCGTAACGCTCGGAGCCTTTCGAGCTTTTGCTGGCAGTGCTGGCGCGCTTGTCGGACGCGGCGCCCGAGGTTCACCCTCAGATGCAGGCCGTTCGGGATCGCGCAAAGGTTCGGTCCCTCGCCCACGCTGCAGCCCGACCCAAACGCCAAAGGTCAGCATCAGTTTCATCGCGATGGCCGCCACCCACCCCATCGTCGCGCGCACGTCCTCTGGCGTGATGTTCGCCGTTGGCGCCTGGCCGGTCGCGCTTTGCACGTTCTGTACAAAGCCTGTCGCGATGTCCGCGAACGGCGCGAACTCCACGGCGCTGGTTTCGGGCCGTGGCGCATGCGCCTCAGGTTGCTGTCGCTCGCGCTCCAATTCAGTTTGCCAAGCCGACACCTCGGCTGCAGCCGCGCGCGCCGTCTGAAGATCGGTCAGCTGACTCTGCAATTCCAGAATACGCCACATGCGCGCCCGTGAGGCGCGCGCTGTCGCGAGTTCATCCTCCTTGCCGTTGATGGCCGCGTCATAGGCCGCGACGCTCAGCAGCGCATTGTCGAACGGATCATCGGCGCGATCGATCCGCGTCTCCAGATCCCGTATCCGCGCCTGATTGGCGTCGAAAGCCGCAGCCGCTTCAATGCGCGTGTCGTCGCTTTCGCTCAAAACACCGGAAAGGGCGTTTATGTCAGCCGTGAAGGTGCTAAGCGCCAGGACGCACCACAGCGCGCGCAAACTTCCGGCCCGTTTGTGCTCCTGATTGAGGTCGGCGCGGCTCGCCATGTCGAGCGCGACCACTTCGCCGGCAACGAAACCGAGACCAAGCGCACGAAGAGCCAGCTGATGCGCTGGGTCCTGGCTGATGGCGCCCCAAAATTCCCAGGCAAAGAAGCCTTGCACGCCCGTGATCGTTGCGACGGCGCCAAACCAGATTGGATTGCGCGCCGCCCCGGCTCTTAGTTCATCGAGCATGGTCCCGCCGACCCGCGCGATGGCGGAGTTGTGTCGGCGTGTGGAACATCATCCATAACGAGTGCGGATAGGTCTAGGCCGACGCCATTCTTGTTCTTGTTGTTGAGCGTCATGCCGCTAATCTGGAGGAAGGCGAAATAATCAACAAGAAGAAAAATGCGCCCATTGACCTCTGATCACTCGCGTTGCGAGCCCAACGTCCTTTCTGAAATTCTTTCCGTGTGCGGATTCAATGCGCGGCTCTACAGGGGCGGCCGCATTTATATCAGCGGCTATGGCCGGGACATCAAAGCCTATCTGCACCAAAAAGGCGGCGATGGTCCCTTGCCCGCCGATGGTTATGCGCTCGACGTGTCGTCCTCGTGGCGAGCGGCGCAGTATAACGGACTGCGTTGCAAAGGGGTGAAGCACGCAATCCTCGAAGACCTCTATGCAGCCCGCCTCATCAGCACGCCCCCACCCCGCCGCTGGCAGGACGTGACGCTTGATGCGCCCTTAGCCGCGCGTCGCACCATCACGCCCTTCGTATCGCCACGGGACAGAGGCGCAGTTGCCAACGTCGACTTTCCCGAGCGCCAAGAGCGCGACCCCTATGCCGCGCTTCGTGAGGTTCATCGCAAGGCCACAACCGCATAAGTGCATAGGCGCACAAGTGCACAAGCGAGGAAGTGCTTGTTTTGCAGGGAAACGGCCTTGTGTTGCGATTGTGCGGTTGTGGCCTTGTGGTGTTGTGCGGCTATGGCGCTATGCCGATATGCGAACGCACTTTTCCATCTAGGCAGAAACCCAGATCAGCATAGACTCACAACAACAGAGCAGCAGGATCGTGCGCTTATGCGACTATGCGATTGTGCTGTGTTCCACCTGAAACGCGGAGGCGCATGCACACATTAGCGATTGTTTCTACGAAGGGCGGCGTCGGAAAAACGACGCTGGCGGTGCATCTGGCCGTTGCCGCGCAAAGCGCCGGCATAAAAACGCTTCTCATCGATCTCGATCCGCAAGGCAGCGCCGCACAATGGGCGAAAGACCGCTCGCGCCTCGCAAGCCAGCATGGCCGCTGGTTCAAGGCGCCGCTCGATGTGCGCCGGCTTTTCGCGAACGATCTCGCGGAAGAGATCATGCGGGCGGAAGGGCAGGGCTATGGTCTTGTCATTGTCGATACGCCGCCGCATGCGGACTTCCCCGCCGCGCGCGCGGCGGAAGCGGCCGATATCGTGCTCATGCCTTCACGTCCTGGCTATTTTGATCTGCACGCCGCGAAAGCGACCGTGACGCTGGTGCGCGATATCAAAGCGCGCGCGTTCTTCGTCATGAATCAAGTGCCGCATAACAGCCCGCAGATCGCGGGCGATGCAGCGGCGTTTCTGGAAGGGAAGGGTATTCGTCAAGCGCCGGTGACGGTGACGCTGCTCCAGCCCTATGTTCGCGCGCTTCGTGATGGTCTGACGGCTCCAGAACTCCTGCCGGACGGTCGCCACGCCCAAGAGATCGGCGCGTTATGGGCTTGGCTCAGCGACGAACTCGCGGCCGCGCCGCCGAAAGTGCGGGTCGCGCCCGACACGGTGGCGACGCCGCAGGCCATATTGGGCGATCCGTTTGCGGGCATGCTGGCGACGCTCCCCGATGAGGTGGCGTGATGGCGAACAACCGATTGATCCATGACGACGAGGAGACACTGCCCGCCGCCGCCGAAACCGCCGTGCAGGGCATGGCGAAGGCGGCGAATGAGCGGCCTCTGGATAACGCCAAGAGGAAGGTCTATCCCGGTCGCCGTCAGGTGACGGCCCATATCCCGCGCGAGCTGTTCCTCTGGCTGAAAGCGATCAGCGCCCAGACCGACAAGCCCATGATCTTGATCATGGAAGAGGCGCTGAACGAATACGTTCAACGCCATGCTGCGCAGAAGAAGTTTGGCGGGTAAGGTCGCCCTCTCAGAACCGAGGTGACCGAGTCGTAACCGTGGCCGCGCAGGGATTCAGCAGTGGGAAGAGGCGGAAGTCTCTTGGCCCGTCGGCGAAGCCGCCGACAGGGAGCGAGCCGTTGGGGGCGCCCGCCGACCGCGTGAAGATGGGCAAGTCGCAGCCCTATAGCCTCCTCGATGATGTGAAGGTCATCCGATGGTTCTCGGAAGGCGCCAAAGACCGCATCATCCCCGACGCGTGGGCGCGCGTCTTTTTTGCGGATTACTATGGCAAGGCATCGCCGCCGCCGCTGGCGCCGTTTGAACAAGCCGCTCGAACCATAGGAAACGCCTGGAAACTCGCGGGTACGCCAGAGCAGGCGTTCGGCCGCGCTATCCCGCAGCTCGCGGGCGTTTTCCTCGCGGATGAAAGTATTAATTCGGGTAAGCTCTGGTCCGACGCGCGGCAGCTCTTGCAGCGCGACTTGGAGCAGATGGACGACACGGAGCGTAAGCAGACGATCGCCGCCCTGATGGCGTATATCGGGGAATTGCAGGTAAACGGCGCGCTCGAAAGCGTTCCCTCTGGTCGGTTGGCGCGTGTCGCGAAACTCATTGGAGAAGCAGCTGAAATCGTCAGCGCCGATCCCGCCACCTACATTCCGCTTTTCCGCGACCGAGAAATCGATGCGAAGACCGGCAAGAAGCCCACGGCGCTCGAATGGTTCAACCAAGTTTGGAAGCCGCGCGTGGAAGAGGGTGAGGCGACTGGAGACGATATTCGGCAGACCGATTTTAAGTTTTACGAGGCGCTGGCGAGCTACCAGAAATCAAAAGGCAACAAGCTGAGCGATCTTCTTCCGCCATCGCCGACCAGGAGCCGTTTGCCTGACACTGAGCGACTAGAACGGCGCCGGAAGGCGACAAGGGATTCTAAGCGCCGAACCCGCGCAAAGCCGGAAGCGACGCCGCGTTAGTCATCATACCATTGAGTGTTGACTGCGCCTACCAAATCACTTCACCACCATTCTGCCGGGCTGACGCATTGGGCGCTCAGGCGGTGGGATGTTCCTAGATGTCCGAGAAGCAGCGCCTGAACGTAAAGGAGGCCGCCGCTTATTGCGGTCTGTCGGTTGGCTGGATGAATAAGGCCCGGATGCATGAAGGGGCCGGTCCGGTCTTCATGAAGATGGGCCCGCGACGCGTCGTCTATGACATAGCCGATCTCGATGCCTGGCTTCAGGCCAATCGGCGCAAATCCACCATTGAAGCGCGTGACGCGGTGAAGGCTGCAGCGGCGTGACGGCGGTGTAAGCCCTGCGCTCACCATTCACCAAGGAAAGCGCCGCTGTTCGGTCGCCGAGGTCGCCCCGGAGCCGCGCGAGGGCGGGCGCGGTGAACCCTCGCGCGGCTCCGTGGCTCCAGGGAAAGCGCCCGAACAGACTCACCGTCTGAAACAAGAGGACACGCCCATGAGCGACCAGGTTGAAGGTCGGAAGGCGCCTGCAGTGCGTCGTGTCGTAACGAAGCTGACGCCAGCGCTTTATGTGCGGCTCTATTCGGTGAAGCTTCGTACTGGCCGTTCGCTGCAATCGCTCGTCGAAGAAGCCATCCAGATCATCATCGCGAAGAATCGCGTCGATCGCGAGACGACCGAGCCGTCCGAGGCGTCGCTGAAATGACGGAGCGTGCGCGGGCGAGTATTCTAACGCGTCTGACAAACGTGCCGCTCTTCGTTTTGGCGGGCGTCAATGTTTGGATGGTTATTGGTTTCTGGGGCGAGCTGGGCGGCGGCAATCCGCTTCCGTATCAATTATTCGGCGCGTGCCTCGCCGCCGTTGAAGTGACTTTTCTCGTCGTCGCCGCCGACGCGCAGGGCAGGGGCGAAGTTGCGAAAGCCCGCATCTGGCGCGCGGTCTTCGCAGTCGTGCTTTGCCTCAACCTCGTCGCCGACTTCGGCGCCATCGTCACCAAAACCAAGAGCGATCAGCTCGAACGTGCCCATCTCGCTGCCGAATACGACAGCGCGCGCAGGGATGAGCAGGAGGCCTCAGCCGAACTCGTTCAGCTTGAAACCACGCTCCAGCGCGCTGAGCTCATGCTACCCAGCGACGCCATCGCGGCTCGGCTTCGCGGCCTCCATGAGCGCCGCGACCGCTATGCCGCGCAGGGGCTCCGCGTTCCGCGCGCCCTCGTTATCGAGATCACGGCGGTGGACCAGGGGCTCGCTGTTTCGCGACGTGCTGACGAGGTGCGGAGTATGCGCGATGCCGCTCGCCGTCGTCTGGAGGAATTCGGAACGCGTCCGGAAACATCGAACGCGCAAATCCAGGGACTTGTTGAACTTGTAGGCATCATTGGCATCCGTGCTGATCCGGAGAACGTGAGGGTCGTGCTCGCGGCCGCTCTTGCGCTCGTCGGGAAGCTGGTCCTCGTGTTCGGCTTTTGGGCGGTGACACCCCGCACCCTATCCGCGTCCAATCCGACCGGCCCGTCGGCGCCATCGGCGGAAGGCAGTCGCGAGGGCTCAACTCGCCAGAGATCGGGTAGGCGTCAGGGGCGCCAGCAAGACCGGACCCTCGATGACGCGCTTGACGAAATGGAAAGCCAATTTTCTTGAACCTCGGCGAGCGCCTATGGACGCCGCGTTAGCTCACGGAAAACAATCGCATTTTCCTACGCCGGCAACGCCGGGTTTAGGGGTTCCGAATACGCCCCTCAAACGCTACCATGCGTCATTCTGAATACCCCTGTTCCTAGTTGGCCCGCCCGGCCGAGAGATACTGGGCGGCAGTTCTGTTGTTGTGCTGGAAATCCGGAATGAACGCGGTTGAGATCGAAGAAGCAGTGAGCGCGCTGGCCGAACGTCCGTTCGACCCGGCAGAGTTTCCGTTCGCGTTCCTTGAAGCGTTTGGCAACAAGGAAACCACGATCCAGAAATTGCGCACCGGCGCCTCTAATAAGTCGGACATGGGTGGCGTGCTCCAGGTGAACCACATCCACCTGAAGGTCGCCGAAGCGGGCGCCGTGGGCGCTGCTTTGGACGCGCTCCGGTCAAGCCCAGCGACACAGAACAAGCGCCACAAGGTGCGTTTCCTGCTCGCGACTGACGGCGACGCTCTCGAAGCCGAAGATCTGAGCACAGGCGGCACCATCGCCTGCGAATACTCGGACCTGCCGAAGCACTTTAGCTTCTTGCTGCCCCTGGCCGGCATCGCGACCGTTCAGGAAATCGTCGAGAACGAACTCGATACGCGCGCGGCAAAACGGTTGCAGGTTTTGTACGTCGAGCTGTTGAAGGACAATCCGGCCTGGGGCGCCGCCGAGCGCCGGTCCGACATGAATCATTTTATGGCGCGTCTGATCTTCTGCTTCTTCGCTGAGGACACTGACATCTTCAACGGCGAAGGATTGTTCACCGCTACCATCGAGCAAATGAGCGCGCGCGACGGGTCGAACACAGACTTTGTGGTCAGTGAAATCTTTCGGGCGATGAACACTAAGGTGGAGGATCGCGACGGCGCCAACCTGCGCCCTTGGGCGAACGCATTTCCCTATGTGAACGGCGGGCTTTTCTCCGGTTCAACGGAGGTGCCGAAATTCAGCAAAATCGCGCGGTCCTATCTCCTCCACATCGGAAAGCTGAACTGGAAGCTCATCAACCCCGACATTTTCGGCTCGATGATCCAGGCAGTCGCGGACGACGAAGAGCGTGGCGCGCTTGGTATGCACTACACGAGTGTGCCGAACATTCTGAAAGTGCTGAATCCGCTGTTCCTTGATGACCTTCGCCAAAAGTTAGACGAGGCGGGGACAAGCCCACAGAAGCTACTAAACCTACGAAAGCGCATGGCGCGCATCCGAGTGTTCGACCCGGCCTGCGGCTCGGGCAATTTCCTTGTCATCGCCTACAAGGAAATGCGGGCGATCGAGGCGGAGATCAACCGTAGACGGGGTGAAGAAAATCGACGCACGGACATTCCGCTCACGAATTTTAGAGGCATAGAGCTGCGCGACTTCCCGGCGGAAGTGGCGCGCCTCGCGCTTATCATCGCCGAGTTCCAGTGCGATGTTCTGTATCGCGGGCCGAAACTCGCGCTCTTGGAGTTTTTACCTCTCGATACACAGAACTGGATCACCAGCGGAAACGCTTTGCGACTCGATTGGTTGAGCGTTTGTCCGCCGAGCGGAACTGGTGTGAGGCTTCAGGGCGATGATCTTTTCAACACGCCTCTCGATCAGCCACAGATCGACTTCGAGAATGAGGGCGGGGAAACCTACATCTGCGGCAACCCGCCCTACAAAGGTAGTCAAACGCAGACCAAGGAGCAAAAGGCCGATTTAGCGTCGGTATTTGATCCATATGGCATCTCGTCCAAACAAATCGACTACGTTGGTGGCTGGTTTATGAAGGCAGCCGCCTATGCCCAACACACGGAGGCGGAATCGGCGTTTGTTAGTACGAACTCGGTGTGCCAGGGGCGAATAGTACCGATACTTTGGCCAAAGATTTTCGAGGCGGGCTCAATCATCCGGTTCGCCCACACGTCCTTCAAGTGGGCGAATCTCGCGAGCCACAACGCAGGCGTCATGGTCGCAATCGTTGGTCTGGCGCCTCGGACAACGAGCAAGAAGCGTTATCTGTACGATCTTCGCCGTGACGGCGAGACCACCATCAGGGAGGCAAATAGCATTACGCCTTATCTCACCGTGGGTGAGAACGTAATGGTGATTGGGCAGCGGCGCAGCATCGCCGGCCTCCCCGAAATGAGCTTCGGCAATATGCCGATTGATGGTGGACACCTCCTGCTCACTGCCGAGGAGGCGAGCGCCCTAAATCTCACAGCCAGTCAGAAGGCAAACTTCCTGCGCCGAATATACGGGTCGGCAGAATACATACGCGGTCTAGTTAGGTACTGCCTTTGGATCGGAAACGATAACCTTCCGGCCGCTCTTGAGAACGATGCAGTGCGTGCGCGGTTGGACAGCGTTCGGACAATGCGACTTGCCAGCGCAGACGCCGGAACACGCGCGATGGCGGGCCGCCCGCATCAGTTTCGCGAAATGAATAGCGCTAAGTCCCACACCATTGTTCTGCCCGGCGTATCCTCTGAGTCGCGAGAGTATCTGTCGGTTGGACTTCTGGACAGCCGATCCGTGGTTAGCAATCTGGCGTTTGCGATTTTCGATGCGCCGCTGTGGAATGTTGCCCTTCTTGCATCTCGCCTTCACCTAGTCTGGATCGCTACCGTCTGCGGAAAACTCAAGACTGACCATCGGTACTCCAACACGCTCGGCTGGAATACCTTTCCGATCCCCGTGCTAACGGAAAAGATGAAGGCGGACCTCACGCGCTCAGCTGAGGGAGTTCTGCTCGCACGTGAGCGACACTTCCCGAAGTCGATTGCGGAACTCTATGAAGTGAAAGATGGCATATCAAACATGCCTCCTGATCTTCATGAGGCCCATGAACAGAACGATGAAGTGCTAGAGCGCATCTATATCGGTCGCCGCTTCAGGAACGATACTGAGCGGCTTGAGAAGCTCTTTGAACTCTACACGAAGGCGACCAGCGGAGAGAGTGCGGCGAGACCACGAAAGGCGAGGGCGGGCAAATGACCGACAACAAGCACAATGTACCATCTGTATCGGTCACCTATTCCCGCAGCGGCGCTTCAACGACGGCGAACGCGTTGGGCATGCGCCCCATGCAGGAGCGCGCTTACGAGAAACGGGGCGAGCAGTATTTGCTCATCAAGTCGCCGCCCGCCTCGGGCAAGAGCCGCGCGCTGATGTTCATCGCGCTCGACAAACTCGCGAACCAAGGTGTGAAGCAAGTCGTTATCGTCGTGCCGGAGCGGTCGATTGGCTCCAGCTTCAATGATGAGCCGCTGTCGCATTATGGGTTCTGGGCGGACTGGCGCGTCGAGCCCAAATGGAACCTCTGCAACGCGCCGGGCGGCGACAACGGCGGCAAGGTCAATTCTGTCGAAGCCTTTCTCAAGAGCGAGGACAAGGTGCTCGTGTGCACGCACGCGACCTACCGCTTCGCGGTTGACCGGTTTGGGGTCGAAGCCTTTGACGATCGCCTCATCGCCGTGGATGAATTCCACCATGTCTCAGCCGATCCGGAGAGCGTGCTCGGGCAGCATCTCGGACGGCTGATTGCGCGCGACAAGGTTCACGTCGTGGCTATGACCGGCTCTTACTTCCGGGGTGATGCCGTTGCCGTGCTCTCGCCCCAGGACGAAGCGAAGTTTGAAACCGTCACCTACACCTATTACGAGCAGCTGAATGGCTACGAGTATCTAAAGCAACTCGACATCGGCTACTTCTTCTATGCCAACGCCTATGTGGACGACATTCTCGCGGTGCTCGACGCGGCCGAGAAGACCATCATTCACATCCCGAGCGTGAATTCGCGCGAGAGCATGGGCGACAAGATCAAGGAGGTCGAACACATCATCGATGCCCTTGGTGGAGGCGCAAAGGACGCTTGGCTTGGCGCGGACCCAGCGACGGGCTTCCAGCTGGTCCGAACGCCGGACGGCCGCACACTTAAGATCGCCGACCTCGTGGACGATACTGACGCCGCGAAGCGCGCGAAAATTCTCACGGCGCTGAAAGACCCGGCGCAGAAAAATAACCGCGACAATGTCGATGTTATCATCGCGCTCGGGATGGCGAAGGAAGGCTTCGACTGGATTTGGTGCGAACACGCCCTGACGGTCGGCTATCGCTCCAGTCTTACTGAAATCGTGCAAATCATCGGACGTGCGACCCGCGACGCACCGGGGAAGACCCGCGCGCGCTTCACAAACCTCATCGCGGAGCCCGATGCCGCCGAAGATGCTGTGACAGAGGCCGTGAACGATACTCTGAAAGCGATCGCGGCGAGCCTTCTTATGGAGCAGGTGCTCGCGCCGCGCTTTGAGTTCAAGCCGAAGAATCCTGGCAGCGGCCCAACGCCCGGCTTTGACTATGGCGAAGGCGGCTACAACCCTGACAAATGCAATGTCGGCTTCAACGAACAGACCGGCCAATTCCAAATCGAAATTTTGGGTCTCGCGACGCCGAAGAGCGAGCAGGCAACGCGCATCTGTAGGCAAGACCTCAACGAGGTCATCGCGGCCTTCGTGCAAGATAAGACGGCCATCGAGCGCGGCCTGTTCGACGAGGAGCTCGTGCCAGAAGAGCTGACACAGCTACGGATGGGAAAGATCGTCCGAGAAAGGTACCCTGAACTCGACGATGAGGATCAGGAGGCTGTCCGGCAGCATGCGATTGCGGCGCTGAACCTTACGCAACAAGCCAAGCAGCTTGCATTCGGAAGCGATCCTACAGAGTCGAGCGCAAACACGGCTCTCATCGACGGCGTGCGGAAGTTCGCGATGGATGTTCGTGAGCTGGACATCGATCTCATCGATCGCATCAACCCATTCGGCGAGGCGTACGCGATCCTCGCCAAGACGATGAGCGAAGAAAGCCTCAAGCAGGTCCAGGCCGCTATCTCCGCCAAGCGCACTACATTGTCGCCGGAAGAGGCCAAAGACCTCGCGGTTCGCGCTTTCAAGTTCCAGAAGGAGCGGGGGCGATTGCCATCGCCGACTGCCCAGGACGCTTGGGAGCGCCGGATGGCGGAAGGGGCCGCGGCCTTCATGCGGTTCCGAAAGGAAGGGCGCTATGACTGAGCCCGACCTCGACGAATTGGCCGAAGCACTCGCGGACTTTGATGTCCCGCAAAGAGAAGGCGGGCGCTCGGCGCGTGACGAGCGGATTATCGCGGGCTTTGAGGAAATCCAGCGCTTTGTGGAGCAGCACGGCCGCAGGCCACTGCATGGCGAAGACCGCGAAATCTTTGAGCGCATCTATGCAACGCGACTAGAGCGGTTGAGGGCGCAGCCCGACTGCAGGGCGGTTTTGGAGTCACTCGATCATCAAGGGCTACTCGCTGGCGCGGAAAACGAACAGGACGTCACGTCTGAGGCGCCTGACCTGGATGAACTTGCGGCGGCTCTGGAGGGAGCGGATGGGGGGGCTGATGTGCGAGAATTGCGACACGTTCGTTCCGCAGCCGACAAGCGCGTCGCGGAAGAAGTTGCGGGCCGCGAACCGTGCCAGGACTTCGAGCACTTCAAGCAGTTGTTTGAGCGGGTCGCCAATGACATCGCGAGCGGCGCGCGCATCACTCGGCAGATCAGGAAGGACGCCGGCTTCTTGAAATCTGACATCAAGGCGGGCGAATTCTTTATTGTTGGCGGTCAGACCGCTTACGTTGCCGAAGTTGGCGAGACGTTCAAAGCGCCAAACGGTGACACTGATGCGCGTCTGCGCGTTATCTATTCCAACGGCACGGAAAGTAATCTCCTTCTGCGTTCGCTGCAGCGTGCGATCTACAAGGACGAGACGAGCCGTCGCGTATCGGAACCGGATGCCGGGCCGCTCTTCGCGGATGAGGTTGAAGCAGACGATCTCGCAGCCGGCTTCATCTATGTCCTTAGGAGCCGCTCAGACCACCCAATGGTCGCTCAGAACCGCGAGATAGTTCACAAGATCGGCGTCACGGGCTCCGACGTGAAACGGCGCGTGGCAGGCGCAAAGCTCGATCCGACATTTCTGATGGCGGATGTCGAAATCATCGCGACCTACGAGCTCTTCAACATCAACCGCACAAAGTTGGAGAGCATCATTCATCGCGTGTTCGATCCCGCGCGGTTGAACGTCGAGATCAGGGACCGATTCGGAAGTCCAATAGTGCCGAGGGAGTGGTTCCTTGTGCCGGTTTTTGTCATTGATGAAGCAGTGGCCAAGATTAGGGACGGTACAATAACGGATTATGTGTACGATCCGAGTAGTGCTCGGCTTGTTAGCACGAGTGGCGGTGGCTAATGCGCATCACCCGGCTCAACATACAGAATTTTCGTTCGATCAAGTCGCTCAATCTAGACCTCAGCGAAACCACCGTTCTGATCGGCCCAAACAACGCTGGGAAGACAGCAATACTCGATGCAGTGAGGATTGCGCTCACGCGAAGGTGGGGTCAACGCGGCACAGGCTTCACAGAGTATGATGTCCACCTCCCTGATGAAAATGCAGACCCGAAATCGCCACCAGGTGTTTCAATAGAAATTCGTGTTGAGGAACGTCAGGCCGGTGAGTGGTCTGAGGCGCTTCAGCAAGACCTAGACGAAATCGCGCAGGCCGATCCTGTCACAGGCAGAACTTTCATAATCCTGCGTGCCAGCTGCGCGTGGAATGAATCGGACAAAGCGTTTGAGCCCGCTTGGCATTTTCTAAACGCGGGGCGCGCGCCCTTGGTTGGCGGCTCCGCGCGCCGGACAAATCTGGATCGCTTCTGGCAGTACTTGCCGGTCTTCTATCTCGGTGCTTTGCGCGACGCGGAAGACGAATTTTCGTCGCGATCGCAGTTTTGGGGTCGACTTCTAAAGGCGATGGAAATTCCCGCCGCTTTGGAAGGCAAAGTCCAGCGTGTCCTTGATTTGTTGAACCGGAAACTGCTCGAAGCCGATCCACGGCTTGCTCAGGTAGCACAGACGCTATCCGGCGCGACGCGCGTTGCCGCTAGAGATCGTGATGGCGGCGTCAACCTTCGGCTGGTGCCCCTCAAATCGTGGGATTTACTCTCTAAAGCCGAAATCATTCTGCGCAATGAGCCCGACTGGCCCTGGCTGCCACTCCAGCGGCACGGTCAGGGGGTGCAAAGCCTGTCTGTCATCTTTCTCTTCCAGGCATTCGTGGAGCATTTGCTGACAGAGCTTTACGAGGCGGACAGCTCGCCCGTCCTTGCACTTGAAGAACCTGAGACGCACCTACATCCGCAGGCCGCTCGCACCTTGTGGGCGCATGTAAATGCACTGCCCGGTCAAAAGATAATCACCACGCATTCGCCGTATTTCGTGCAGCACGTTCCGTTCCGCGACTTGCGTTTGATAAGGCTCACGACGAACGGAACAGAAGTCAGTTCGCTTCCCGCCAGTTTTTCGGCACACGTCCCTCACGTTCCCGCCATTGATGCCGTGGTTGCCGCGAGCGGAGGCGCAATCGAGTATGAACATGCCAGCCAACAACTCACGGTTCATGGGAGGCTGGACCAGCAGCGCTATCGAGATTTGCTGACGGGTTACGGCACGCACCCGGACCGTGCGGTCATTCACGGCGTCTTGCGAGGCATGCATGACCGTTCTCTGCTCTTTATTCCCGACGAAGAACTACGAGCGCTGGAGACCTTTGCGCGCCGCATTCGTGGTGAAATCTTCTTTGCGACTCGGTGGTTCATTGTCGAAGGGCAGGCGGAGTACCTGCTGGTCCACGCGATGGCGCGCGAGTTGGGCTATGACCTCGATGAGCATGGCGTCGCGGTGATTGATGCGATGAACAACGGGCACCCAGCGACTTTTGCGGCGTTGGCGCGCGCTCTCTCGATCCCGTGGCTGGCGGTCTTCGATGGCGATCAGGCGGGGCAGCAGTATTGTCAGGGCATCCAGAACCGAGATTTCGACCCGACCTTCGTCGCCGCACGCTGTCGGCGGCACGCGGCGGGCGACCTAGAAGCGCAACTCGTTGCTGACGGACTCGACGCCGAACTGAGAGCCGTGCTTACGCGCCTCGGTGTTGCAGGCGCTGCGTCGGCAAGCGGAACAGCGCTGGTGGATTTGCTCCGCGACCACAAAACGGCTTACGCGGCAGAGTTAGGCAACACCTTGCGCGGCAACGCCGCGCTCGCGGGAAGGATGCCGCAGACCTTCAGGGAAGCGATTACCGACTTGAGGGGGCTTACATGAGCAATACGCCGCTTCAAACTGCTCTTGAAAAGCTGACCGACATACAAAAACAGGCTGTCGCGCACGGCGAAGGTGCGATGCTCGTTTTGGCGGGGCCGGGCTCGGGTAAGACGCAAGTGCTTACATCGCGCATCGCACGCCTGCTGGAAGAAGGGCGCGACAAGAGCTTCCGTATTCTCGCGTTGACCTTCACCAACAAGGCAGCCGACGAAATGAAGGAGCGCGTTGCGACTTTTGTGCCCGGCCTCGAAGACCGGGCGATCATCGGCACCTTTCACAGCTTTTGCGGTCAAGTCCTGCGGCAGCACGGCGTTCACCTCGGCATCAAACCAGACTTCGCAATCTACTCCCAAGAGAACGACAGGAGAGCCGTGCTAGAAGACGGGCTCAAGCGTGCTGGTCTGGACCCCAGCAACATAAGAAACCTCGGCCTCATTGACCGGATGAAAACGCTGCTGATTGAGCCGAAGGATGCGCCGTCGCGGTTGTCGCAAAGCCAAAGCGCACAAAGTGTTGTGCAAACCTATCAAGCGTATGAGGACGAATTACGCCACCTAAATGCGTTGGACTTCAACTCGTTGATCCTCGAAGCTCATAGGCTCTTTGCGGCGTTTCCAGCGATCGCGGCGCGCTATCGTCGCTCGCATCCCTATTGGTTGCTTGACGAATTTCAGGACACGAACGACGCGCAGTATCGCCTCATACGCGCGATGGCTGGTGATGAGTTCAGGAATGTCTTCGCGGTAGCTGACGACGATCAAATTATATACCAATGGAACGGCGCGAGCTTTCGGCAAATTCAGCGCTTCCGATCGGACTTTGGCCCGCAGCTTATTCAGTTGCCCACGAATTACCGTTGCCCACCCGCAATCGTTGAAGCAGCGAACCGTTTGGTCGCCTATAACGTGGAGCGCACCGCGTCCAAGATGCCACTCATTGCTGGCAAGACGGATCTTAAGTTGCCTGCGCACGAGCATATTCAGCTTCGTGTCTTTGACACCGATGAAGCTGAAGCGGCAGGTATTGCTCAAGAGATTGCCGCGCGCGCGAAGGACCAATGGGGTCAGACTACCGTTCTCGCGAGGACGCGCGCGCTGTTGGAAAAGATGCAGAGAGCACTTCAGGCGGTGCAAGTTCCAGCCGTGTTGGCACAGCGGCGCGACGAGTTCCTGTCCGCAGAGTTCCGATGGCTATTGGCAATGCTCACTCAGATCGTGCGCCCGCTCGACCGACGCAATATGACCGCCTTGATCGAGGCGTTTAACCGTTTCTCGATGCTTGAAGTCGATGTGGGCCAATTATTGTCGGAGGCGGAAGCAAGCGGAACCTCGTACATGAGCGTTTGGGTTCACGCCTCCAAGCCAGGACTCGATACGGAGGGCGTCGGCGCGAAGCTACTGGATGCTGCGGATCGCTTAAGTCGCGAACCGAACAGTTCCAAGAAAGTCGTGGAAGAAATTCTCGCGGTGCTGGCTACGCAAGCATCCGGCGATGATGCTGACCCTGACCTAGCAGAAGACCTTGCGGCGTGGCGCGAGATCGCGAACGAGGTCAGTCGCCATTTCGGCCGGAACGTGTCACTCGATCAGTTCCTCCAAGAGCTTCAGTTGCGATCCAAAGACCCGTCCCCACAGCCCAATACGGTTACCTTGATGACGGTGCATGGTGCTAAAGGCAGAGAGTTCGATTTTGTCTATGTAATTGGCCTAGCGGAAGACATCCTTCCGTCGTTCCAGAGCCGTCAAAAGGGCGATGCCAGCCCGGAAATGGAAGAGGAACGCCGGAACTGCTTTGTTGCGATTACGAGGGCCAAGGAGTCTCTCGTGCTAAGCCGCGCCCAATCATATAGAGGTTGGCATAAGGCACCTTCTCGCTTTCTCATCGAAATGGGCCTTGTGGCGCCACCTCAGTAGCGCGCCGAGGTATTGCGGCAGCAAAAAACAACGCGAGGTGAGGTCATCCCTTGGACGCCTCTTTTTTCGCAAGATTCGCATACAGCCCCTCGGGCCGCAGCTGCGTATAGCGCTTCAACTGCTTCCAATCCTTGTGTCCGGTAACGAGCGGCACCTGCTCGATCGTAAGTCCCGCCTCGAACAAGCGGCTCGTCGCTTCATGACGCATGTCGTGGAAATGAAGGTCCGGAATGTTCAGCGCCTTCACCGCCCGTTGAAACGATGTGCCTGCGGACCTTGCATTGTATGGAAAGCAACGCGCCGGATTGAGGCGCAAATCCCGCTGCTCTTCGAGCAGCGCCCAGGCATCGAAGCCGGTGACCCCGAGTAGCGGCACGCGCTGATCGTTTCCGTCTTTCTTTCTCGGGTCCTTTCGATCGGGGACGAGGATGGTCCGCGTGCGTTCATCCAGCGTCGTCCACTCGATGCGGAATATCTCGTCGATCCGCATGGCGGTCGCGATGGCGAACTTCACGATCCGCGTCATCGGGATCGTGTTGCGTTCATTCGCGTCGAAATGCGCAAAGAGCTTCTCCAGCTCCTTATCGGTCGGCCGGCGGTCGCGTTCGTCGGCGGCACCCACAAGGCCAAGCCGACGCAGCGCGACACGCGCAAGCCGAACGGACTCCACATTCACCGCGACGCCGTGAACGGCAGCGGCATCGGTAAGGATTGTGCCGATGAATGAGATATCGATTGCGAGCGTTGCGGGACCAGCCCCTTGCTTGGCGCGCTCGCGGCCGTACTGGACCAGCTTTTCCCGCGTCAGCTGGGAGAGGGGAGTGTCGCCGAGTTCGTCACGGAGGCGGTTCAGGACGTGACGCTTAGAGCGGCGTAGTGGGCGCCCAACGGTCGCGAGGTCGTCGAGATGAAGGGCGATCAAACTTGCGAAGGTGTCTTTGCGGCTGACGGGTTTGACGGTCGGATCGATCTCTTTGTCGATCGCGCGTTCCTTATCCCGCGCCCACTCCTCAGCATCGCTCTTGCGCAGAAAGGTCTTGCATAGAGAATGACCGTCCCGGCGTACCTGGGCCCGCCATTTGCCCCGACGCTTGTCGATGGACGCCATGCCATGCAGCTCCGCCTTCGCGCTTCAAAGCGACCTTCTCGAATCTGGTCACGCTCCGGTCACACGCAGACTGGAAAAGCCCGGAAAAATGCGGAACACAGGTCGAACGCGCGGTCACAAATCAGCACATCTAGTTCACTGATGTTCCAACAAAAAACATGAAAAATCAATCTCATAAGTTCTGTATTGCGCCCATGATGGATTGGACTGACCGGCACTGCCGGGCGTTCCATCGCGAACTCACGCGCGGCGCGCTGCTCTACTCTGAGATGCTGACTGCCGACGCCGTGATCCATGGTGACCGCGAGCGGCTGCTTGGGTTTTCCGAGATTGAGCACCCCGTCGCCCTGCAGCTGGGCGGCAGCGATCCGGC
>CALBST010000255.1 GCA_937967425.1 uncultured Caulobacteraceae bacterium
GCGTCGCTGCCGCAGTTGCCAGCTTCGGCGTCCGTACCCGGCTTATACCCCTGGACAAGATCTAGTTGTCACCGCGCGGGTCGGCGTCAAATTGCAGCGCAGCGTTTGCAGCCTGACCAAGGCCGCAACACCTGCAACAACGCTCGCTTCCGCGCTCCGTTTCACTTCGCTTGTGCGGCTTCGCGCCCTTCGAGCCATCGGCGTTTGTAGGTCTTGTTAATGCAGTCGCAGATTCTGACCCTGATTGCTTCGCAACGCCCTTTGTCGGCGTATTCCCAGACTCTGTCAGTCGCCGCGACGCTCCCGATACATAGAGCAACCGAGCTCCGCGCGACCAAGATCACATAAGCGGCGCGCGCGGCGATCGCCTCCGGCCAGGTCTTGGCCGAGAATGCCGCCTCTGCTTCACCCTGAACTCAGACCACGAAGAAGATGCGATTGAGGTATTCAACATCTTCTTGCGAGAGAAGATGGTAGCTCCCAACCTTCCCTGACCGCACTTTTGGGAAGCCATTGCGTGTACGAAGCCACGGCTCGTCGAATTGGCCAGACATTTCCACCGACTGCATGTTCTCAAAACGCCCTTGTTCCACGGACGCCGCAATGTCTGCGTCACTTGCATCGAGCTCAAGATAGCTCAACACGCGACGCAACGCGCGCACGGTGTCCGCGTGCATCTCTTCATAGGTCAGATGGAGGTAGCTTCGCTCCATGAGGACGGTGCGCCACATGCGTCGAAACTCAGCGAGCGTGCTCGCGCCGAAATAATCGTCCCGCAGAAACTCGCTGATTGAACCGCGATAGTCGAAGAAATCCGCAAATCGTCCCGTCACCTGGTGATAAAGGCTCACCATGACGTCTCGCGGATCTCGCTCGAGATAGATCACTCTGTCATCAGCAGCGTAACGTCGCAGTCTTGCAGACAATTCGAAGTTGTGTGCCGGCTTTCGGCCGTCATTGAACTCAAACCCGTCGTGATGAAACCGCACGGCTTCGCCATGCCCTGCCACTCTGAGCATGTATCGCAGCCAAGAGCGACCACTTTTCGGATAAGAGACGCAGTCAGCAATCATCGGCGCGAATAGACCCACAAAGGCGATGCATAGCTATTCAAAGAGGGCTCTTTCGAGTAGTTCTCGTCGAATCCCTCCTCAATCAAGATTTCGGCGGCGCTCTCCCAGTTCACTTTGGGCATCCGCAACGCAATCGTCCCGCGTGTAATACGAAGCAACGCGCGCAATGCCGCTACCGCGCGATCGGGCGGCAGGTGCTGATGTACTCCAAGGTACAAGGTAACGTCGTACCCTGCAGCAGGCGCGTCCACGGCTATCTGCGCCAGGTCTGCCTCCGAACACAAATCCGCCCGCTTCATTTCGAAGTTACCCAGCGTACGCCACAAGTGTCGACCTAGTTGGACCCGCGCCGCATCCGTTTCGTATCCGCGCACAAGGGCCGCCCCACAGGCCGCGAATTCCTTACCGACCCAGCCTTCCGCCGCACCGGCGTCTAGAACGGTCGCTCCCGCGCAATCTGCAAGCAGACTCTCAAGGCCAAGCAGGCGCTCTGCGGGGTCTGCCTTGCCGTGAAGCCCTAGCTTTGGTGCGTGAATATAGTGCGCCGTTCCGTCAAACTTCGCTATAAGGTCGAGTAGTCGAAGCGTGTAAGTGCGCCAGTCGAACGTTTCGATGAGAGTCCGCGCCCTGCGCGCACGAGCCTTTGCCGATTCCGTATCTTCGAGGATTGCGCTTATTGCACTTGCCACCTGCTCAGGGACGCCGCCGTCGATAACGAGCGCGGTGTGGTCTGGGATGGCGATGCTCAGCGTGCCCGCCCTCGTGGTTACAACTGGCACTCCAGACGCCATTGCCTCGGCGACAACGTTGGCCCACCCCGCGTGGCTCTCAACGCTGACCATGACGTCGAGCTTTCGATAGTAGTCAGCCAAATCCTCACCGAACAATAAGCCGGCGTATTCGATGCGGCGCCCATACTCGCCGCGGAGTTTTACGAATAGTGCGTTACGATCCATTCCGAAAAAACGCACAATGCACCGCTCGGGCAACAGACGAAGAGCGCCGGCGACAGCTTCTCCGTTCTTTTGAAGTTGCGCCCCGATGACGAACCGTCCGTCAGCTGATGAACGCATCACGGGCCTGAACATATGCACGTCCACTGCGCCGATCACGTGGTGGAATTGCTTCCCGTAGAAATCGTGGAAACTGCCAGTCGGCCAATCCTCATTGTTGAAGACCACTATGTCAGGCCGAAGACTTGTGTTCACCGCCAGGAAACGTGAGCGCACCTGCCGGTCGTTAAGCACCATTTGAACCCGTGTGCCGAACTGCGGAGCTCGCAGCCGCCGGAACCCTTCAATGATGGTCGACGCAAACCCAGCGCCGGGAATCAAAACGCAATCCCAACGACGGCGGGCGGCCTCGTCAAACCCCAGCACCTCGAACGCGGAAGTAAATTGCGGTTCTGCCGCGTCGTCGGCGACCATGTAGGCCATCGAGTGACCAAGTTCGCGAGCAACAAGTCCAAGCTTTTCAAATCTCAGCAGCCCGCCCGTTGCGACCATAGATTGACACGCCACCAACAGCTGCATGTGTTCCCCATCTAGTTTCGCGTGCTGTCAGAACGACGCCGCCAGCATTTGAGAGAAGATTCCGCGGAGTTGGATTGTGCATACACACGAAAGGCGGAGCATCGCCTTCAACTCCGACAGCCGCAGCCAGACGCCACCAGAGCCACAATCAGACTCAGTTCGTACGATCCTGTAACGACTCGCATCTCGATAGAATCTGCCCCCCTCGTCGCTCTCTATGGTGGAAGTAACCTCGCTCTTGGCTCCGCTCAGCCAATCCGGCTGCGCCGTTTCCTCGCCAGGATAGCGTACAAAGCTCGGCGCCAAGGCCCGGGACCCAGCGAAACCGGTTTCGTCAGCAATCCTCACAAAGACCTCGAGCACGCCGCTGCGCTCTCGGCACGCCAAAGCAACCTCCCCATCGCTTAGGCTGTTGACGAGCGGCTGAATCCATGTCGCCACTTCGCGATGGGCCGCCGCGACTTGGAAAAACGCAATCTCAAAGCCCTGGCGGCGATCACGTTCATGCCAGCCCCAGTCGTCAGCCTGCCAATTCGGAACGTTATCCAAGGGCACGAAGCGCAGACTATGGGGACGCGGCTGCGTTAGCAGGCGCATGACTTTGCCGATCTCATCTTCGCGCACCGGCGCCGCAAGCGAGACACGCACCTTCTCTGAGCGCGCCGACAATCCGAACCCTTCTGCGTTATCGCTCCACTCGGATACGGCAAGTATCGAACGTAGGTCGATGTTGAGAAACGCGCTTTTCAGTACAGCTTGACGCAAGCTTTCGCCATTGGCCCAGACGAATGCCGCCTCATCGTCCGGCGCGTTCTCGCATGATACGAGCATCGAGCGCTTGGTCTTGAATGCATAGCGCTCTCCAAGGTCCAACTGCGTGGTGTCATCCACAACAGATGTGCCCGCCTCGTAGGAGACAAAGTGCTCTACATAGTGGGTTGAGCGACCGCCATGCAGGCGCATGAAATTGGCGGGCGTTGATTGTACGGTTGGCCCGAACTGCGCCTCGCCAAGGCAGCCTGGCTCGGCGCGGGCCTGCAGCAGGAAATGAGGCTCACCGTCGATGAGCGCAGTGATCAAGCCGGTCACGGCCGCCTGCGGCTGATAGAGCAGAACAAGCGTACGTTCGTCGGCAACCGCGCCGTTGACACTAAAAAATCCACGCGAGCGATGCTGTAGGGCGCCCTTCTCAAGCTGCCAATCCGATGCCCGGCGCGCTTCCACCTGCTCCAGCTTGAAGCCCACCCGTGAGGCGTTCAACACCGCCTGCAGGTCGTCGGCCGAGCGTGCAACCTTCATGCGTCTTTTCTCTCGCTGTTCACACGTCCAGAGATGGACTATATGCCTTTGCAAAAAGCTTTGCTCATGTGCAAGGGAGCCGCCTCGATCTCTGCTCTCGTCGGCACGAGAGGTGTGTGACGTGCGTACGCAGGAGGGTTCTGCCAAAGTGATGGCGTTGCCTTGGATGGAAACGGGCACTGGCTCCGCGGAGCATTATTGGCACTTCCTGGTTGGCTATCTTATGCCGCTCGCGGCGCGGCTCGATCAATTGCCCGAGCCTGCTCAGCTCCAACTGTTCGATTGCGGGCCTACGATGAATCCGCTCCTTGTCGATGCGATCACACCGCATGCGATTCAGCTTTCGAAAGGGGCAAAGGTCGTCAGCTCTGCAAGCGCAGTTTTAGGCGTCGCTCCGTCGAAGGCGCTAAGCGCGCCTTACATTGATCGTTGGGATCTTCGTATCGCAAGCGCCCCAGACGCAGAGCTGGCTGAGCTGAAACCTCTCATCGAGAGCGCTCGGATGTCGCTATCTGCCCGCGTGGGAGGTCGAGCGTGCTGCAGCCCTGCGCTGGCGCGCGGCAGTTTTCTTATCATCAAACGCTCGGATGAACCCGACTATTACAAAGCCGGCGGCGGCGCCAGCATTGAGACCTACGGAGCAGGCCGGCGTGAGTTTCTGGACCTAGAAAGCGGCTGTTCGGCATTGCAGGCAGCCGGCCTAGCGTGCCTCATCTATGAGCCAGGACGTCACAATCTCGCCTGCCAAGTCGCGCACTTTTCTGTTTGCGCTGGTGTGATCGGCGTACGCGGCGCCGAGTTCGCAAACGTGGTCTGGGCCCGCGCAGACACAACAATGATCATGTTCATGGCGAACGGCTTCTTGAATGAGAGCCCACCGCCTCAGCGGCTCTCCCGCATGTTTGGCCAGAACTTTCACACAGTGCCGCACGGCGGCGCGCGCAATCCTTCACTCAACCCTGCAGTAGTGCTTAGGCTACTGTCATGACCACGCGCTGCGGAAGCAGCTCACTGGTCGCCGGCATCGCTCGGGCTCGCGCCAGTCCTGCTCGCGCAAATAGTGGAGATCGCTGCACTGGCCCTTGTGGCGAGAGTGTTCTAATCCTTGGTTTCGGCCATCGCCCGAACCAGGTCGAGCACACGCCGCCTCACCCTTTCTGAGCGGAGCGCCGCGTAGAGTCGAACCAATTCGCTCGCGCCCGGCGGCTCTGAAACATCGCCGCCGGCTCTCTGCCCGCGCCTGCCGCCTAAGCCGTGGAAAAATGAAGCGACCGGAACCTTCATCGCCTCCGCGATTTCAAGCAGTCGGCTTGCGGCGATGCGACTGACGCCACGTTCGTATTTTTGAACTTGCTGGAACGTCACGCCCAGATGTCTGGCAAGCTGTTCCTGTGTCATGCCGATCTCGAGCCGGCGTGTTCGCACGCGCTCGCCGAGCTTGCGGTCTGTCGCATTAACCGATCGCCTCTCGCTCACCTGGCGCCGCTCACGACCAAAGTCCTTACCACGCGCAATGTCTCCCACCCTTTTGCTACACTCGCACCTTCGTAACGAACGGCTTATAATACCGCAATGATCTAATCTCGGTGGCTCGCATTACTCAAGGGAGCCTGGCGCAAACTGATAACTAGGGCGCACTAACACTTTCGGCGTCCCGCACAAAGAACATCGCAAGCGCAGATCATCGAGTTATCTGTCTTCCTCCCACTACGCGACTGCCAAAATCATCCTCATTTCGCTGGAATGGCGCCAGCCGCCGGATGCGAGCGGCGCGCACGCGCATGAGACGGTGAGGCCTCGCGCGGCGCAGCCGCGCCTCACCAATCGAAACGCTTATGCCTCGCTCGTCTGCGAGAAGACGACCCCATGCGCTCTCATCTTGGGACCTGCATCGTCTGGATCATCTACACCCCATGTCAGCCGCGCTTGAGCCCGCAAGCCTCTCCAGACCGCTGGACGATCGCGCCGGCCCCGAAGCCGCCACGCGCTCCACAGCTCTCAAATAGAACGTGAAGTTCTGCGGGGTTTTCGCGGCCCGGCGGTCTTTCTCCCAGCTACGGCGCGTTGAGACGCCGAACCGGGGATATGAACGGGGGAAATCATGAGAAGACATTCGCGTTCTATCGGCGCGGCCATCGCACGCGCCCTCATCGCCACAACATCAGCCGCGGCGTTGCTTCCAACAATCGCTTATGCGCAGAGCGGCGCCGAAGCGCCACGCGACTACAACATTCACGCACAACCTCTGGCGGCAGCCCTCAGCGAATATGCGAGGCAGTCGGATGTGCAGCTCCTCTTCGCCTATGAGCCAATGCGAGATGTGCGCGCGCCCAGTGTCGTTGGCCGCTTCTCGCCCGGCGAGGCCCTCGATCGCCTCCTCGCCGGATCAGGATATCACGCCACGCGCAGAGGTGATGGCGCAATTCGGCTGGAGCGCATCGAGCGCCCCCAGCAGCTTCCCGTTGAGATTCAAGATTCAGATCAAAGCTTGAGGCGGCCATCGGCCGGCCCCGGCGCCGACAACGCCTCAGACGGATCGGAAGACGACATCGTCGTCACCGGGACGCGACTGCGGGGGCAAGGTCCCTCTCCGGTCACCTTGATCCATCGCGAAGACATCGTGGAAAGCGGCGCCTCAACGGTCACACAGATATTGCGCACCCTGCCGCAGAACTTTGGCGGCGGTCCGAATGAGGCCACACGCGCTGGGGACGGCGCAAACAATTTGCTCCAAGGTTCAAGTATCAATCTTCGCGGCTTAGGCGCCGATTCTACGCTCGTCCTTATAAACGGCCGTCGTGTGAGCACGACCGGAACCAGCAACGGGCAATTCGTCGACGTCAGCACCATCCCTGTAGCGGCGATTGAGCGCGTCGAAGTGCTCACTGACGGCGCCTCCGCCATTTATGGTTCCGACGCTATTGGCGGGGTGGTCAACTTCATCCTGCGAGACGACTTCAACGGCGCCGAGACGAGCATCCGTTATGGCGCCGCCTATGATGGCGAAGCCGCCGAATTCAACGCCTCGCAAGTGCTTGGCTGGTCAAATGATCGCGCCCGCTTCCTTGCTGTTTATGACCATTATCGGCGCGATCCGCTGGCGAACGCTGACCGCGCGTTCGCCGCCGACAGCGACCTTCGCCCGCTTGGCGGGTCGGACTTCAGTCTGAACAACGCCAACCCGGCCACAATCGTCTTTCCAATCCTCGCCGCGGCGCCAACCGGCCAAGACGGTACGTCGTTGACGCCGGGGGACTTCATCGCTGGGCAGTCTAACCTGCACAATAACAACGAGGGTCAAGACATACTTGGCGAACAGGAACGGGACAGCGTCTACCTCTCCGGCGGATTCGACCTTACCCCCTCGTTTGAGCTCTTCGCTGAGGCGCGCGCGTCACGACGCGAATACCGGCGTCAATCAGGCGGCGCCATCGGCTCCTTCATCACCGTTCCGTCGACACACCCAGGCTTCGTCGAATTGTCGCCCGGCGCGACAATGATGATGCTCAACTACAATTTTATCGATGATCTCGGTGCGATAATCGCCACTGGCGGCAACGATAGTCTCGGTTTTGCCGCCGGCGCCAGCGCTCGGCTAAGCGAGACGTGGCGCTTTGAGATTACCAGCCTCTGGGGCCGTGAAGACGGGCGCTATCGCACGGACAACACGGTCAATCTCACCCGGCTGAACGAAGCCCTCGGAGCCGCCAATGCCGATCCAGGCTTCGATCCGCTTGTCGACGGCTATTTCAACCCGCTCGGCGATGGCTCGCATTCACCAGCCAACGTGCTGAACTACATTCGCGGCTGGGCTGAGACTGAATATCGCTCAGAGATGAGCGGCGTCGGGATCGGCTTTGATGGCGAGCTTTTCGATCTTCCGGCCGGCGCTGTCAGCATCGCGCTGGGCGCAGAGTATCGCGAAGAAAGCTACGATTCTCTGACGCGCGAATTCACGTCAGGCCTCTCGGTGCGACTTGTCGATGCGCCCGAGGAGAGCCGGGAGGTTTTGGCCTATTACGCCGAAGCGCGCGTCCCGCTGATCGGCCCCGACAACCGCGTGTTCGGCATCCATCAACTCGATCTTTCGCTTGCGGCTCGTCACGAGGACACAAGCAATGGCGGCGCCGACACCACGCCCAAGCTCGGTATGACGTGGTCGCCCTTCGAAGGCCTGCTCTTCCGCACGAGCTGGGGCGAGTCGTTCAAGTCGCCGTCGCTCACTGAGACTGTGGCTGGAAATCAAGCAGCTTTGGTCTTCCCCATCGCCGATCCTTTGTCAGGCACTGGTACGACCACAACCCTCATCCTGCAGGGCACCAACCCAGATCTAGCGTCCGAGCGCGCCGAGACCTGGACCGCCGGTTTCACCCTTCGTCCGCCGGGCGCGTCAGGTTTTTCCTTCGATCTGAACTGGTTTCGCATCGATTTTGAGGACCGTATCGCCTCAGCCAACAACCCGTTCACGGTCCTGACCAATCCCATACTCTACGCGCCGATCATTACACGGGACCCCGATGACGCGCTGGTCCAGACCTATCTCGACGCGCCATTCTTCATCCCGATTGGCCCGACGCCGCCCGCATCTGAGATCGGCGCAATCGTTGACGCGCGTCTGCGCAACCTATCCCGGTCTTTGGTCAGCGGCCTCGATTTCAATATCGCGCAACGTTTCTCTGCGTTTGGCGGAGACGCCGATCTGTCTCTCGCCGGCAGCTACCTTGCCGACTTCGAACAATCGTTCAGCGACACTGCGCCAAGCGTCGACCTCGTCAGCACGGCCAATAACCCAATCGATCTGCGGCTGCGGGCGATGCTTGGCTGGCGCCGTGAAAACCTGAGTGCGTCGCTCGCGGTGAACTACGCCGACGGCTACCGCGACCCGGCCTTCGATCGCAACATCTCCTCCTGGACGACGGTCGATCTCTCGGTCGCGCATCGATTTGAACGTCAAGGCGTCGAGGCGCGGCTCAATATCCGCAATCTCTTCAACCAGGACCCGCCTTTCCTGAACAACCCAATCGGCGTCGGCTACGACCCGGAGAACGCCGATGCGTTGGGCCGTTTCGTCTCCTTTCAACTGACCAAGACGTGGTGACGTGATGCGAACGCACGTCCTGGCGCTTGCGCTGGCCGCGCTCGCGTTCACGCCTGCCGCCATTGCTCAGTCCGGTCCCGACCGCGTCGACGACATGGCTGTCGCGCTCCTCACCTTGCGCGAAGCGGCGGGACCGAGCGTCTCGCCGGACGGCCGTCACGTTGCTTTTCAGATCCGCTGGGCCGATCCGGATGCGAACACTTATCATGCCGAATGGCGGCTTCTGGATCTGCGGCGCCCTGGCGAAACGACACTGATAGCGCGGGGCGGCGGCATGCCCTTCGGGTCCTCGGTGCACAATCAGCAACCTATGGCCGTCTGGTTGACCCTGGCGCCGCGTTGGTCGCCGGATGGCCGCTGGATCGCCTATTTGCGGCGCGATGGCGAACTGACCCAGATCTGGCGCGCACGCATCGACGGCTCGCGCGCCGAGCAAGTCACACGCGACGTTGGCAGCGTGTCCGATTTTGTCTGGTCGGACGATGGGCGCACGCTCATCTACGACGCTGGACCATCCGATCAGGCGCTGCGCGCAGCATTCGAACGTGAGAGCGCTCAAGGCTTTCTGTTCGACGACCGCTTCGATCCAGTGTCGTCCTGGTTGCCAATCCGCAGCAACGGCGAGGTCCCAGATCCGCCATGTTGCCGCGCCGCCGATGTAGCGACCGGCGCGATGCGCGCCGCCACAGCGGCCGAGATCGAACGCTATCGTACGCAGCGTCCGCAAGCCGGCTTCAACGCAGCGCCAGGCATGACCGCCATGTGGTCGCTGCGGAGCAGGTTTGAAGACCCGCCGCTGGTCGCGCCTTTCGAGGCCGAACCGGCGGACGTGCGCTGGCGCCGGCGCCTGGCGAATGGCGCTGCTGTCGTATTCGCCCTCGACCAGAGCGACGTGCGCGGCCGCAATGCGCCGGTTCGGCTCCATGCGCGGAGTTCCGCCGGCGCCGCCTTCACACCTTGCCCGGCCGAGGTCTGCGCCGGTTGGATCATCGAGGCCTGGCGCACATCGAGCGACGATATTGTTTTCCTTCGCCGCGAAGGCTGGGCGTTTTCGACGTTTGCATTCTATCGGTGGCGTCCGATAACAGGCGAGGTCGAGCAGCTGTCGGCAACGCACGACATTTGGTTCGATTGCGAACAAGCCCACGACGACCTGATTTGCTTCACTGAAGGCGCGCTTACACCCCAGACACTGGTGGCGCTCAATCTAATTGATGGCGGCGTCCGCGAACTCCTCGACTTCAATCCGGACTTTCCCCGCGCCCAGCTGGCGCCGGCTGAACGCTTGGAATGGCGCTCACCGCGCGGCAATCCGGACTACGCCTACTTCGTACGACCGCCGGCGCCGATGCCGCCCGGCGGCTATCCGTTGGTCATCGTCCACTATCGCGCGCGCGGATTTCTGCGCGGCGGATCTGGAGACTCTAGCCCGATCCAAGCCTACGCCGCAGCCGGCATCGCGGTTCTAGCGGTCGACCGGCCGGAGAACTGGGATCTCGCGGCGCAGATTGAGGACGACCGCGAAATCGAACGGCTACAGTTTGAGAATTCAAGCCTCCGCCGTGACGTGTTCGCCGCATTGGAGACCGCACTCGATCAACTCGTGGAGCGAGGCCTCGTTGATCCTAACCGCATCGGCATAAGCGGCCTAAGCGACGGCTCGGCATCGACGGCGTTTGCAATCAATCATTCCGACCGCTTCCGCGCCGCTTCGATTTCGGGCGGCGCTTGGGAGCCGATTCTTTTCCTGATGTCGTCGCCGCAACAGCGCGCCTTCTATACAAGCTTGGGCATCGGCGCGCCGGGCACGGCCGACGACATCAATTGGAACGCGCTCTCGATCGCACGAAATGCCGCCCGCATCACGACGCCGCTGCTCATTCAAACGGCGGATTCAGAGCTCGGCATGATCCTCGAACCCCTGGTCATGCTTGAGACCCATGGCAAGCCGGTGGAGGCCTACGTCTTCCCGGACGAATATCACGTCCCATGGCAACCCGCGCATCGGCTTGCGATGTACCGGCGCAATATCGACTGGTTCAGATTCTGGCTTCAGGATTTTGAAGATTCGTCTCCCGAAAAGGCGGCTCAGTATCAGCGTTGGCGTCAGATGCGGACTCCGCCTGGATAAATCGTCCCCCAGCAATCTCCACGACTCGGTCCATACCTGCGAACGCGGTGCGCCGATGCGCCACGACGATCAAAGTGGCGCCGCCGCGGTTGGCGACAACCCGCCTCATCACTTCGCGTTCTGAGTCCGGGTCGAGCGCTGACGTCGCCTCGTCGAGCAAATAGAGCGCCGCCGGCTTGAGCATGGCCCGGGCCAAAGCCACGCGCTGACGCTCACCGCCAGACAGACGCGCGCCGCGTTCGCCGACGCGCGTATCGACGCCTTCGGGCAGCCGGGCAAGCAGCGGCGCAAGTCCGGTCATGGCGATCACGCGCTCCATCTCATGAGCGCCGGCTGCGCGACCGAAGGCGATGTTGGCGCGGATCGTGTCATCCAGCAGAAGCGTCTCCTGCAGCGCCACGGCGACAATGCTCTCTCCCGGGACGGGCGCGCCGTCGATCAACACCGCGCCTTCGTCTGCACTCACTTCGCCGGTGAGCAGCCGTATAATTGTAGACTTGCCTACTCCGCTGGCGCCGCAAATGCCCAGCGTCTCGCCGGCGGCGCAGCACAGATTGGCCCGATTGAGGACGCTTGCTTGTCCGTCGAACGAAACCGACACGTTCTCAAGCCTTATCTCCGCCCCGCCAAAGCGGGCCGCTGGCGCAGCATCCGCGAACACCGGCCGCTCCAGACTGCAGACAAGCGCCCGCGCCAGCACCAGATCGCGCACGGCTTGTGCCGCCATGTCGAGTGGACGCATCAGCGACACGAGGGTCAGACTGGTCAACACCAGCAAGGTCGTGCGTTCGTTTCCTGGCCCGGTGCTCGCCCAGACAAGTGACCAGACGCCAGTCTGGGCGAGCCCAAAAACCACGACGCAGGCGCTGGAAGTTATCGTGCGCAGCTGCACTAGCTTCCATCCCCAGCGGCTGACGCAGCTAAGAGCTCTGTTGATAGCCTGATCGAAAAAACTCTCTGTCTGAAACGCCCTCACCGCCTCGCGATTGTTCAGCCCATCGCCAAAGCGGCGGGTGCTTTCGATACGCGCTTGTGCGCTCGCCCAGACCAGCCGCGTCAGTCGGGCGCTCCGCCACAAGGCAGCGCCAAGATAGGCAGGCGCGAACACAAACATCGCGGCGCCAAGCACCGGGTGACCGAGGCCCGCGATCAAGACGGCCGAACTTAACGCCGCCATCAAAGCCGTCGGCGCGGTGAAGATCAGGTGTTGAAATAGGATGCGGCAGCCGGCAATTGCGTGGGTCAAAGCCTGGATTTCAGCCCCGACGCCGCGCGGCCCGCGCCGCTTGAGAGCGTTCTTAAACAAAGATCTCGTAAGCTCATGCTCGAGCCGCAATTCGGCGCGGGCGTGACAGCGCCATTTGACCACTTCGAGCGCCTGCGCCCCGATCGCAAGCAGTACAGCGATCACAAGCAAGCGGCCCGCACCCTCAGCTCCGGACGCTGCGAACGCAAAAGCGGCAGCACTTGCTGCCGCGGCGGCGGAGGCGCCGACCAGCGAGAACGCGCCAAACACCGCCGCGCGCCGCGACCCGGGATCCAGAGCACAAAGGCTCGCTCGCATCGCATTCCAGAGCGGCCGCCGGCTTCGTTCGCAGGTCACGGCGCCGACGCCGGCGCTCGCGCCCACGCCGCCGCCCACACCTCCCAAGCCAGCGCCTGCAGCAGGTGGAGTTCGCGTGCGTCCGCAGGATCACCGTTTAACGGCAGATCGCGTTCGATCGCGGCGCGGTCCAACAAACCTTGGCCGACGAGCACGCCATCGAGCAGACGCTCACGCACGTAAGCGGCATTGGCGGCGCAGACCTCGGCGTAATAGCCATCCATCGCGCCCTTGGCGTTACGCGCCAAAATCTGCGCGGGCACGATGTCGGAGAAGGTGTCGCGTATGAGCGAACGGTCTCGTCCGCCGCTGGACAAGAGCCACGACGGAATGCGCAAGACCGTTTCAATAACCGGCTGGCTGACGAAGGGTAGAGACGTTTGCGCCACGCGCGCGCGGCGATAGGGGTAGCAGAGATTGAGACAATCGAGCGCCGCCCAAACATGGAGACGCTTTCCAGGTTGCCATGTCTCGCTCGCTTCAAGCCAAGGATGGGTATCGAGCCAGCCGATACCCGCGCCTGCATGTTCGCGTGCGAGATAGGGATTAGGCGCTGATGCCTCAGGCATAAACGGCGCGCCGCCATAAGCGAGCCGCCAGCCTTCCTTTAATGTCCGCCAGAACGAGACCCGCGACAATCTCGCATTGTCGTAGGCGACTTTGAGCGCCGCGGGACCAAACCCATGGCGGCGCAGATAGTCGGCGCAATATGTCCTGGCGCGCAATTGATAGAAGAGACCGTCGCCGCCTGCCCCTGATGTGCAGACGCTCGCGCCCCATTGCGTCGCAAGCTCCAACTCGGCGTCGTCATTCTCGATCGAGAACACATAACCAAGCGGCCGCGGCTGGTCGACAATCGCTGCCGCCCGTTCCAGGCGCACCTCCGAAGGCACAAAGGTCGAGACAACAAGCTCGACACCAACGGCTTCGGCGGCGATTCGCGCATAGCGGACTTCATCAAGTTCGCTGTTTGCGCCTTGGGTAAAAGTCAGCGCCTTGATACGGTCTTTGCCTGCTACTTGGGTAAGGCAAGAGAGCGCCAGTGAAGAATCCAGTCCGCCAGACAAAAGATGCAAGATACGATCGCCGCCACGGGCCGCCGCCGCGATCGCCTTCTCAACGGCCGTGCGAAGCGCGCTCTCGGCCGCTTCCGGCGTCTCAATGACATCGCCGATGAAGCGGTGCGGCAGCCAGTGGCTTTGAATGCGGCCATCCCTGGCGATGCTCTGACCCGGGAGAATCTCGGTGACCCCCGATAGCCCCGTGCGGGCGTCGCGGATCCGCCCATCTTGAATAAGGGCGGCCATGAAGTCCCAGTCCACGCCTTGGGGCCGCCAACCGCAGGCGCGCGCATCTTCGATATCGGAGAACACGATCGAGGCGTCGCCAAGGGCGGCGGCAAAACACGGCGCGCGTCCGCCAGGGTCGCGAAACACCAAGCGCTCGCCGTTCTCGCCTTCGACAATCGCGACATAAACGCCCCAGCCCGATCTCAACAACCGCTCGATACGGATCGCAGCGCCGCCGCCGTCAATGCGCCCGCCTTCATCGTAAAAGCTGCCGACAATGGCGAGCCCCGCCCCCGGGACGCCACGCTCACAAACCGGCGTTGCCTTTACCAGCACCAGCACTTGTGCTTCGCGCAAGACCACACTCCAGCCCTCGCCAAGGTCGGGTTCATGCGCAAGACCGCCCAAGATCGCCACATAGCGCATGCGTTAGACGACCAAGATTGGACGATAGACATGAACGAGGTCTGGCTCATCGTTGAGGACAGCGCCCTCGAACTCCAGCCAGCAATGCGCAGCGAACGGCGCGCCGCGAACGCCAAACACCCAAGACGCAACATAGCCGCGGCGCGACAAATAACGGCGAAGCGCCAGCGCGTCGAAAAGACAGTTATAGTCGCGCGAATAGAAAGGCCGATGAAAGAGGAAGCTGAGGACCACCTCTTCAAGGGGCGACTTGGGTGTGGGGCCGCCGCGCTGCGACTTCACCGCGCCCAGCAGTTCGGCAAAGTGCGCCCGCCGCAGCAGCCGCGCCGCCCACGCGCATGCCCCGATCACACCGGCGATGCGATCGAGCCTTAGCTTGGGATCGCCAAGATGAGACGCATAGAGGTTGCGCGAGGCGCTCGCTGGCGCTTTCAGCAGGCCAGCTGCCGCGAGCGCGGCGACAGGCTCTGCAAGGGAGCGCATGGCCATAGCTGCTGCGACAGGCTTCGAAAGCGCTCGCGGAAGGCGCACATAGCGGTCGGTCTCGACATCGAGAGCGATCACTCTGCCGTCGGCGACAGCGAAATGTACGCCCGCGGCCGGCGTGAAGAGGCGAGCGAACTGACCCGCCTCTTCCGTTCGCATCACGCCCATACGAGCGGCTGGCCGTTCATCTCGCGATGAAGATTGCCAAAATCGCAGGTCAGATCGCTGGCGCGTCCCAGGTCCTCGGCGAAAGTGAGAACGTTATCGGCTCGCATTGCTCAACTCCTTCTTGAACGCCGCACATTGCAGCGCAGTCAGGCTGAGCGGTTTGAACGCAATTTAGAATTCAATTGACCTCAATATTTGGCCGGAAACAGCAAGGCGTTGCGGCCGCCTTGCCCTATCCGGCATCCGGGCGAGGCCTGAGGCCAAGCTCGGCGCGTTCAGCGGCAAGCATCACCTGCTCCGTCGTCTGTTTAAGCTCGCCTGCCGGAAGACCGGACGCTTGCGTCACCGCCTGGGTCAGCCGCGCTGCTTCGGCGAGATTGCCGAGGGCTGCTTCAGCGTCTGCCAATGCGAGCAAGGTTTGGCGCAGGAGCGGCGCCGCACCCAGCCTGAGCGCCTCGCGGCAAGCGCGTAGTAGGGTGGCCTTCGCCTCAAGCAAGGCGCCTGTTCTTGTGTCGAGGCGCCCTAGCTCGAGAAACGCCATGAGCTTGCCGCGCAAGTCTCCGGCGGCGTCCGCGACGGCTGCGGCCTCGATCAGACGAACACGAGCGGATGGGTATTGCTCGTGGCGCGTCAGTAGACCCGCCTGACGCAACAGCGCCCGGCACATGTGTTGGGCGGACGCCGGTTCTGCGGCCAGCGCGTCGTTGAGAACCGCATCGGCATGCTCAGCGCGACCTTCGAGCAGCGCCAGGTCCGCCACCGCCAGACGCGCCGCTTGTATCAGCTCGTGAACGCCGGCGGCCTGAATGGCGCGGTGGGCGCGTTCAAGATTGTCTTGCGCAGCGCGGTTGTCCGACAGCACAATGGCCAGGACGGCGAGCGCAAGATGCGTATAAGCGAGGCCCCGGATATCTGACGCGTTTTCTCGCCATGCACGCGCGCGCTCGTAAGCGGCGCGCGCCGCCTGATAGTTGCCTTCGATATGTTCGATGTTGCCGATCGCTTGTTCGGCGTGAGCGAGCGACAGCGGATCCCGGGCGCGGGCCAGAACCGCACTCGCTAAAGACCGCGCCTCACCGAGCGCGCCCAATTGCACCAAGCTGTTGGCCTTGAACGCCATCGAACGGACGCTCAAGCCGGGGTCGACGGCAGCCGTGGAAAAGAGTTCCGCCGCCTCTTGGAATTTGAAACCAGCCGCGAACGCATAGAACAAGGGCTCAGCCGCGAGCCAAGCGATTTCGCTCTCCTGCTCAACCGCAAACGTCCAAGCCGCGCGCAGGTCGGAATAGGATGCGTTTATGATCGACACGCGCTCCGTCCCGGCTGCCCGTCTGATCCGCGCTAGATAGTGTTGGCAATGTCGTAGGGCGCTTCGCCTCGCCTCCTCGACATTGAGATCGAGCCGCTCACGCGCGTATTCCTTGATGAGCGGATGAAGTGAAAGCCGTTCGCCATGACGCTCCACCAGGCCGCGCAGTTCAAGATCAGTAAGCGCGGCCAGTTCGCAGTCGCAGATCGATTGCGCATCCTGATAATCGAAGCTGCCGTAATTGAGCGACAGACGCGCGAGCAGACGCTGGCCGCCAGGGTTCAGCAAATTCCAGGACTTGGCAAAAACGGCGCGAAGCCCGTCATAGCCGTCATGCGGCTGCAATGCGCTCGACAAGAAGTCGACACTGCCGGCGAGTTCACTGGCAATGTCGGCCAGCGGGACCACCCGCGCCCAACGCGCCGCGAGCCGCAGCGCTAAGGGTGAGCCAGACACCCTCGTGCTGATGGCTTCGAACAGGCGAGCCGATGCGGCGTCGAGTTCGTGCGCCGCGCCGATACGGCGTAGTTCATGCGCGAAGTATTGGTAAGCAGGCGAGCCGGCGACGGACGCCACATCGCCTGACCCGCAGCGAAGTCCCTGAAGAAGGTGAAGTTCCTCGTGCGCGCCATGCATCGGCGCCCTGCTTGCGGCAAGCACGACGAGGCCTGGGCAAACATCAAGCATGCGGTTAACAAAGCCATCGCCGGAGGCGCCGGCCTCGGCATTGTCGATCACGATGAGCGCGCGCTTGTCGCGTAAGAATTCCATCAGCTGCTGGTCGCTCGCCACCCCAAGCAACGCCGGCAGTGACAGCGCGCGCAGGAGCGCTGCTTGAAGATTATCGCCACCCGGATCGAGCGCCACGAAGACAGCCGTGCGGTCTTCACTCAATGCATGCGCCGCCGCAAGCGCCAAATGGGTCTTGCCGGCGCCCGCGGGGCCCACAATCGTGAGATGGCGAACCCCGCGCTCGCACAACGCTCGCAAGATGTCACTGAGGTCGGCGTCCCGCCCGATGAGCGGACCGGTCGCCACGGGCAGGGCAACAGGCTCAAGACTGTGCGAGCGTAAAGGCGGAAAAATCGTCCGGCTGAGCCCCTCACCAAGCAAGCCCAAGAGCCGGATTGGGGAGAACACGCCACGGAGCCGTACGGCCCCGAAATCCTCGGTCCAGGCCCCCGCGGGGAGCGCAAAGGCTTCGCATGCGTCACCGCTCACGACGATCTGGCCGCCCCAGGCGCACGCGGCGATGCGCGATGTTCTGTTGGCGGTTACAGGATCGGGTGCGCCTGCCTGCCCAATCGGCCCCGCATGCACGCCGATCCGTAGCGCTAAGCCGCCGACCTCCTCGAACGGCTCAGCTTGCATGCGGCGCTGAATGTCGAGCGCGCACCCCAACACATCGCCCTGCTCAAAAATAGCGAACATTTCATCGCCGATGACATGATCCACACGACCGCCATGGCGCGCCACCGCCGCTTCAACGAGCGCCGCTGTTCGAGCCATGGCCGCGCGCATCGCCCGCGCATCCCGCTCCCAGCGCGGCGTACTGTCTTCCACATCGGCAATAAGGTAACCAGCCGGCATAACCCCGGATCATTAGGTTATGCACCGCCATAATCCAAGCTTTGTTCCGGCGCGCAAAAATGCACCAGCGCCAGTGTGACCAATCTCACATAGATTTGTGACCGCCGCGTCCGCACAATAACCGGCATGGACAGCTGGTCTCTCGCCTCGCCTTTAGCCGGTGAAGCAGCGCTCGCACAGCGAGCGCTTGAAGCGCTGCAAGTTGCTGTCGCACTGGTCGACAAGCACGGCGTGATCTCGATAGCGAATACACCCTGCCGGCGAATTCTCGCCCGCGCCGAAGATCTTGTCGTGCGCGAGACCCGCTTAACCAGCACCTGCGAAACCGACGCCCGCGCGCTGCAATCTGCGCTCAATCATGCCCTCGCAGGCCGTAGCGCTAACGCCACAACGACTGTCTCGCGTAAAGCAGGCGGCCGTTACTCGGTCTGTTTTGTAGCGCTGGCCGGAGCGGCGCCCAACCATTGCCTGGCCATCATTGTGGCGCCTGACGCGGCGGCGTTCGCCAATCATACATGGCGCTCGCTGTTTGATCTCAGCGACACCGAAATTGCTCTCGCCAGCCGGATCTTGATCAGCGACACGCGCCACTAAAATCATCACGCCAGCGGCGCCATATTGAAACGGGTTTTGATCGGCCCGGCCGACTTGCTTCGATGTCCGGCGCCGAAATAGCGGCGCGCCAGCGTGGCCGGCGCGCCGCGGCCGGCACAGACCTACTTATAGAAGAGCGGCTGACCGTTCGGCTCAACGCCGGTGTTGCCGATCGCCAGCGTCAACTCGCTGGCCGCACCAAGCACCTGCACGGCGCGCGTCTCTTGAGTTTGCGTTTGCCTCTTCACATTTGCCTCCATTGTCGAACAACTCGACGGCGTCAATGCTGAAACGAGCAGCGGCTCTTTCCCACTCAATAGACCTCATTATCTCGCAACCTATTGGCCATTGGGCGGCAGCAGACGAAGCATCGCCCTGTCGCGCAATGCCGCCGCGTGAGCGGCGCGCCGTGCGAAATAGCGCTGCAAAACGTTGAGCAGTTGGCGCTCGGTTTGCGCAGAGGCAATCGCTGCAAGCTCTTTTGCGCAGCCGGCCATAACGTCCGGCTCGACGCAGCGGGCCGCATGCAATCGGTCGTCGGCGTTCGCCGCCGCGGCGCGCAATTCGACATTGGCGCCTTGTTCGATCAGTGTGAACATCGCTCGAGCCGCGTCGGCATAGCTGACGGATGTGTCGGCCTCGCCGATGGGCAACGATATCGTGGCGCTTTCTTTGACTGCAATGCGCGCCAACATCCCGCGCCACTCGTAAAGCGCCCGCAACCCGGCCTCGCTCCACAGACTAGCGAAGAAACCCCTTGCCGGTCGCGCGGCAATCAAGCCCTCGGCCGCTAACCGCGTCAGCGCCTCGCGCACCGGCGTTGCGCTCGAACCCATATCGGCGGCGATCCGTGAAACATCCAAGCGCTCATTGAGGCGAAACCCGCCCGCAAGCAGGCGTCGCCGGAGTTCGAAATAGATTTGTTCGCTGAGCGCTGGATCTGCGGCCATGGCGCTCCACTAGCCGCTCGACGCGGCATAGTGCTCGCGCAATTGCGCCGCGATCTCTGGCGTGAGCGCGTCGGCATGAGCGTGAGGCTCGCCGCTGTCGTCTAGCCACCGGATAGGATCTTGCCCCTCCCAGCCGCCAAGATTGGGCCGGTGCATCTGGTAGCCCAACAAACGCTGCAGACGCTCCGGAAAGCAGCGCACCACCTCCTTTGGGTAGGCCAAAAATTGGTTTTCGTAGCTCTTGAGCCAGCCTAGGCAATAACTGACGATCACCCCGGTGCGCGGCGCAGCCGATCGATTTGCGCCAGCGCCATGGGTGAGTGAGCCAAGGAAGAGACACGCCGAGCCTTTGGGCATAATGGCAGCGATGCTCTTAGAAGGATCTTCGCCGCGATCGAGTGCGCGGCGCTGCGAGCCCGGCCAAAGCCGCGTGGCGCCATTGTCTTCGGTGAAGTCGCTCACCGCCCACATGACATTCAACAGCCACTGACGGCCTTGTGTATCGGCCGGCCACATTTCTTCGTCGCGATGCGGCGCCTGGGCGCGTTCACCGGGATGAACGCGCGTTGCTTGCGTGAGGTTAAGCTGCACGCAATCGCAGGCCGGGCGCAATAATGCCTCCGCAATCGCTAGAATGCGCGGGTTCAGCACCAGATGTTGCACGATCGGTGCTTTCGAGAGCAGACCGCCTACGCGCGTCGTGCGCCAGCCATAGAAATCGCCTTCGCAGCGCGGCGTTCGAGCGATCCAGGGCTCGAGTTCTGTCTCCAACCGGTTCGTTTCATGCGCGTCCAGCACGGCTTCGATAATCAGGTAGCCATCGCGGTCGAGCGCGGCGAGATCGCTCTCAAGCTCATAGTCGCGCACAGGATAAGGTGCATTCATTGTCATGGTTCCCCTCAAGCTGCGCGCGCCAGATCGCCCGGCATGAAGCGCGTTAGCGGACCGGCAAGATCGTGGCGCGCCTTCACTTGGCGCAGACCCGCGGAATCGATGTCGGCTACAAAGGCGGCCAATCGTTCACGCCCCACTCTCCGGGCAGGCCCCAACGCTCTCACCGCCCAGCCCGCCCTTAAAGCGAGCGGCGCAAGCGCTGCGCTTGCGACAAACGTGACTTGCTCGATACCAAACAGCAGACCGGTTTCCATGATCCCTGCAATGATGCGGCCGAGCATGGCGTGGCGGATCGCCCCATTTGGCGTGCCGGGCGCGGGACAGAATCGGGTCGCTTCCCACACCGCCGGACCCGCTGGCGGCTTCTCGCTGCAGAGCTGCGGAAAGACTTCACCCAACAGGTGCGGCTGCGTCGTCGGTAATAATCTTGCCGAGGCGCTCACCGGCGCCCGCGGCCCATCGGCCTCAATGAGATAAATGGCGTCAGCGCTGTCGTAAGAATCGATTTCGAGGCCGGCGGAGTCTTCCAGACGCCATTTGAGTTCGTCGATAAAAACAGTTTTGCGCTGGCGATGCATTTCCATCAGCGCATGATGAAAGTGACGCCGGTTCTCCGCGGTGATGATGTGAATCATGATCGACGCTCCCTGTTGGCGAGCGCAGACGCTGATCCGTTCGTGCGCGGAGCGAAAGAGGCACGTTTGCGTCTATTGACAAATCGTGCTCATGCGTTCTTGCGCCTCAATTTGCCACATCGTCCATCTTCAGTTCGCCATCCCGCAGGGCGCGTACAAAAGCCTGCATGCGTGTGGCGACGCCGTATTTGCGCATGGTTCTACGCACCGTGTTGTGAATTGTGTGCTCACTCACGCCGAGAATGACGCTGATCTCGAAATCGGTCTTGCCGCGCGCAATCAGTTCAAGGCACTGGCGCTCCCTGGGTCCGAGACGAGGCCGATCCAGTGGCGCTGCCTTGAGCAGGAGCCTGCGCGCACTCTCGTGGGCATAGACTGCATACCAATGGGCGTCACGCACGCTCAGGGGGTCGATGCCATCTGGACCAATGGCCAAGGAACACGACGCTGGCAAAGCATCAGGTGCGTGGATCGGCACAGTGAATCCGTCCAATAATCCCGCATCTGCGGCTTCGTTCAGGATGTCGAGCTGATCGTCGTCGAGACCACTTCGAAATCGCCAGTCCGACCACTGGAAAGGAAGCACCTGAAGGCGCGCAGCGAGAAACACCGGATCGCGTGCAGCGTAACCGCGCGTGCTGAAGCGCTCCAACCAGATTTTCGGGTAATTCACCATCATGACCGCCCCGCACGGCGGCCTTAAGGGGTCGACGTGAGATGCGCATGCGGCATACGGAAAGCCGAGTGCCCGCACTTCTCGCATGAAGCGTTCGCTGATCTCGTCAACGCTCGATGCCTTGTCGCAGAACTCCGCAAATGACCAGTTGATGCGCGCTTGCATCGCTTCACACCTCGCTTCCGGTCCCTCCTCGAACAACCCCACGTTGACAATACCGTCGCAAATCTGTCGCTATGGCAAGCCTCCAAACGATCAAAGCAGGCGAGTATTTTCCCCAATATTCTCTACTGATTGACGCTTTTTCCCCGGCGAGCGAGCCCGCGCCAGCATCGACGCGACGATCACACATCGCCCGCGCGGCCGCCGCGTCCAGGGAAGCGCTGCGCGCCGCCTCCGGCGCCCTGGACCCGGCGCCCTTCACGCGGGCGTCAGCCCGCACGCCGTCGCGCCGCTGCAGGTGCGGCCACGCCGGCATTCGCCGGCGCGAAGCGATGGAGTCATCTCATGTCCTTTCATCACATCCCGCTCCACCAACTGGTCGCCTCCGACGCCAACGTGCGACGCACCGATCGCAAGGCCGACATCGACACGCTCGCGGCCTCGATCCTGTCGCACGGCCTGCTTCAGAACCTCTCGGTTCAGCCGCGTGGCGAAAACCGTTTCGAGGTCGTCGCTGGCGGCCGTCGTCACGCTGCTCTGAAGGCATTGGCAAAAGCGGGACAGATCGCACGCGACTATCCCGTCCCCTGCAACATCATCGATCCCGATGGCGCCGCAGAGACCTCGCTTGCTGAGAACGTGCAGCGCCTCGCCATGAATGCGATGGACGAGGCCGACGCGTTTCGGTCCCTCATCGACGAGAACCTCACCGCCGATGATGTTGCAAGACGCTTTGGCGTGACGACGCGTCATGTCGAACAGCGCCTCGCGCTCTCGGGTCTCTCGCCAAAGGTGAAGGCGGCGTACCGGCACAATGAGCTCAATCTCGATTGCGCACGCGCGTTCTGTATCGAGCCGGATCACGCCAAGCAGGACGCCGTCCTGAAGGCGCTGGGAAAGCCCGTCACCCACCCCGGCCAAGTCCGCGCATTGCTCACGCAAGGAGCCCTCAAGGTCAGCGATCGTCTCGTCCTGTTCGTGGGCCTGCAAGCCTACGAAGAAGCGGGCGGCGCCGTGACGCGTGATCTGTTCGACCCCGATACAATCTTCATCTCCGATCCTGACCTCGTCGCGCGATTGGCCGACGAGCGTCTCGAACGCATTCGCACGGAACTGACCGAGCAAGGCTGGGGATGGGTCGACGTTGCAGCTGCCCACGCCGGCCTCGCCACCAACACCGCTCAACGCATCCACCCAACGCGCAGGCCCATGACCCGCGCCGAGCGCAAGCGTCTCGCCACCTTGGACGAGCGCATCACTGCGCTCGACTCCAAACTCGAAGACGAGGACATCGATGACACGGCCACGTGGCAAGAGCGCGAAGCGCTCGATTCCGAACGTCAGGCGCTCATCGCGCAGACACAGGAATGGGACAAAGACCTCATCGCGCTCGCGGGCGTCATGGTGCGCATCGATCACGATGGACGCCCTCGTTTCACCTACGGCCTGGTCGAAAAGACCGATCAAGCGAAACTCAAGCGCCTTCTGGCCTCGCGCGCGCCAGAGGGCGCAGCGAATGAAACAGACCAAGCGAACGCCACGGCCGACGCACCGCCCGACGCGGTGCACAAGCTCCCAAAGAGCATTGCGCGTGAACTAACCGCATCGCGTGCGGCAGCACTCCGTGCGGAAGTCGCGGCGGCTCCCGACATCGCGCTCGCTCTGGCCGTGCACGCCTTGCTGGTTTCGGCACAATCCTCATACACGGCCAGCATCAATTTGCGTCTGGATGCACCAACCTTGACGGACCTGCCGAGCGTCGAGGCGCAGCGGGAGGCCGTTCTCGCCACACATCCGGCCGGCGCTGCGCTCCTCACGCAATGCCTCGCGATGAACCGGGAGGAATTGATGGACCTTCTTGCCTTGCTCGTCGCTACATCGATCGATGTCGTTCATGACGCACACTCCACGCAGGATCGGAACGTCCAGGCCTTCGCCGATCAGCTCGCCATCGCCGTTGGGCTTGATATGAAACGTTATTGGTCAGCGGACGTCGCGTTCCTGTCGCGGCTGTCCAAGTCGATGTTGATGGACATTCTCACATCGTCGGCCACGGTATCTTCCAAGCGGCCGAAACAGCGCGAGAGCTTCCTGCGCAAACACGCAAAGCTGAAGCGAAACGCACTCGCCGAGGCAGTCTCTCGGACGATGGATACTGCGTGGTTGCCAGACCTCCTCGTCACGCCCGTAGCGCCCGGCGATCTGGTCATCACCGAAGCGGGCGAAGCAGCAATTTCATCCATCGCAGCCCAATGACTTCCTGGCGCGTCGCATCACCGTCACGGATGCGGCGCGCCATATTTCTTGCCTATGCCTCATCGCTATAATTCGCGCGAGCTCGCGCCACGTGAGCGACTCGTCTTCCAAGCGCCTCGGCCCGATCTCGGCGTCGTTAGTCACCGCTCGTTTTTGCCGCTACTTCGATTGTCCTCCCTCGAACAGCACGCGCGCCACCGGGGATCGCATTCGCTTCATGCCGCCCATCACGCGACCGTCGGTCGCCAGCGCAAGGGGGCCGTGTGCTCGGCTTCGCCTGCGCGCCGCACCACCCACCCTTGTCACTGGCGCCGCTCACGCTCCCTGGACGGCCGCTTTCCATGGGCGTCGCGAACGCGACCCCGGCGGCGCCCGCCGCCGGGATTGGAGAGACGACAATGGACAAAGCAGCATTTGAAATCGTCGGCAATGTCGGCAAGAGCGAGATCAAAGAGGTCAAAGGCGGAAAGCGCATCGCGATCCTATCCGTCGCCACCTCGGAACGGTGGAAGCGCGATGATGGCGAGTGGAGCGAAAAGACCTACTGGCATCGCATCGCCGTCTTTGCTCCGGCCAAAGTCGAGCGCATCGAAACGATGGTCCAGAAAGGCACGCGCCTGCGCCTCGTCGGCCAGATTCGCCCAGGCTCCTACGAAGACGACAAAGGTCGCACCAAGTATGTGGTCGAATTCG
>CALBST010000256.1 GCA_937967425.1 uncultured Caulobacteraceae bacterium
GTCGCGCTGGCGATCGGCGCGCCCGTCGGCAGCTTGGCCATGATCCAGGCCAACGCCACTTGCGCCGGCGTTGCCTTGTGCGCAGCGCCAATCTCATCAAGCGCCGCAAGCACGGCGGGCCCGTTGCCCGCCATGTATTTATCCATGCGCCCGCCGCGCGGACTCTTCGCCTTGTCCGCTTCGCTGCGATATTTGCCGGTGAGATAGCCGCTGGCCAAACCGTAGTACGGCAGGATCGAAACACCCTCACGCTCACAAAGCGGCACGAGGTCAGCTTCTATAGCGCGGTTCATGAGATTGTATTCCGGCTGCTGCGCATCGAAGCGCACGCCACGTTTCTTGGCTTCGGCGATGCCTTCGGCGAAGCGACCCGGCTTGAAGTTGGAAGCGCCGAAGGAACGGATCTTGCCGGCCTTCAACAGCTCATCGAGCGCAGCTGTGTATTCTTCCGCGTGCGTCGCTTCATCATCGCGATGCAGCCAATAGAGATCGATCGTCTCGATCCCCAGGCGCTGCAGCGACTCCTCGCACGCATCGATGATGTTCTGCCGCTTGATCCCCAACCGCTTCGGCCACATGCCGACTTTGGTGCCGATCACCACCTGATTGCGCTTGCCGCTTTGCTTCAGCCAAGCGCCGATGACACGCTCGCTCTCGCCGCCTTCATGGCCGGGGACCCAGGCCGAATAAACATCCGCCGTATCGATCGCCTGGCCACCTTGCGCCACGAACGCATCCAGGATCGCGAAAGATGTCTTTTCGTCGGCGGTCCAGCCAAACACGTTGCCGCCAAGCACCAGCGGCGCGATCTTAATTCCGCTGCGTCCGATTTCGCGTTTCTGCTGCATGTTGCCGCTCCCATGCGCGTCATCTGGACGCCGCGCTTAGATTGTCGAGAATGCTTCTATCTAGGAGCGCTCATGCGTCAGCTCAATGTCTTTGCCGCGCTTTCCGGTGTCACCGCTCTCGTCATGCTCGTACTTGCCGCGCACGCACTCCAGCCGGCGCCTGAAGATTTGGAACGCATCCAGCTCGGCGCATTTCTGCAACTCGGCGCCGCGACGGCAGGCTTGGCGATCGCCAATCGCAGCGGCCGGCTCAATCTCATCGCCGGCGCAATGATCCTCGCGGGCGCTGCGCTGTTTGCGGGAACACTCTACACGCTCGCTGTGACTCACAGCCGCGCCATCATCATGCTGGCGCCCGTCGGGGGCATAACGCTCATCTTGGGGTGGATTACGCTCGTCTTTGCAAAGCCCGGCGCATGATCGGCCTCGAAATCGCGTCCGTGCCGACTATTATCGTTTCCGCATGATCACAAACGCTCCACCCGCCTCCGCCGATCAATCCCTCAGCACGCTGACGCAACGCATCCAAGAGTTCGTGAGCGACGTTCTCTCGCTCGATCCGGAACAGGCACTGCTACGCGCAGGCCTCACATTCCTCGTACTAATCGGCGCCGCAATCCTGATCTGGGGCCTTCATCTCATGTTGAAGGCGCTGACCGAACGTATCGCGCCAAAGCAGAATGGCGCGCCGCGCCGCCGAGTCACGATCGGGCGCTGGACCATGCGCGTCGCGCGCGTCGTCATCTTCATCGCCACTTTGCTCATCATTTTGCGTGTCTGGGGCTTTGATTTCGCAAGCCTCCGCGACAGTCCGATTTATAGCGCGTTCCTTGTGTTGGGGCGGATCGCGCTCATCCTAATCCTCTCCCTAGCTGCCATTGAACTGGGTCAACTCGCCATCCGCCGCAGCTTCGATCGCGTGGCCTTACATGCGCGTGAGCCGCGCCGCGCCGCGCAGATCCGGACATTGGGTCCGGTGCTCTCTGGCTTGGCGACAAGCATCGTCGTCATCATCGCCGCGATGATGACACTCTCGGAAGTGGGCGTTGAGATCGGGCCGCTCTTGGCGGGCGCCGGTATTGTCGGTTTGGCCGTGGGCTTCGGCGCTCAGACCATCGTCAAGGACTTTCTGACGGGCATTTTCCTCATCGTGGAGGATTCTGTTTCAGTCGGCGACATTATCGGCGTCGGCGATGTCGGCGGCGTGGTGGAGGAAATGTCGCTGCGTACAATCAAGCTGCGCGATTTCGACGGCACGCTCCACATCTTTCCGTATAGCGAAGCCCAGGTCATCCATAACCGAAGCAAAGGCTTCGCATTCGCGGTCGTTGATCTCTCAGTTGATTATACGTCCAACATCCCCAAGGCGCTGGAAGTGATGAAGGTCGTCGGCGACGAGCTGCGGCGCGATGACGAGTATTCGTCTATGGTGCTGGAGGACATCGAGATCGTCGGTGTCGATCAGCTCGCCGACTCCGCTATCATGCTCAAGGCGCGCATCAAGACTTTCCCAGGGAAGCAATTTTCTGTCCGCCGCGAGTATCTGAAGCGCGTGAAGATCGCCTTCGATGCGGCAGGGATCGAAATCCCATTCCCGCACATGAAGCTCATTCCGCCGAGCTCAACCTAACTAGCGCAGACTGTGTCGAGCTCAGCCGCCATCGCGCGGCGGCTCGTCCTGCACGCCGGAACGCCGCTTCAGCGCATCGACATCGCGCTGCAGCTGGCCCAGGCGATCCAACACGGTCCACACCGCCACGCCCAACGCCACCAAAAGCACAAGAATGGTGTAATCCGCCGGCGTTCCCATGCACCTCTCCTAAGACCAGCAACATGCGCACGCGCCCTGCGCGAAGCAATGCTCGTCACCCTGCGACACTAGGCATCGCGTCAAAACAGGGTCCAAATGGGGCGAACCGAATGCGTCCCCGGCGCTTGGCTCGCGTTCGCAGGCTGGTTTGCAAACGCCTCCGCCTAGGCGTACACCGCGCACATATCCCGGGGGGCCGCCTTGCGCGGCTGAGATTGGGCATCCCGCCCTGACCCGTCGAACCTGAACCGGTTAGCACCGGCGGAGGGAGGAGCGCTTATGAACAAGCCCGAAAACCAATTCGTGGGTGACACACACCCATCCCCGCTGACTACGCTTGTTTCTGGGGCGGCGGATGATGCGTGTGTGTCACCCACAGTCACCACAGGCCCCCTCAAGGGCTCGCGCAAAGTCTACGCCAGCGGCTGCGCGCATCCTGATTTGCGCGTGCCGTTCCGCGAAGTCGCCGTCCATCCCACCGCCAACGAACCGCCCGTCACGATCTACGATCCGAGCGGTCCCTACACTGATCCCGACGCCACCATCGACATCAACCAAGGCCTCGCCCGCACCCGCGAAGCCTGGGTGAAAGCGCGCGGCGACGTCGAAGAGATCGACGGCCGTGAAGTGAAGCCCGAGGACAACGGCAACGTCAGCGCTGAAAAACTGACGCCGCCCTTCCCGAAGCAGCCGCGCGTTCTCCGCGCCAAAGCCGGCGCCTGCGTGACTCAGCTCGAATACGCCCGCCGCGGCATCATCACGCCGGAAATGGAATACGTCGCGATCAGAGAAAACATGCGGCGGAGCATCGTGGGTGACACACACGCACTCTCCAAAACCGCGGGATCAACCTCAGGCATAGCGGGTGCGTGTGTGTCACCCACGTCACCGCG
>CALBST010000257.1 GCA_937967425.1 uncultured Caulobacteraceae bacterium
AAGGGAGCATACCTTAACCGGGTATCGAGGGTTCGAATCCCTCCGTCTCCGCCAAACTCAAGTGACAAGGTGTGACTCGGGAGGGCAACAAGCCCGCCGCGCAACGCTTCATTTCCCAAGCAAATCGCCACATATTGGACAGGCAGTGACAGGTGCGGACTGCCGCAGGCGCGCCGCGCTGCATGGTGGCGATTGGGATAGGTGCTGAGTTGGGCGGAAAGCACAAGCTAACGGCGCTTCAAGTGCGCAACGCTAAAGCGGTCGGTCGATATGGCGACGGGGGCGGGCTCTACCTCGCAATCACGCCGGCGCAGGGCTCTACTGCCACAAAAAACCCCGAGGCCGTCAACCGGTCATGGCTGTTTATCTTCACGGCGCCGGACGGCCGCCGGCGGGAGATGGGTCTAGGGTCGGCTGATTTTGTCTCTCTCGCGGACGCTCGCGACGCAGCCGACGCGGCGCGCAAACTCCTCACTGGCGGCGTTGACCCTATCGAGGCGCGCAAACAGGCGCGAGCTGACGCAGCCAAGAACAGCCAGCGCCTCCTGACGTTCAAGGAGGCAGCACAGGCGTATATCAAGGCTAACCGCAGCGCCTGGAAAAACGAGAAGCACGCCTCGCAGTGGGAAGCGACGTTAGAGACCTACGCCTATCCCAAGATTGGGGCCTTCGGTGTGGGCGCCGTCGATACGGCCGCGGTTCTCTCCGTTCTTGAGCCGATCTGGCAGACGATCCCGGAAACCGCCTCGCGCCTTCGTGGTCGTATTGAAGCGGTCCTGACCTGGGCCACAGTGCGCGGCTATCGCGTGGGTGAGAATCCGGCGCGCTGGCGCGGGCATCTTTCGGAGACGCTGCCGGAGCGCAGCAAGGTCGCACCGGTCAAGCATCATGCGGCCTTACCGGTTGACGAGGTTCCGGCCTTCATGGCCGCGCTTCGCAAGCAGGACGGCATGGCTGCGCTGGCGCTGGAGTTCGCAATTCTCACCGCGGCGCGAACCGGCGAAGTGCTGGGCGCGCGCTGGGCTGAGATTGACGAAAAAGAGAAGGTTTGGACTGTTCCGCCGGAGCGGATGAAAAGCGGGAGGGAGCATCGCGTTCCGCTCTCCACGCAAGCGCTGGCGGTTCTGGCTCGCGTTCGTCAGCTTAGCGATGGCAAGGGGCTGATTTTCCCGAACGCCAACAAACGCAAGCAGCTTTCCAATATGGCGATGCTGGCGACGCTCAAGCGCATGAAGCGGGGCGATCTGACGTCGCACGGTTTCCGCTCAAGCTTTCGAGATTTCGCAGGCGATCACACCACGATTGCGCGCGAGGTCGCTGAGGCGGCGTTGGCGCATATCATCGGGGACAAAGCGGAGCAGGCTTACCGGCGTTCTGACGCGCTGGAGAAGCGCCGCGCGCTCATGCAGCTCTGGGGCGATCACACAGACAAGCCGCCGCCGGCGGTGGTCCCGATTGCCCGCAAACGCAAGAGCGAGGGCGCGCAATGAGCCCTTTTTGCCAAAATGATCTCTCTGCCAATTTGCCAATATTGCCAAAATGCAGCTTGGCACAGTGAACCCGAACACAGTTAGACTCGATTTCGACGGGGCTAGGCTTAGCGGCCGAAAAGCGCGTTTCCGCACGCGCCGCCCTGTCGATCCTCATGCGGAGCGTCTAGCGGAGGCGCGCAAAATGACTGAACCAAATGTTGTGCCGTTTCCCAGCGCCGGTCCGATCTCAATCGGGCGCATGGACGCGCTGCGTGCAGACATGCTCGCGTCACCAGACTGCGATGCTAGCGTCGTTCAACGCGAGGCCGATCGCATTTCTGACCATGCGCGGGAATACGTATCGAGCGGGGATTGGGCGCCCGTCTCTGACTCGGTGATCCGCGCTGACTTGAAGCGCGTGGCGACTCTCATGCGCTCGCTCTCAACATTCAGAATAAGCACAACCGCTGAAGTAAACATTTCTTGGGATTTTTTGGCGGAACCGGAAGACGGTGAGCGTGACATTCGTGTGCATGCGCGCGCTTACGATGCCTTGCGGAAACTGATGTTCGAGCATGGCGACGCCTGGGCGCCGCTGGCAGAGCATTTCGACTCGATGGCTGAGGCGATACAATCCCGCACCGCCCCAAAGCCCAATCTGCTTGTGCGGCTCCTTTGGGTCGAATGCATGCAGGCATGGAATCGGGCGACTAACGCGTGGCCGGTAACCACGCGCGATGAGGGCGGAATGCCTCTAGCCCCATTGTTCAAACACGTAACCGCTATGGTGTGGGAACTAGCGCCAGCACCGGAGCAGGAGCCCGTGCGCGCTGCGGCGAACAGCGCAAAGGCATTCCGGCACGTTCTTGATTGCCTGCGGTCCGGATCTGATCCGCTGTCGCGCTGAGGGGCCGCCTTTTTGGGTTGAGCCCGAAAGGCGGGTCTTTGCTCGTGAGGGCGCGCTGATGTCACGGTCTGCCCTGTTAGGTCGCTTTGCGCACCCCGCGCGGCGACGCTTCAGAGGCAGAGACGATGCAAAGCGTTATTTCTGACGAGCACGAGGCCGGCCAAAGCGAGCGCGGCGGCTGGAGTTTCAAGCGTCTGGCGCAGCACTGGGACGTTCACGTTCGCACAATTCGGCGCCGTGTCGAAGCTGGCGAGCTTGACGTGTTCTATGTTGGCGGCGTTCCGCGCGTGACCGACGAAAGCCGGGCGCGGCTTGAGAATTCTCGTGCCCGTCAGGCAGAGGCCGCAGCCGCCTAATCATGGCTGCAAACCCAACCCCGCAAACGAAAACCGCCGAACCTTCGCAGGGTCCGGCGGCGCTTTCATATGCGGATTTTCGAACAGCAGTACTCGAACAGCAGGTGAAATATGGCCCAACGCGGCAACTCGATCAACCCCACTAAATCCGTAGCGCTGGTTCCTGCGAATGATCGCGGGCCCGTATCACTTCGGCTCGATGAGCGCGGATTAACTCCCGCGATGGTCGGCGGATTGGCTGAGCTTGCCTCCGCCTGCGCTCAATACGCAAACGACAAAACGGACCGGCGCGACCTTCATGTCGCGGTCGGAATCTTCTTGGACGTGCGCAACCGCATGGCCCGCCGTGAAAAGGTGCTGGCCCATGCATAAGCTCGCTGACCTGACGGCGCGCGCTCTCGCGAAGGAAGCGGAGCGCGATTGGCAGGCGTGCATGGGCGCGCTGCCTGCGATTTATTACGATCAAGACGCGCTCGACACGATAGAGGCGCGCATGGTCTGCCGCCCAGCGACGGCGCGCGAGATGCACGCTTTTGCGTTGCATCGATCGGCGCAACGCCTCGTGGTGGTGTTTACCGCAACTTACAGTTTCGCGGGCGGTGCGTACGTCGCTGAGCGTCATTTGGTTCGCTTGCCGCTCGGGGCTCGCCTGCCTGTCTCAACGGGGGAGGCGCTTTGGCGCGCCGGCTACACCCCGGAAGGTGATTACGTCGAGCTTACAGAAGAGACCATTGGTGCGCTTTGCGCGCGAGCCTCGCAAGGGGGCGCGTCATGAGCGCCAAGCGTTACTCAGAGCGCGAGATTGAGGCCGCCAGGGCGACGCTGAATCCCGTCGATTTGGCAGAGCGTGGCGGCGTTACATGGGATGCGCGCAAGTCTCGCCCATCGGCCGGCGAGTATTGGGCCTGTTGCCCTTTCCACGCGGAAAAGAGCGCTTCCTTTCATGTGCGCGAGCGTGGCGCGTCGAGCTTCTTCAAGTGCTTCGGCTGCGGCGCGAAGGGCGACGCCTTCGACCTGGGGCAACGTCTGCTCGGGCTGACTTTCGCCCAGATGGTCGCAGGTGAGCTTGGCGACGGCGGCCCCACGCCTGAATTGGTTGAGCATTTGGAGCAGCAGCGCCGGGAACGCGCGGCGGAGGACGAGCGCCAGCGCGTCGCCAGAGGTGCGGCGGCTGTCTCGATCTATGACGCGGCCGGCGTTCATGTCGCCGGCACGCTGGGCGAACTATACTTGCGCCGCGCTCGCTGCATTCGTGCGCCGCTTGGCGGCGCTGAGCTTCGCTTCCATGCTCGTGCGCCGCTCTCGCCCTATGATCCCGCGAAGGCTGGCCGCTGCCCGGCGATCGTCGCGCGCATCCGTAGCGCTGAGGGGGGGCAAATCGGCTCTCACCTAACGTTCCTGCGCGCTGACGGAAGCGGCAAGGCCGATCTCCCGCACCTGAAAGGCTCGCGCATGATCTGCGGCGAGCATGTCGGCGGCTTCGTTCGCCTCGGCTACGTCCGCAATGCGGCCGTGATCGGTGAGGGCATTGAAACGACGCTATCCGCTTCGGAGGCGTGCGGCTTGCCTGGGCTCGCGGCGATCAATTCCGCAAATCTGCGCGCCCTGGTGCTGCCGTCTCAAATTCAGCGCGTGGTGATCGCCTATGACCGCGACGCAAAGGGCGCTGGCGAGTTGAGCGCGGACATACTGGCGCAGCGTCTCTGGGTCGATGGCCGCGCCGTTGAGATGCTGGCCCCGCCGGAAGGATTCAAGGACTGGAACGACGCCGCACAGGCGCGGGCGCTTCCCAAGCTGGAGGCGTGCGCATGAGTGAAATTGCATTCACTGGCGAGCGTGCTGAGAGTCGGCCGCGTTCCTATGATCCCGCGTCTGCGTGGGATGAGCCGGACGCGCGTTTGTTAAACGGTGGGCCGCGTGTGGCGCCGGCCTTGCCTCTGGATTGCTTTGGGACTTGTGGGCCCTGGCTCGCAGCGGTCGCTGCCTCGCGCGGTGCGCCTGTCGATTATGTGGCCGCGCCGATGCTCGCCTTCGTGGCTGGCATTGTCGGCGCGGCGCGAGAGGTGCGCATTCGCCCCAATTGGACAGAGCAGCTAATCCTGTGGGTTGCGAGCGTCGGCAATCCGTCCTCGGGCAAGTCTCCAGCGCTGGCGGCGCTCAAGCGAGCGGCTGCACGCATCGAGCGTGAGGAAGCTGGCGACGCTGAAGCACGCCGCGGCGAGTATGAGGCGCGCAAAATCGAGGCAGAAGCACTCCGCGAAAAATGGGAACAGAACGCAAAGGAAGCGGCTAAGAATAACCGCGCCGCTGCGCCGATGCCGGCGGAAGCGCAAGAGCCGCCGGAGCCAACGCCGCCGCGCCTGTTGGTGGCCGATGCGACAACGGAAAAGCTAGCGCGGATCATTGCCCAGAACCCGCGCGGCGTCCTGCTATCGCGTGATGAGCTGTCCGGCTTGCTGGGAAATTTCGGCAAGTATGGCGGCGCAGATGAGCCCTTCTACCTGCAAGCATTCAACGGCGAGTTTTCGCCCATCGATCGGCAGAAGGGTGGGACGGTCACGGCGGCGCGCGCCTATCTGTCCTTGGTTGGTTCAATCCAGCCGGATAAGTTTCAGGCGCTTCTGTCCGGCCGCGCTAATGACGGCCTGGTTGCGCGCTTCCTGGCGGTCTGGCCCGATCTCACGCAACGCGTGTTCCGGGTGCCGGAGGTTGATGACTCGCGCGCGCTTCACTTGTTCCGGCGCTTGCGGTCGCTGTCGATGGATGCCGACGAGACCGGCGAGCTTGCGCCCCGTGTGTTGCCGCTGAGCGCCGACGCCGCGACGATCTTTGAGGCTTGGTATCTGGAGCAAGGCGAAAAGGTCCGCGCTGCGTCCGGCTTTATGGCGGAATTTCTCGGCAAGGCTGACGGGATTTGCGCGCGTCTCGCGCTCGCGCTCGAATTGCTGGAATGGGCTGCAAGCGACGATGGCCCGGCCGATGGCCCGGCTAAGGTGTCGGCGCGCTCGGTGGAGCGAGCTTGCACGCTGATCGTTGACTATTTCGAGCCGATGGCGCGGCGCGTCTATGCCGACGCGGCGTTGCCGGAGGTAGAGCGCAAGGCCATTGCGCTGATTAAGGAACTGCAAGCGCGCGGCGTCCGGACTTTCAACGCGCGAGAAGCCCGGCGCGAATGGGGTGTTCCTGGCCTTTCGTCCGCTGCCGATATGGAGGCCGCTTGCGCGGTGCTCATTGAAGGCGACTGCATCCGAAAGATTGAAAGCCAGAAGGGCGCGGGCGCTGGCCGCAAGGCGCTGACCTATGCGGTTAACCCGCGCTTGCTGCGCAAGGCTGGGGAGGCCGCGCGATGAGTTGGCGTGATGTGGCGCGCGCGCTCGTTGACGGCGAGCCGGACACCGAAGCGCGCGATTTCGGCAAAAATGACAAATCGGCATTGGCAAATCCCGACGATGAAGGCGCGGCGGATGCGCTCTCTGAGCGTGAGGCAATCGCGATCGTTGACGGCGGCTTGCCTCCGTCATGGGCGGCTTCGCTTTCTATTCTGGAGCGTAGCCCTAAGCCGCTGGGCATTAGTGCTGCCGATTGGCGCAACCGTCTAGACGCAGTCTGGCGACGCGCTGATGAGCGCGGCGCAGAGTTCGTTGCGAACGGCTGGACGTTTGAGGAAGTGTTTGGCGTCGGCGAAAGCTGGCTGCAATTCGATCAACGCGGCGGCGGCTGGCTCGCGCTGGATGCGCGCATTGTCGAAATCGACTCCCAGCGGATCGTTTTCGAACGCCGCAGCGGCGAGCGCTCAACGCACCGGAGGCAGCATTGAGCGTCCGCGCTGACACCCCGGCGCGCGAGCCGGTTGAGAACCGCGCCCAGCGCGAGCGCGAGCACGCCTTGCGGCAGCGTGAGGCGGAGGACTTGGCGCAGCTCACCCAAGAGCGCCCGGTTGACTGCGGCGCGTCTGGCGTTTGGTGGCGGTTCACGCGCGAACCGATCGCCGCGGAAGTCGAAGGGCTGCCGTCTGGAGCGGTCGTGTTCGTGGGCGCGAATGCACGCGGGCTTGGCCTGTCAGTGACGCGCGACCTTGTGCGCCGCGTCGATGGCGAACCGGCGCCGCTCGATCGCATGGAGCTTAGCGAGCAATTGCGTTCTGGTGAGTGCGTCGTGGTTGGCGCTGTGCCTGGCGCCGCTGAGCGCCCGCGCCTTCACCTGCACCTGAACAAAAGTCTGCAAATCTGGCCGGAGCAAGCTCCGGGGGAGTTTCTATCGTGACTATGCATACACCCTTGGCCGATCTTCTCGGCGGCCGGAACGCGGTTGATCTCAACCGCCCCTCGCTGAGCGTTGGTCTGCAACAGCGCCAGCAAGGCGCTCTGCGTTCGCAGCCCTACACCATGTCCAGCCGTAACACCGGCGCGGACATTGAGCGGGAGTCGCGGAACTACGGCCTCGCGGAAGCGCTGGCTGATCCTATCCAAGTAACAAGCGGCGGTTGGGGCGAAGCGCTGGCCGAAGCTGTAGCTGGCGGCATTCGCGGGCGGACAGCAATGGATGCGCGCCGGCAAGAACTTGAAGGCGAACAACGCCGCCGGGAAGCTTACACAAACGCCACGCGCGCCGCGATCGATCCCGCCGCGCCGCTGGAGCAACGCAATCAGCGTGTGACGGAATCTCTGCTGCCGGAAGATCCGCAGGCGGCGCTCCAATACTTTCAATCGCAGCAGCCGACGCAGGAAATGCGCGAGCAGGAGCAAGAGCGCCAACGCGTCGAAGCGATCATTTCGCAGCTTCCGCCGGATCAACAGGCGCTCGCGCGGCTGAATCCTGAGGGCTTCGTCAACGGCATGATGCGCCATCGTTTCCCGGCGCCGCAGCGAAGCGCGCAGACCTTCGATCCGTCCAGCGATGAATGGGAGGCGTACTGATGCATTTCGCAGGAACGGCGACAGTCACGGCGCAGTCCACGGCTTCGATTTCGGCAGCATGGTCAGACTTGACGGCGTCTTGGCCCGGAAACGCCACGAACGAGGACCGCACCATTACCTGGGCCGGCGGCGGTTCGCGCACAGTTAGCGTGACGTACGGCGGCAGCAACACGCTTTCGTATCGGATCGATAGCGGCTCGTGGGTGACATACAGCGCCGGGTTCTCGTTCACGAGCGGTCAGACATTGGCGTGGCGCACAACGGCAGAGGTAACGGAATCAACGACTGTCACAGTGCGCGTCAATGGCGTGCCTCTTGATACGTTCGCAATCAACACAGTGGGGTCACCGTGAGCTTGGGGCGGGTCATATTTGGGGCGCCTGGCGGCCGCGCCGTGACGTGTCGCGTGAACAAATGGCGGCGCAAGTGCGCAGTCTTGACGGCGCTTTGTTCTCGCTGGCTGACCGAAGGAGTGACGCCATGCATCCTATCTTAGCCGTCCTGGGCGCGTCGTTGCGCATCTCGATTTCTCTGACAAAGCTATCTGCGAGCAACCCCGTAACATCGGACACGGCGACCATCCTAGGCAATGGGACGCTGGTGTTTAGCTCCGTTTCGTCTGATGGCGGGACGCCGCAATATTCACTCAACGGCGGCGCGTGGACGAATATCACGGAAGGCGGGACGCTGGCAGTTGCGGCCGGTAACACGTTGGCGGTTCGCGCTTCGCTTATCACGGCCGGGCTCTCTGCGGCCTTCGAAATCCGCAACAACGCGAACAGCGCTCTCATTCAGATCGTGGGATTGCAGCGGCTATGAAAAACGCCTCCGGCCAAACGCAGCGCACACACGATGGATGGGAGCCGTTCTAATGAAAGTAGGCAACCTGTTTGGCGCTCCTCCGCCGGCCATTGTTCGCGGGCAGATGCGGCAGGCGCTGCACGGTGGCGACGCGCCCGGCTCCAAGTCTCGCGCAATCGCGCGGGCCAAAGGAATGCACATCCCCGGCGATCCCGGAACAGAAGGGACGCGCGGCGATGCGATGCACGCGCCAGCCGGAGAAGCCGCGGCGCTGGTTGCGTCAATTCCTGAGCGCTTTCGGCGCAATGGCTTGTTTCCGTTTGGCCGCAAGTCGTCACCGCAAACGATCGACCCGCAACGGCTGCAAGAGCTTGTGCGCCAGATGATGAATGGAGGCCGCTAGATGGCTCTTTTTGGTAGAAGCATGACACGCCGGCTTGTGCTGCCGATGGTCGGCGCAAGCGGTGGCGTTCCTGGGGCCGCGCCTACGTCATTGAATGGCGCGAGCTACAAGCCCGAAGAAATGAAGCCCGGCGGCGGCGAGCAGGTGCGCTCTCGCGGCGGTCTGTTCGGCAATGCGTTTAGCCGCAAGGGTCTGCCGCGCACGCTGCAAATTATCGGCGCGACTATGCGCGATATGGCTATGGGAACGAATGCGCTAGGCGATTTGCAGCGCATGGAAGCAGAGCAACAGCGGCTTGCTGCGGTGGATGCCGCGCAAACGCGGCAAACAAAGCTGGAAGATGAGCAGCGCTCGCAGTTTGAACAAGCCATTGCCGCTCTGCCGCCGGAGCAACAGCGCTGGGCGAGACTGAACCCGCAAGCCTTCGCGGAAGCGATGATGCGCGCGCAAGTCGGCGGCGGATGGGAACACGGCCAAGGCTACTCGCACCTATGGCGCCCAAACCCTGACGGCACTGTCACGCTTGGCGATCCGCTGCCGCTGCGCCCGCGCCAACAGCAAACTTACAACATGCCCGGCGGCGAGGATGACTGGGAGGAATACTGATGGACGGCGAATATACCGGCGAGGGCCTGTCGCAAAACGGCGCAAGCGGTCGGCCGCTCACGCGTGAACCGTTCCGAGGCAATCGCATCCGCAACCGCCGCACTGGCGAGGTCCGCGTTTGGGTGGGTGACCGCTATGTAGGCGCGAACGATCGGGCGCGCCTGACCACAACGGAGCGGGATCAACTAGCGCAAGCCGAAGCGGCGGCGGCGAACTACCAGCAACACTTGCCGGACCTGAACCGCTTTGAAGAATTGAACCGCACAGTACCGACTGGCGCGTGGTTTCAGCGCTTCGGGCAATCGATGCCAACGGGCCCGGCGCCTCGCCTCTTTTCGTGGGATGCAAACGGCGATGCGCCCGGCGGCGGTCCGAATGAGTTTGAGGAGATGCGCGCGATTACGAACCGGCTAACCCCGGATCAGCGCGAACCGGGCTCGGGCTCGTCGTCTAACCTAGACGTGACGATGTTTCGCGAAGGGCTGCCGAACATTGGGCGCGGCGGCCCCGCGAATAGCCGCATCATTGAGGGCTTCCGCCGGCAGCAGCGCGACGCGCAGGACTATGCGGATTTCTTGAATTGGTATTTTCCGCAGACTGGTTCTCTGACGAATGCGCAGGCGCATTTTCAGCAATACCGAACGGCGCGCGCCCGCAATCCCCGCCTGACGTGGCAAGAGTTCTTCGGCAGCCAGCAAGGCGGCGGGCAACAGAGCCGCGGCAATCAAGGCAGCGGCGCTGCTTCGCAGGGCGTCGAGCGCTGGGGCCGTGACGCGCAAGGCAACCTCGTGAGGCAGCGCTAATGACCCGTCGCGTTGAGTATAACGGCCGCGTGCATGAGTTTCCGGACGATGTGACAGACGCGGAAATTGCGTCCGCTCTGGAGCAAACCGAACGCGAACAGCCGCAACCGCAGCGTGAAGCGGCGCCCGTCGATCCGCTTTCCACAATGACGGCCGCAGAGCGTTCCCAGATTCAGCGCGGTACGCGCCAACGCAACCTGCCGCGCGCGGTCAACCCGTTCTCAACGGTGACTGGTCCGCTTGTTAGAACTTTTATGGTGCCGCAGCGGCGCGCGGCGCTGATGGAAAGCGCGCGCGCCGCAGTGCGCGACGTTCAACAGATTCCCAGCCTCGATTTTGGCAGGCTGGCGCAAGACACAGCGAACGCTGCCGCAGAGGGCGTGCAAAATCTGCCGGAGACGGGGCGGCAAATCATAAACAACCTTCCGCAAATCGGGCGCGCGCTCACTTACGGGCCGTTTGTCGATGAAGAGCGCGCTATGCAGCGGCTCCAGCTCGCAACAATGCGCGGCGATGACGAGGGCCAGCAACAAGCCGCGCGTGATGCGAACGCACAGGCGGGCGGCATAGCGCTGAACGTTGGCGGCTTTGGCGCAGGCGGTTTCATCCGCACGCCAGCGCAGGCCGCAATGTTTGCGGGCGGCTTGTCCGCGCCGTTCGCGCTCTCGCGCAACAGTGACCAGCCGTTGCAGGAGCGCTTGCCTCAAGCCCTAACCGAGATTGGCGGCAACGCGGCGTTCGGCGGAACGCTGCAAGCTGGCTTGAATGCCGCTAGCCGCGCGCTTCAGACGCCACCCCGCACCGGGCAAATGGTGGAGCGTTTCGACCGCGCTGGCGTCGATCCGTCACTAGCGGCGGCCAATGAAGGCGGCATGTCTGGCCTTGCGACGAATGCGGTGGGCGGCAATCTCGTGGCCGGTCCTGGCGTGCGCGCTCGGATGCGCCGGCAGATGCGCCAAGGCCAAGAGGCATCGCATCGCATCGCAAACGATTACGGCCAGCCGCGCTCCCTAGAAGGCACAGGCCAGCTTGTTGAAACGGCGCTGCAACGCTTCGCGCGTGAGCACAACATGCCAAACCCGCAGCCCAATGCGCGTCCGCAGGACGTGCGGACCGGGGATTGGTCTTTCGCATCGAAGGCGGAAGCGATCTATGACCAGGCGCTGCGCCCGATCGAAGGCAACCCCGCCTCGCTGCAAAACACCCTTAGCGTTCTCGATGATCTGAACCGCCGCGCCGATACGCGTCTGGTTAGGGATTTCCAAGCGGACCCAACGCTGCGCGCGTTTGAACGCATGGTGAGGCGGCTGGCTCGGGCTGGGCGTGAAGTCGAACCCGCGACGCTGGATGATCTCGGGACGATGGCAACCGAGATTGCAAACGCGCGTCGCGCGCTTCGTGCGCCTAATGAGGGCCTGCAAACATTCGTGCGCCGCATGGGCGGGATTGCCGACGATCGCGGCGACATAGCGGGCATGGATCTGCGCGGGCGTGGTGCGTCGTCTGTCCTGAACGCCAACGGCCGCACAATCGATGACGCGGCTATTGCGGCTTGGGAAAACGGCTATTTCCCGGGCGAGAACCCGCCCACGGCGCGGGAGTTCATCGACGCGCTTAACCGCAACATTCGGCCGCCCGACACGGCAGGCAGCGCTAGTGCGCGCCAAGTTTTGAACTACTACGAGCAGCAGGGCATCGACACGAGCTTGCGCGGCGACGCGCTGCGCCAAGCTCTGCGGCCATTGGTGGGCGTCGATGAAGCGGCCGGCGCTGGCGGCTCGCTGCGCGATCTGCGCCACCTTCGCACGCGCATCCGCATGGCGCAAACGCAACCGGCTCTCGGGCAAACGATCGATAACGCTGCGCTGGAACGTCTGGAGGCGGCTTTAACGCAGGACATTCTGGATTCTGCCGGGGATGCGGCGGGCGCGCTTCGTCAGGCTGATAGCTTTTACCGGAGAGGCCGCCAGCGCATTGACGGCATGTTGCAGCAATTCAGCGGCGGCAATGCTGGCGAGGCTATCCCGCGCATTTTGCGTCTGGCGCGTGAGCGTGGCGATTCCCGCACGCTTGCAGCTCTCCGCGGTGCGATGCGCGAGGATGAATGGCGCGTGGTCGCGGCGTCGATCGTGGAGCACATGGGGCAGCCGACGCCGGGCGCGTCCGGCTATGCGGCGCAAATCGGTTTCAGCCCTTCGCGCTTCGCGACTGCTTACCGCGCCATGAGCCCACAAGCCCGGCGGATTCTCTTTGGCTCGCGTGGCGGCGTCTCGGGGCCGCGCGGCGCCAATATGCGAATGCTGGCGGACGAGTTGGACAATCTCGCGCGCGTCATGCAGGGGCTTAAGAGCGTCGAGGCGGGCGCCAATTTCTCCAACACGGCAACGCACCTGCAAACGGGTGGAACGGCTGCGCTGGCGATTGCGAACCTGCCGGCGACGCTGACGCTACTGGCTACGCTGGGTCTCCTGGGCGAAGCGCTCACCAACCCGCAATTTGTGCGCTGGCTTACCTCCGCGCCGAAGGCGGGCGGCGCAGGCTCGCGAGGAATGCGTCAGCATCTGGCGCAGCTCGGGCGGCTTGCGGCGCGTGATCCAGCGTTGGCGCCGGTTTATTCTGAGCTGCTGGCGCGCGAGCGCGAAGCTGTTGAAGCTCGGCGCGGAGCGCAGCGTTCTCCGCCTCCAAGACCGCCCGCGCGCGGTCCTGCACGATCGCTGCAACAAGTCCCATAATCATGGCCGCCCAAATCACTCCGCCAACGCCACCAAGAGCGCCTAGGACGGTCGCAAGAATTACTGCGGCGATGAAAAGCTGTTTCAGCATGACGGCGAAGCGTAGGCGCGGCCGTTCCGGGGCGCAATCAATCGAGGGCAAGTTATGAGACGGCGCGGGTTATTCGGGCAGACGTTGCTTGATGCGGTTTTCGGACCGGAGGAAGCGCCGGCAAGTCCGCGGCGTGAGCCTGCGCGCGGGCCGTCGCTTGGGGAGTACCTAGCCAGTCCGCAATCGTTCCCGGAGGTCGATCGCGCGGGCGCTGGGGCTCGAATGCCAATTGCGCCGGTGTCGCCCGTTGTGCGCCAGCCTGGGCCGATAGGGCCGCCAATTCAGGCGCCGCTGCCGGGTGATCCCTCCGTATTCATGCGCGGCGGCCCTGCGGATCTCGCGCCGCCGCAGCCGGGCAGCTTGTCAGCCATGAGCCCGGAGCGCTTCGGAGCGATGCGTGAGCGCTTCGGCGAGTACGGCGCGCAAGCCGGGCGCATCGCCAACGCTTCCCGCTTCCAGCCGCGCTTGCCGCCGTCCAGCGCCGGCGCTGACGTGCCTGTCTGGTTTCGCCCGGATGACACGCTAGCGCGCGCTGGAGCCGCTACAGGCGTTTCTGAGCGCTTCCTAGGCGACCTGATCGGCCATGAAAGCGGCGGCGATGATGACGCCAAGGCGGGAACGTCGAGCGCTGAGGGCTCGGCGCAATTCACTGACGGCACATGGCTGCGGATGATGCGCCAGCTCGGGCCGCAGTATGGGCTCCCTGACGATCTGACGGATTCGCAGCTGCTCGGGCTGCGCTCTAATCGCGCCTGGTCTGGACTGATGGCCGGCGAGTACGCGCGCGAAAACCAAAACGTCATGCAGCGCGCGCTCGGGCGGCCGATCACACAAAAGGAAGCCTATCTAGGCCATTTCCTCGGCGGCGATGAAGCGGCTGACCTTGTGGCCGCTGCCGAAGGCAACATGCAGGACGCGCGGCGCTTCGTGAGCCGTGCGGCCGTCGAGGCTAACCCGCAAGTGTTCTATGAGGGCGGGCGCTATGAGTGGCGCAATCATCCGCGCACCGGGCGGCGCTATCAGCATTATCTGGGCGGCGGGCGCGCGCGATCGGCGCGCGAAGTGGTGCAGCGCCAAGGGCGCAACTTTTCGAACGATCCGCTTTCCGAGTAGAGGCTAGCTTGTCGGCGCTCGGTGCTCAAAGCACCCATAAAGCGCGGTGGCGCTTTGCACGCCGGGAATGCTCTGGCTTTCGCTCACATGGTCGCGCAAATGCGTGCGCGTCGTGATCTGGCCGGCTTCGTCCGTCTCGTGATCTGCAACCGGTAGCGCGCGACGTAGCGCCCGCAGGCACTCCCGCTGCGTTGCGAAGCGATGGCGGCGCACCTCGTCCGGCACAATGTAATCGCGCCAGCCGGTGCGATCGTCGCCCGCTTGGGCGCGCTCGTAGCTCCAGCCCATAGAGCGCGCCTCGTCAGCCTCGCAATAAAGGCAGGCCAGCGGCTCCCACGCTGGGGCGGGTGATGCGCTCGACACGAGGGCAGATAAGACAAGGGCAGCAATCATGGCTCTATTCCTCGGAGCGCCGCACAGCGTAGCCTAAGCGAAGCTGTGCAAGCGTGTTTAGGCCTTTCGCTTCGTCTTCTTCACTGCGGCGGCTTTGGCTTTTGGCTTGTTCTTCAACAAACGTGCGCCCGGTGCGTCGCCGTTGCTGATCTCGATATTTGCGGACGCGAACGCGGCTAGAATCTTGGCTGCGGTGCTGTCGCGCATCGGCCGGCCATTCTCAAACTGAGTGATCGTTTCGAAGCTGACGCCAGATTCTGCGCCTAGCTCGCGCACGCCCCATTTCAGCAAGCCGCGCGCTGCTCTGCATGCCTCTGGCGTGAGCTTCACCATCCGTCCTGATCTCCGCAAACCTAGGGGCGAACCATAACAGTGTTGACGGAGTATTGACAACCAGACGGCCCAACCATAACCATGTTGACGTTAGAGATTTGGGTAACGTCATGGCACAGCGCAACCCTTGGGGCGGACAAATCAGCAAAGCGGCGGTGTTTTCCGTCGCTCGCAAAGTTGCCTCGCGGGATCGCCTGAGCTGGCCGCGTTCGCTGCGCCAAGCGCTCACCTGGGCGCGCTGGAAAGCCACGATGGAAGCGCCGGACGAGTTCGCGCAGCTGCGGGCCCGCGGGATTTACTCGCCGCGCGACACGTCGCCAGACGCCAAGGCGCATTTCGCGCGCCTCGCTCGCAATAGCGGCGGCTCGAATTGGTGGGGCGGTCGCTGATGCGCGCTCCGGTTCTCTCTCAATCGCTTTGTGATCGCGCGCTGCGCGACGTTTCGGAGGCTGTCTAATGTTCAACCTGCAAACCGCCGCGGGCTGGGACGCGCTTGGCGCGGCGTGGCGCGTGGCTGCGTCTAATGTTGACGCGGCTTGCGAGATTCACGGTGAGCGCGAACGAAGCGCCCACGAGGAAGCGGAAGCGATCGGCGCTCCCTGCGATGCTGACACATTCGGGGCGCAACGGGCGCGCAGCGCGGCCATTGATGCGATCAAGGCGCGCCACGGTGAGCCGGAAGCCGAAGCACTGCAGCGCGCGACGCTGGAAGTTGAAGGCGCGCTAATGGACGAGGCGCTTTCGCACCGCGCCCCAACGCTCGCCGCGTTCATGCTCAAGCTCGATATGGTGAGCGCGCGCGACAATTGGGGTTTCAACAATTTCGACCCGGACACATGGCCGCTTTTCCTGGCGGACGTGCGCCGCTTCGCGCTGCTCAAGACAACCCAAAAGAAGGAGGCCCGCCAATGACCACGCCGCGCCGTTCATTTCTCTCGGCTATCGCGCTTGCGCCGCTCGTGGGCGCTGTGAGCGCCGCGCCTGCAATGGCGCTTCCCGTCGATCCGGACCGTTCGGAGGCGGATTGGCTGGAGCACGGCTCCTGCAATGCCGATCCGGCTTTTGCCGCGCTCTGCGCCGAAGCGCTGCGCCACGAGGCGCGCTCTAACGCCGCTTGGACGCTGTATCAGGACGCGGAGGAAGCCGCACACGCAGGGACGCCGGACTTTCCGCCGTCCCTGGTCGTGCAATGCATAAAGCGTGACGATAGCGGCGCCATCGCGAAGCGATGGGAGGAGCGCTGGTCGCCTGAAATGGACCGCAAGGGCTTCCTGGGCGTTTTGCGGAATCTCGCGCACCGGGAAGCGCAAGCGCGGGGCATTCCCTACAGCAAAAGCCTGGAGGCCGATCTGCGCGCGCGCTTCGCGGGTTGGACCGCAGCGCAAGCGCAGGCGCGCGCTGACTACATGGTGAGCGAGCTGGAGGCGGACTATGAGGCGGCGACGGACGCGGCTGGCGACGCGCTGACCGCCGTTCTCGATTATCAGCCGCGCAACGCTGAGGCGCTCATGGTCAAGTTGCATCTGCTCGGCGCGCGCTATGGCATCGCTAACGATAGCGAAGCGGACATGCATTTGCCGTCCGGCCGTTACGTTGCGCTCATTTCTGACGTGGGGCGGGTACTGGCGTCCTGATTTCTCCCCGTCAAACTCGGCCCCGCTGGCAACGGCGGGGCCTTCGCGCGGACCGTTAAGGTCGCTATTTACCAGTATGCGGAAGCGATCGTTGCTTTTGCTCGTCTGCCGACTCAGACGCCGGCGCTGCTTTTGGGAACCGCCCCAAATACAGGGCATTAGCCCTCGGTCGTGAATGTGCTATACTTGCCCACATGAACGCGGGCCGAAATTCCGACACGCTAGCGCAAGTTGCGCACTACATCATCGCGCGCACGCCGCCTGAGATGCTAGGCGCGACTAAGTTGAACAAGGTTCTCTGGTTCGTTGACTGCTACGCCTATCGCAAATGGGGCAAGAGTCTCACAGGCTTGACGAACTACACCCGGCTGAAGAATGGACCCGTTCCAGATGGGCTGCATGAGGCGCTGCGCGAGTTGAAGGCAGACGGCAAGGTCATCGAAGAACCTCAAATCACGCCCGTGGGCACCCGGCGTGAGTTCATCTCGATACAAGAGCCCGATTTGTCTCACATGACGGCGGAACAAGTAGATCTGATCCATCGCGTCATTGAGGCCATCCGGCCATTTTCCGCTCAGGGAGTTAGCAATCTCACCCACGACGCGTTGTGGGAAGAGTTGGCGGACGGCGCCTCAATGTCGGTTGCGGCTGGAAGCGTAAGGCCGGAGCCAATGAGCGACGATGCGTGGCGCTGGGCGCTGGGTGAAGCTCAGCGCATTGACGCCTAGCGCATGTTGTTTGCTAAGCCAGAGGGTGGCTTTCGGTGGACAGAGGCGCCAAAGGCGGCGCAGGAGATTGACGCTGCTTGTGAGCGCTGGCCCGGCCTCAGAACTCACTGGCTAGCGATTCAGCAGCGCCTGGTGCACACCGCGGCGCGTGAGGGACAAGCAATCCCCGTGCACGCAGGCCTATTTGGAATTCAGTTTCCTGCCACTGAAATCGCGCCGGGTTTGAACCTCGTCTATCAGCTCAAGGGCGATACGCTAACGATGCATTCGGTGGTCATATCAGAGGAGCCGCGCTCAACATCTGAGGATGGCATAGGGTGAGTAAACCGCTGACGACTTGATCTCCTGTGGGTCACAAACCAATTTCCGTCACGCATGGGGTCGTCTTGGGAGGCGACCGTGGGAAGCAAGATCACGATAGGCGAGGCTCGCGCGGGCGGCGCTGAGAGCTTCTTGGTGAGCTGCATGGGCGCGCCGATCGCATCCGGTGGCTGCCGCCATTCCAGCGAGATCACGATGATGCTCGCGGTCGCGCTTTGGGGCCAAGGCCGGCGGCTTGATGACTTGCGCCTGCGCTGCTCACTGTGCGGATCGCGGAAGATCGAAGTTCGCCCCTGTTACGACAATGCTCCGGGGCGAAAGACGTAGTTTCGCACGATCACACGCTAACTGGGCCGGGCGATAATCTCGAACGAAACCTGTTCGCCGCAGTGCGCCTCCAATGCTGCTGGCAGCGCCGCCTCAAGCACTGCGATGCTTGGCCCTATGAGAAAGAACTCGGGCTCCAGCAGATCCGGCGATCCCGCGCCGAAGCCTTCTTGCTCGGGAATGATGATCACACGGATACGGCGCATGCGTCCAATCTAGCGCAGTCTCGCGCAGGAATCAGTCGGCATGTTCGCCTGCCATTGCGACGAGCGCGCCGGCAATGGCTTCCGTTCGGCCGCGCCACATGAAGCCAAACTGAGCTTCGCTTGTGGGCATAGGAATGAAACCTAGCTCGCGTTCGTAGAAGCGCATCAAGGCGCGCTGACGCCGCTCCCAGGTTCCCAAGGGATGCGCATCTTCGTCTCGATCATCGACGGGGTAAGCGATCAGCACTGCGATGCCGTGGTTCGGAGCGATGCTTGGCAATATCGCGTCGAACGCGCCGCGATAGTCTAGCCGCGTGCGATAATGCGGCGCGATCCAAGCGCCTGTGCAGAGCACAATCGGGCCGTAGTCGGCCGGCGTTACAAACGAGCCGCCCCAGTAAGCGCGCATCGCCTCGACTGCGTTGCCGTTCTGCACCGCGAGCCCGTCAGCTTCGAGCCAGAAATCTTCCCAATAGAGGCCGGGGTCTAGGTCGTATTCCTCCAGCGTCATCAGCGCGACGCGTTCGCCGCCTGCGTGGAGCCATCCGACACTGCTGCGGTGCTTGATCTTGGGCGCGTCCGGTTCGTCGGAATAGTGCTCGTGATAGAAGCGTGAACGCCAGAAGCGAGCTTCGCCGGCGGGTGTGCTGATACGGATGGGATAGCGTCGGCGCGTGTGCGCTTCTTCCTGCCTCACAATCTCGGGACGAAGCGCGCGCATTGCGCGGCTTTAACAATGCCTAACGTTCGGCGCCAATGAATGAGCGTTCATGCGGTGGAGCTAGCGTGCGCACTCTGCGCACATTTCCTTGCAAATGCTGGCGCGGCTGATCGGCTGCAAAGTGCGCACTTGCGCACCCAATGCGCAGGCTCGTTAGGGAAGGCGTGAACGCGACGCCACCTCACCGCGGCAGGGCGCGATAGCTCCGACGACCAGATATGCGAGATAGTCTCGCGCAACGTCGTGGTCGCGCTCGTGGCTGGCGCTTGCAGCAATTTCTACTGCCTCGCTGTAGCCAAACGGACTCGGTGGCGATTGGTTTTCCCATCGGGCCGGCAGGTCTCGCAGCACGCAATTGATCAGTTCGGCTTTCGCGTCGTCGGCTAGAGGTGTTGTGTATTGGATCTGGTCGCCTTCAACCGCGAGCGTCACCAAGTGACGGGCTTTTGCGTTCTCCTGCGCGGGTGGCGGAGGGCGCGTTGCTTCTAGGCCGCAAGCGACGAGCAACAGAAGTGTGGTGAGCGCGCCCAAGCGCGTCATGTTCAGCATGTTCCAGTGTCCCGATCCTAAAGTCGGCCGCCACGCGCAATCACATCCTCAAGGACCACATACAAGGGCGAGGGCCAAACAACCCCTTCGCTCGCCGCCGCCTTCACTCTATCAAGCACATGGGAGGCACTGATTACGCTGTCTGAGTGCATGCTCTGATAGGTCGTCAGCATACTCGCGAGGATCTTGTTCGCTATCTCTCGCGCTCGACGCCAGCTGATCCACCGAGCCGGCAGGGTCAGCACGTCCCAGATGACGATTAGGGCGCCGATCAGGCTCGCCGCGCCTACAACCCAACCGCTCCAGCCACCCTGAGGATCAAGGTAGCTTGTGCCAATCAAGCTAAGCCAAATCACGCCGATGACGACCACGATCTCGATGAACGTAGTGAGGAGCGGGTGCATCTGCCTCATCGGCGATTGAGAAGGTATGCCTGGCACTGTGTAAGGGTGAAACACCTCGCTCACATACTGGTACATCTCCAGTGCAATGAGCATGTCCACCAAAACGCGATCGTACAGGGCGCTCTGAACCGCGCCGGGAATCTCGGAGGGCTCCGGGTTTGAGTCACGCGGCCATAGC
>CALBST010000258.1 GCA_937967425.1 uncultured Caulobacteraceae bacterium
CACGCCCGCAACGCCTTTGCTGCAAAACGTCCGCCCGGCAGGCCGAACGGCGGGTAGTGTCTCAGTTTGAAAATCAGGGCCATTGACTTCGCCTTGATCTCGGCGCCGACGCAACCCATGCTTAGCGGTAAGGAGCCGCTATGACGCTAGACGAATTCGAAGAAGCGCTGAGCGACGTGGGGCCAGGCCAGGGCGTCCGCGTTCCCTACGAAATTTTCGCCATGTTGTGGCCTCCAGACGTGTCGGATTTTGGCGCTCAGGACGCCGCTCGCGCCTTTGCGAGGAAGCACCGCGTCAAGATCGATAACAGGCCGGATGACGGCGCAGTGTGGTTCTACAAAGATGCCTAAAGGCCCCAAGGGCGAGAAGCGCCCTGCCGATGCGATTGCGCGAGCCGTGCAGATCGGCAAGATCGCCACCGGCGAGATCAACGAGACGCGTGACGATGACGGGAAAGACCCTGCCGCAAAGGCGCTTGGCGCCAAGGGCGGGAAGGCGCGCGCCAAGAAGCTCACGGAGCGCGAGCGATCAGCGATTGCGCAAGTCGCCGCTCAGGCGCGGTGGAAGAAGAAGGACTAGGCAGCCTCTGTATCGTCTTCGTCAGCCGCCCGTCGGATTTCAATGTCCAGTTCCAAATCCATCGGAAGGGCGATTGGCTCCTCAGCCGGATTGATGCTGTTCCAGCGATCCATGTCGAACGATAGCTGAAGGCCGTCGCTTACCATTTGCTCTCGCCGGTTGACGCACGATTTGAGCATTTGGTTGCGCGTCGCATCCTGGATATCCACCCACACAAAGAGATTTGGCTGACTGCTGTTGGCCGGGATTGCGTGGTAGCGGCGATATGGCTTGCCGGTTTTCTCATCGTAGCCGATTTCGTCGCGAGCCGCGTCCGTGAGTTTCTTTGCGAGCAAGTCGAGCGCGGAAGGCGGGTTTGGCATCGGCCATCCCTTGTCGCGCGCGAACATCGCGACCTTGTGCATGTCAACTTCCTGCTCACCCGTCACATCTTTGTAGTGACGGATTAGCCTCTGCATGTCCTGACGTTGGCCCATTGCACTTGTCCTCTTTAGGAATCCACTGGAGCCACATCGCCCCAACCATCTTTCATCGCATTTGGAGAGATGATTTCGCGCACCTTCACGAGGTGGTTGCGAAACCTCTCATAGCGGCCTGTTGCACGCTGGATTTGGCCTGCCAGAATACCAGGATGAACCTTCAATAGACGCGCGTACCCGATTAGGTCTCGCTCTGAAATGAGTGGTGCCTTCCGAATGAGAAACGCGTCGAGCGCGTCCGCTGGAACGCAAAACTCTTGCGCCGCCGCGTTTGCCACTCTCTCTTCTTCCGGCACATCTGGCCCCGTTCCAGCGCGATCACCTTCCAACTCAGTGTCGAGTATCGCCGCCGCTTGCCCATGGCCCTGCAGAACATGCTCAAGCTCATGCCGTAGAACGAACCAAAAATTGTCGTTCCGATCAAAGCGCAGCGACATGCCAACTACGGGAGACTTGGCGTCCAACCAGAAGCACACACCGTCAATCTTCGCATTGCTAAGCGACTCTACGAGTACGAAGCGCACGCCAGCTTCCGTCAATATGCGCGGGACGCGAGCGGCCCCCTCAGCAGTAGCCATCAGGGGGCGAATCTTTTCCAGCGCCGCTCTTAGGGACTGAGGCGAATACGGAGCCACAAGCATGTCGCTGGCAATTTGCTTCACGCGATATAACCACGCGAGCTGAGCCGGTGTCGCATCGCTGTTGACCGCCGTCTTCTTTGCGGCGTGAGGCAAAATCTCTATGTCCTCTGGACGGTTCACGCCGAAGAACCGCACCAACTCGCTCTCGATGGTTTTTGTGTCCCTAACGTCATCTGCGTGAATCCAGCCACGCTTAAGCATCTCGGCCACCGGCAGATCGCCATAGAGCCGAGCGCGGTTTGCGCGTCCTTCGTCCGGCCGAACCGAGAAGCGCGCCATGGCAAGGTCCAGCTCCATTTGGAGGTTGAGGAAGCGATCGGCGGGGACACCGAAAATCTCCTCCAGCACCACGGCGAGCTTCGCATCGACCGGCTGCTTGTCTGCGGCGATCCGGTTCACCGTCGCCTCACCGACCCCAAGCACGATGGCCAAGGATCGCTTGGTCCACCCGCGCTGGCGCAGAAGTGCCTCAAGAAGCTGCCCCGGCGTCCGGGAGTCGTTGTTTTCGCTCACGAAGCGAACTATAGCTGATTTGCGCAAAAACGCAAACTGATCCAAATATCTTGACGGCAAGCATAAAAGTTCATATATGAGAGGCATGGTCAACCGGCTCTCCACCAGCGACCGCGCCCGCATCCTGGGCATGTTGTGCGAGGGCATGAGCATGCGCGCCGTTAGCCGCACGGCTGACGTGTCGATCAACACGGTGGCGAAGCTCTTGGAAGACGCTGGTGAAGCCTGCCTGTGGCTCCATGACGATCAGGTCGTCAACGTGAAGTCTTCCAAAATTCAGTGCGACGAAATCTGGAGCTTCACCTATGCGAAGCAAAAGAACGTGGCGAACGCGAAAGCCGCGCCCGATGGCGCCGGTGACGTGTGGACATGGACCGCGCTCGATCCCGACAGCAAGCTGATGGTTTCGTATTTTGTGGGGGACCGCACCAAAGAGTCAGCGCGCATCGTGATGTGCGATCTTAAGCGTCGCCTCGCCAATCGCGTGCAGCTTACAACGGACGGCCATCCGTCGTATTTGAGCGCGGTTTACAGCGAGTTTGGTAATGACGTTGATTACGCCATGCTGGACAAGGTGTATGGCAAGGGTCCGGCTCCGAAGAGCGCGGAAGCGCGCTACAGTCCGCCGCCGATTGTCGGCGTTAAGAAGCGCTGCTGCGTGGGCAGCCCCGATCCGGCGCATATCTCGACGTCACACGTTGAGCGCTCCAATCTCTCTATTCGCATGCACAACAAGCGCTTCGCGCGCTTGAGCAACGCCTTCAGCAAGAAGCTCGACAACCACATTCACATGCTTGCGATCTATTTCGCCTTCTACAATTTCTGCCGCATCCATAAGACGCTGCGCGTCACCCCGGCGATGGCCGCTGGCCTGACGGATCGGGTATGGACGCTGGAAGACATCGTGGCGAAGATTGATCACTACGCGCCAGCGCCTAAGGCGCGCGGCCCCTACAAGGTCAAGGGGTCCGAAAAT
>CALBST010000259.1 GCA_937967425.1 uncultured Caulobacteraceae bacterium
TAATGGAGCTGGAGATCATCTTGGGGAGATTTCCAGCGTTATGATCGATAAGGTGAGCGGAAAAGTTGCCTATGCGGTCATGTCGTTCGGGGGTTTTCTCGGAATCGGCGAACAATACCATCCGCTCCCATGGTCAACCTTGACCTACGATACCGACAAGGGCGGATACGTCGTGAACTTGAGCCGCGAGCAGCTTGAGGGCGCTCCCCATTATGAAGCACGCGACACGCCGGATTGGGGCGACCGGGCCTACGAGCGCCGTCTTCACGACTATTATGGCGTAAACCCCTATTGGGGGATTTAGAGCATTTTCGAGCGAAGTGGACACCGGTTCGCGTGAAGAAAATGCTCTAAAGCGTCTTTTTCGCGCGCGGTGAACACCGATTTGCGTGAAAAAGAGCGGCATTGAGCCATCATTTGATTGTTCGAACGACGACGCCGCCAAACCTTAGGGTTGGCGGCGTTCGTTTGATCGCGGCTGAAAGACAGACACCGGCGCGGAACCAACGCATCGAGACCTGGAGACAAGGGCTTGAGACCCAGGAGGCTTGCGAGACAGCTCCATGATCTCTGATCCACACTTGTCGTGATGATCGAGGCACGGATCAGGAAGGCAGGGATGAGCCCTGCCCCCATGCTGGTGGGCTTAGAGGGACGATTGCCCGCGCTGGACGTGCGGATCACTGAACAGGCGCACGACAGTCGCATCCGGCGAAACCGTGGCCTCCGCGTCGTCGAGCCATGCCCGTGAGAAACGGCCCCAGAAAAATGGAAACCGGCAGTCAAGCGCAGGGGCGAAATCGACTTCGTTGCTTTTTTCTTTGAAAAACGAAAGAAGCTCGTCACGTGACCGAATGCGTTCGGCCGATGTGGCAAACGGCGCCAAGCTCTCCAAAATGCTTATTATCCTACCCACGGGGGGGCGAAACTCGGACATGATTTCCCGAAGATCCGCTCTCAACGAAGCAAGAGCATAATCGCCATCCGAGGTCGACCTGATGCCGTGATGCATGAAAGCGTCTCCTCTCGCTGCATCTCAGCCATGACTGAGACACGCTCAAATATCTGTTGGGATAACGCAATTGCGGCATGGGTGTTCCCGGAGCCGCCACACAATCGAACGAACTATGCCCAAATGTTGAACGATGGCGCGCGGGGCGTCAAGTTTGGAGAATGCTCAACGCATGCCGGCCAATTCTGACTCCTGCGCCGGCGGGTCAGTTCCAGATCATCGGGAGCGCGGTCGATCTGACTGCATCAGATCGGCGCTCTAACCACTTTTATTTTCAAACACAATCTTATCGATCCGCGTTTCACTCCGGTCGGATTATGCTCCAAGCCAATCAAAAAGAACGCAATGGTCGCTCGCCCTCCCCTCGCCGCGGGCCATTCACCGCCGAATGCCAGCACCAACGGCTGAGGCACGACCTTTGGCAAATCCCGGGCGATTGCAGGCTCCAGGAGATCGCTAGATGGATCTCGCCCCCGAGGAGATTCTAGCCCCCAAGGAGATTCTATCCCCCAAGGAAGATCCCTGGCCCGACGGTGGTGCTGGTCTCTTGATGTTTCAAGGGGGCGGTAGCGTGACCGTCACAAGTCGGTGAGAGCGCCGCTGGCAACAGCCTATCCACCGGCAGACGGGAAGCCTGCAGGGAGCACATCCACACACGGTTGAATTGTGGACACGGGGATTTGGGAGTTCAGGATCACGCTCGGTCCAGCGCGAGCCAAGGAGGCTCAGAGCTCCGACTGAGGGAAGGCGGTCGCACGAGACGACAATGAATATGGTGGGCGGTAACGGGCTCGAACCGCTGACATTCTCGGTGTAAGCGAGATGCTCTACCAACTGAGCTAACCGCCCTCAATCCGTAGGCCGCCGCCACGGAGAAGGTTCAGTCTC
>CALBST010000260.1 GCA_937967425.1 uncultured Caulobacteraceae bacterium
ACTCAATCCGCAAAGCTGTGAAAGCCATCGGCGCCCCGAAACGCGCAACCGAAGACGCGACCGCCGTTCTACTCAGCCTCTCCGGCGGCGATGCGTCGTGGACTCTGGTAGATCAAGGCTTGCCGCTAGAGCGTGTACCGGATGCGATTGCGCACACGGTGGAGCTGGTGGTGGCGGATTTACGGAAGCAGGCGAAGAAATAGCCCTACAGACCGTCGGCTTCCAGCCGGCATTGCGGAAGCCGAGCAGTCAAGAGATTGAGATCACCGCTCCGGCCCCTGCCCGAGATCGTAGCGGACTGTGAAGCGGACGCGCTTTCCCTCGGTGGATTCCCCGTTGATCATCGGCTCGATGCGATAAAAGCGCGATTGCGCCAAAGCTCCTTCGCCAAACTGCATGCCTTGAGGTTCTTCACTTTCGATGGCGCAATTTAGCCGCTGCTCGGCAATGACAAGACAATCGAGACGTACACGAACCCGACCAATTTGGCCGAATCTCGCAGGAGGTATAGTGAGCTCGGTGACTTCTGGCCCACCGATGATCGCCCACTCGGGCTCCACTTCTTGAGCGGCGGCGAGTTCCGCAGCCGTCGGTGGTAGCAACGGTTCGAAATCGCCAAGTTGCGGACGCATCGTGATCTCAAGCAGGCATCCCAATCCCATCGACGGAAATTCGCCCGCTAGAGAAGCTACTTGAATGTAGCGTTGACCGCGCTGAACCGCAAAGCCGTTCCGGATCTCATCGGTCTCGTAAAACCGCACGACAGATCCACCCGCTGTTGTTCGCGTCTGTGCAACTACGCCAAATTCGCCGGGCGCCAAGCCGACGTTGATGGCGCCTAGGGAGGATTCGAGAGCCGCGACTGTTTGCATCATCGGCGCGTCGCATTGGTCGCGTCGCTCAATCGGGCCGCCACCTTGAAACTGCACGTCCGATAACCGGCCATCACGGAACCCGAGCATTGGTTGGAAGTTTAGCTGCCCTATGCGTATCGGGCGCTCCGCGGTGAGAATTATCAAATCCGCGCCGAAGCTACGTTCCGTCCACCGTTGCTCGGATGACGCGGCGCGCGCCTCCGCCGGCGTCATGCCAAGGCGAAACCGGCCGAAATCTACTTGCTGCGCGTGAGCTTGGCCTGTGGACCAGAGCGAACCAACAACCAGAAACAAAAGAACCCAACGCGTCATGTCCGAACTCTAGCGCCGGATGCAGCGAGTTCAACGCCGCCCTACTTCTCCCCGAACAAGCTCCCGCTTGCCGGTGGCGCACTCGGAGCCTTCTTGCCCAGCCGCTCATACGCCTTCGGCGCAGCCACACGCCCGCGCGGGGTGCGCATGACGAAGCCTTGCTGCATCAAATACGGCTCGATCACGTCCTCGATCGCATCGCGCGCTTCGGCCAACGCCGCCGCCATCGTATCGACGCCCACCGGCCCGCCGGAATACGTTTCGACGAGTGCGTGCAAATAGCGCCGGTCGAGCATGTCGAGGCCGTCGCCGTCGATGTCGAGACGCTTCAACGCGTGGTCGGCGACCTTCGCATCGATCGCGCCCTCGCCCGCGAAATCGCGCACCCGCCGTAGCAAGCGCACAGCCACACGCGGCGTACCGCGCGCGCGCTTCGCAATCTCCAGCGCGCCTTCCGGCGTGATCGGCATGCCGAGCTTGGCGCTCGCACGCGTCACGATGCCGAGCAGATCATCCGGCCCGTAAAAATCCAAACGCACCGGAATGCCGAAGCGATCGCGCAGCGGCGTGCCGAGCAACCCCGCGCGCGTCGTCGCGCCAACGAGCGTGAACGGCGCCAGATCGATGCGCACGCTGCGTGCGCTCGGCCCTTCGCCGATGATGATGTCGAGGTGATAATCCTCCATCGCCGGATAGAGGATTTCCTCCACCTGCGGCGCGAGGCGGTGGATCTCGTCGATGAAGAGCACGTCGCGCGGCTCAAGGTTGGTCAAGAGCGCGGCGAGATCGCCGGCGCGCTGAATGACGGGGCCGGAGGTGGAGCGGAAGCCGACGCCGAGTTCGCGGGCGATGATTTGCGCGAGCGTGGTCTTGCCGAGGCCGGGCGGGCCGAACAGCAGCACGTGATCCATGGCGTCGCCGCGATTGCGGGCGGCCTCGACGAAGACCTTGAGATTGGCCTTGGCGTGCGGCTGGCCGACGAATTCGTCGAACCCCTGCGGGCGCAGCGCGCGGTCCGCGCCCTCGCCCGGCATGCGGGCGGCGGTGACGAGGCGGTCGTCGGGGCGTTCTGCCGGTTCAGCCATAGGGCTTCCTTATCCGATTCGGGTTCGCAAATCGTTCCGCCGCACTGCCGTCACAGCAAGGCAAACGGCGTCTTAACCCCAACTTGCCCATGGTGGCCCGAAACAAATGTTCGAGCACCTCTCCCTCCGCCCCACCCAAGAGCAGACCGAAGCCGCCATCAGCGCCGAAATGCAGATGGCGAAAAAGGGCGTCAACGGCAGGATCGCGTTCGCGATTATTTTGGGAGTCGCGTCCTTGCTCTGGCTGCCGCTCTGGGGGGTTGCGCTTTATGTCGGCGCGATCCTCGGCTGGGAGCTCGCCGGCCGGCCGTGGAGCACGCCGCGCGCGGTTGCGCTGCTCAAGGGGCGTGGCGATGCGCTCAAATATTATCATCGCACCGTGATCCTGGTGATCGCCTGTCTCTATGCGCTGACGCCGCTGATGGGCATCCTGATGCTCGAGCAGACCGCTTGGTTCGTGGCGATGATGACGTTCGGCTTC
>CALBST010000261.1 GCA_937967425.1 uncultured Caulobacteraceae bacterium
TCGATCATCACTTCATCGGCCGCGACGCTGGCGCCGGCGGCGACGTTGACTTTAGCGATCACGCCGTCGCGTTCGGCGCGGATGATGTTTTGCATCTTCATGGCTTCGACGACAGCGACGCCCTCGCCGTTCTTCACTTCCTGGCCGGGTTTTACGTCGACAGTGATGACGAGGCCGGGCATCGGCGAGACGATCAGCTTTGAGGTGTCCGCCTTCTGCTTTTCGGGGATCTTCTTGAAGAGATCGGCCCCGCGCGGCGTGGCGACGAGTGCGAGCACGGTGACCCCGCGGTGGCGGAGCGTGTAGCCGCCGGGCGCGGTCTTGATCTTCACCGAGAACGGCTGGCCCTCGAACTTGCCGTTGATGATGCGCGCGCCGGGGCGCGTTGTCGTGTCGATGCGATGCTTCCGGCCGTCTATTGTGACGGTGGCGCCTGTGTCGTCGAGGTCAACGCTTGTGGCATGATGGACCTTATCGAGGATGACGGTCCAGTCGCGTTGCCAGCCATTGGCTTTGCCATTGAGCTGGCCGCTGATGTCGCGTGCGCGGCGGGCGGTGAAGGCGCGCGCCATCGCTGCGGTGGCGATCAGGAGCTTCTCTTGCGCGGCTGTCGGCGGCACGCCTTGGAAACCTTCGGGGAAATGATCCTTGATGTAGGCGGTGGTGAAATCGCCTTTGCGGAAATCCTTCTCCTCCATTACCGCGCCGAGGAACGGGATGTTGTCGGCGATGCCGTCGATGAGGAAGTTGTCAAGTGCTGCGGCTTGCGCGTCGATGGCCGCGATGCGCGTCGGCGCGTGGGTAATGAGTTTGGCGATCATCGGATCGTAGAACATCGAAATCTCGTCGCCCTCGCGGACGCCGGTTTCGTTGCGGAGCGTGATATCGCCGGTCTTGCCTTCGGCGGGCGCCTGGTAGGCGCGGAGACGACCGATGGACGGCAGAAAGTTGCGGTATGGGTCTTCGGCGTAGATGCGGCTCTCAATCGCCCAGCCTTTGATCTTTAGATCTTTCTGCTTGAAGGCGAGCTTCTCGCCGGCGGCGACGCGGATCATCTGCTCGACGAGATCGAGGCCAGTGATCATTTCCGAGACCGGGTGCTCGACCTGGAGACGGGTGTTCATCTCAAGGAAGTAGAAGCTCTTGTCGGCGCCGCTGGCGACGAACTCGACGGTGCCGGCGCTGTCGTAGTTCACGGCGCGCGCCAGCGCGACCGCCTGCTCACCCATGGCATTCCGGGTCTTATCGTCGAGCAGCGGCGACGGGGCTTCTTCGATGACCTTTTGGTTGCGGCGCTGAATCGAGCATTCGCGCTCGAACAGGTGCACGACGTTGCCGTGCTTATCGCCCATGACCTGGATTTCGATGTGGCGCGGCGCGGTGACGAATTTCTCGATGAAGATGCGGTCATCGCCAAAGGCGCCTTTGGCTTCGGCGCGTACGGCGGGGAAGCCCTCTTCCACTTCCTTGCGATTGTAGGCGACGCGGATGCCCTTGCCGCCGCCGCCGGCGCTGGCCTTGATCATCACCGGGTAGCCGATGTCTTCGCTGATCTGCACGGCGTGCTCGACGCCTTCGATCTCACCGATGAAGCCCGGCACGCACGAGACGCCGGCTTCGGCGGCGCTCTTCTTGGACTCGATCTTGTCACCCATGGCGCGGATGGCGTGGGCGTTGGGGCCGATGAAGACGATCTTCTCTGCTTCGAGACGGTCGGCGAACTCGGCTTTCTCCGAGAGGAAGCCGAAGCCGGGGTGGATGGCTTGCGAGCCTGTTTGCTTGGCGGCGGCTACGATCTTGTCGATGACAAGATAGCTCTGCGCGGCCGGCGGCGGGCCGATGAAGACGGCCTCGTCCGCCATCTCGACAGCGAGGCTGTCACGGTCGGCCTCGGAATAGACGATGGCCGTCTTGATGCCGAGGCGGCGCGCGGTGCGGATGATGCGGACGGCGACTTCGCCGCGGTTTGCGATCAGGATTTTGTCGAACATCGGGGGCGGTGTTAGCGGGCTTTGTGACAGCTCGCAAACTGCTCTCCCGCTTGCGGGGGAGCTGTCAACGCGCGCTAGCGCGATGACTGAGGGGCAGCGCGCTGTGATGGGCGGACTTACCCCCTCCCCTCGCTCCGCTCGGACCTCCCCCGCAAGCGGGTGAGGAGTTAGGGTGACGCCATGAATCGCAGAGAGATGATCGCGAGCGTCGCCGGGCTGGCGGCCTGTAGTGGCGACGGGGCGGCGCGGCTGCCGGCAGCGCCCTTCCCGATGCGACGCGGCGTCAATCTGGGGAACGCGCTTGAGGCGCCGAATGAGGGCGACTGGGGCTACCGGATCGAACTGGCGCATCTCGACGCTATCCGCGATGCGGGGTTCGATGGCGTGCGGCTGCCAGTGCGGTTTGATGCGCACGCGGGCTCCGCACCGCCTTACGCGATTGCTGGCAATCTCTGGCGGCGGATCGATGAGATCGTGGGGCATGCGCTTGAGCTTGGTCTCAAGGTGCAGCTCGACATGCACCATTATGAGCGGCTGATCAGCGA
>CALBST010000262.1 GCA_937967425.1 uncultured Caulobacteraceae bacterium
CTTCCGGTGGCCGCACGGAGCTTGGCCTGTTCGGGCCGACCAAACGGCGCACCGCAAAAAACCCGATGGAGGCTTGAGATGGCGAACACCTATCGGGCGCTCGCGCTGCTGCTGAGTTATCCGACTTCCGATACTGCCGCGTTGATGCCCACGGTTGCAGCCGTGCTGGAGAGCGAGCGGCTCGTGCCGGCGCCTCTGTTGCGAAAGCTCATGCCAATATTGGATGAGGTCTCTGCGGACGACCTCTACGATGCCCAATCGCGCTACGTCGATCTCTTTGATCGAACGCGCTCGCTTTCGCTTCAGCTTTACGAACACGTTCACGGTGAAAGCCGGGATCGCGGCCAAGCGATGGTGGAGCTTCTAAAGCTCTATTCGTCGCGCGGCCTTGAGCTGACCGCTAGGGAATTGCCCGATCACCTGCCGGTCTTTCTGGAATTCCTTTCGCAACAGCCGGCCGATGAGGCGGCTGTGCTGCTTGGAGAGGCCGCACACGTTCTGGAGGCGCTGCGCGAGCGGCTCAAGAAGCGGGATTCCGCCTATGCGCATGTGTTCGACGCTCTTCTCGCGCTTGCTGACGCCGAGCGCAACGGCGAGGCCATCAAGGCCTTAATGCAGGAGCCCGATGACGATCCGAACGACCTTGAGGCGCTCGATAAGGCTTGGGCCGAGGAACAAGTGACGTTCGGACCAGACAAGGTCGGCTGCCCCAAGGCAGAGGCCATGATCGCGCAGATGAAGGACAGTGCGGCATGAACGCGGTTGCACTGAGATCCTGCGCGTTCGCGCTCGGTGTCGTCATCTGTACGCCAGCCGCCTTGGCGCAGACGGCTGCGACGGAGGGTGATTGGATCCTCGATACAAGGCTTCGCTATGAAAGCGTAAGCCAGCATGGGCTGGAGGATGCGAATGCTGTGACGTTGCGCGCCCGGCTTGGGTACGAGACGCCGGCGTGGCGCGGTTTTCGAGCATTGGCTGAGCTTGAGGGCGTCGCTCAACTCACGGACGACTTCAACGACACGGTCAATGGCCACACTGCGTATGCAATCGTCCCGGATCCGGAGGCGTTCGAGCTAAACCGTCTGCAACTCGCTTGGTCTGGCGCTGAGGGACGAAGCGTTGTGCTGGGCCGCCAGCGTATCGTGCTCGGCAACGCCCGCTTTGTCGGCAATGTCGGCTTTCGGCAGAACGAGCAAACCTTCGATGCGCTGCGCGCCTCGTTCCGTCCGTTCGAGCAAACGACGTTGACTTACATCTATGTGGATCGTGTCCGCCGTATTTTCGGGGATGACAACCCGCAAGGCGAGTGGGACAGCGATAGTCACATCGTGCAGGCGGAAATGACGACCCCCGTGGGCCGCTTCTCTGCGTACGGGCTGCTTCTGAACTTAGAGGATGCGCCGGCGCAATCGAACCAGACTTATGGTTTGCGTTGGCAGAACGAGTGGGAAGTCGGCTCGTATAAGCCTCGGCTTACGTTGGAAGTCGCGCAGCAGCGGGACTATGGCGACAACACAGCAGACTTTGATCTGGGCTACCAGCATGCGGAGTTTGGCTTACGGCGCGGGCCATGGGGCGTCACAGCCGGCGGCGAGCGTCTTGAAGGCGACGATGCGCGTGGCTTCTCGACTCCGCTGGCGACGCTGCACGCTTTCCAAGGCTGGGCCGATGTCTTCTTGACGACGCCGCCCGACGGCGTGCGCGATCTTTATGTGGGCGCCTCTTATTCGGCTACGCCCTGGTCCGACGCACAGCCACTGACCTTGGCCGTGACCTATCACGACTTTGCGGATGACGACGGGTCTACCGCGTTCGGCCGTGAGTGGGATGCGTCCGCGCGCTTCACCATCAACGAGCACGTCTCGATCGAAGCGAAGGCGGCGATGTTCGACGGCGATGACGCACGCTTCGCCGATCGCAATAAATTCTGGCTCGCTCTCGAATATCGGCTCTGAGGACACACCATGACGGAATGGCTCAATCAGGCGCTGTTTGGCTTCTATCCCTACATCGCCCTTGCCGTGCTCGCGATCGGCTCGGTGCTGCGGTTTGACCGCGAGCAATACACCTGGCGCACGGGTTCATCGCAATTGCTGCGCCGCAAGCAGCTCGTCTTGGGCTCAATACTCTTCCACGTCGGTATCCTGTTGATTTTTGTGGGCCATCTTGTCGGCCTGCTAACACCGATGATCGTGTGGGAGACGCTGGGTGTGACACACGCGGCAAAGCAAATGCTCGCGATTATCGCGGGCGGCGTGGCTGGCGCCATGTGTTTAGTCGGCGGCCTGTTGCTGTTGCATCGACGTCTGTTCGATCCACGCATTCGTGCGACATCTACTTTCGGCGATACCGCGATCCTCGTGCTGCTGATGGCGCAGCTCTGTCTCGGCCTCGCCACCATCCCGATTTCGCTGCAACACAGCGACGGTGAGGAGATGGTGAAATTCATGATGTGGGCGCAAGGCATCTTCACCTTCCAAGCCGGCGCTGCGAACTACGTCGCGGACGCACATTGGATCTTCAAGACGCATTTGACGCTCGGACTGACGATCTTCCTTGTCTTTCCGTTCACGCGGCTTGTGCACATGCTCTCGGCGCCGGTGTGGTATCTCAACCGTCGCGGCTGGCAGATTGTGCGTTCCAAGCGCCTGGCGGCGGGGAGCGGCAAATGAAGCACACGCTCATTCGCACTGTTTCCGAAGCGCCGCCGCAGGAAGCGTTCTCCGGCTGCGGCCACGGCCCCGCGCCGGCGGCGCGGCGAGAGAAGGGTGCGCCTCCTATTTATGTGGACGGCGTCTTGATCGCTGAAGCCGCCATCGCCGCGGAAGCGCAAAATCATGTGGCCGGCTCCGCCGCGGAGGCGCGTGCGGCCGCCGCCCGAGCTTTGGTGATCCGCCATCTTTTGTTACGCCGCGCCGAGGCGTTGAACTTAGAGCCCGACACCGAGCGCGACGAGCTTGGCAGGGAAGAAACACCGGAAGAAGCATTGGTTCGCCAAGTGTTGCAGCGCGAAGCGCCTGGTGATGAACCAACCGAAGCCGAATGCCGCCGTGTCTACGAGGCGTCGAAGGCGAAGTTTGCCGCGCCCGAAATCTTCGAAGCTTCGCACATTCTCTTTGAGCCCGGAGCGCCTGGCGATGAAGCTTGGATGGAGGCGCATGAGCGTGCGAGCGCGGCGATCGCCGAGCTTTTGGCCGGCGCGGACTTCGCCGCCTACGCCCGGGCGTATTCCTCGTGCTCAAGCGCGGCCGACGGCGGGTCCCTTGGCCAATTTGTGCGCGGCGATCTCGCGCCTGCAATCGAAGGCGCTTTGGCTCATCTGACGCCGGGCTCATTGGCCCCGGCGCCAATCAGAACCCGTCATGGCTGGCATGTTCTGCGTCTTGATCGTCACGCGGCGTCGCGCACCCTGCCGTTTGAAGCGGTGGAGGAGCACATTCGCGCGGCACTGCATACACGCTCCGCAGTGGCCGCCTCGGCGCGCTACGTTGAAGCGCTCGCTGCGCACGCTGAGATCGAGGGGCTGTCGCTGAGCGGCGGCGCCGCGTCATGAGCGAGCTCATGCTGGGCGACATCATTTCGTTGGGGCGACAGTCCAGCGCCCAGTTGAGCGCTTGGCTTCGCGCTGCGGACCCTGACGCGGCCGCGCGTCTCGATGAGGCCGCGGCCTGCCGCCAGGAGAGTCCGGCGCAGTTTCTTCGTATCGCCGTCTCGGACTTCATCTCGGAGGCAGACGAGGAGGCGTGGGCTAGTCTCGTCTCCGCGGTGCGCGACGCGACGGATCCCGGCGCTGCGTGCGCCGCGCGCATGATCGCCTTCCGCCTCCATCTGGAGAGCGTCTCATGAACGATCTGCGTGATTCAGGCGTGCGTCCGGTCTCGCCAAGCGATGCGATTGAATTCTTGCTGGCTGAGCACCTTAACCACCGGCGTATGTGCCGGGCGCTCGAAGACCTCGCCGAGAGCGCCGATTTTGACGCCCTGAAGATTACATCGCTGGTCGACTTCATCCGCTTCGATCTCACCCTGCACGTGATCGACGAAGAAGAAGACGTATTTCCGCTGCTGCGTCGCCGCTGTCTGCCAGAAGACGATATTGAGGAGATCCTCGGACGATTGGGCAGAGAGCACGCCGAAGACAAGGCGCTGTCCGAACGTGCGCGCGATGTGCTCAATGCCTGCCTGATCGTGCGGCAGGCGCCGCACGCCATCGAAGGCGGCGCGGAGGCATTGAAGTCGTTCGCACAACACGAGCGGCGTCATCTGGCGCTTGAGAACGCCGTCATAATCCCGCTGGCGCGGTTGCGTCTCAGCGGATCCGATATTGAAATGCTCGGCCGCCGGTTCATGGCCCGCCGCCGCCGCGTGGCGGCGACGGGCAAGTAGGCTCACGAACACTTCGAATAGCCACACTCCAGACACTTGTCGCAGCCTTCGGTGCGGATGAGGGCGCCGGCGCTGCATTTCGGGCAGAAACGCGGACGCGTTTGCGCTGGCGCGGCCGTAACGGGCGCAGGCGCAGAAACCGTATCGCTGTCCAGGTGCCGCTGGATCACATCGCCGATGGCGGCCAGAAGCGAAGGCACATAGCGCCCGTTGAGCCACGAGCCACCGCGGGGGTCGAAGACAGCCTTTAGCTCTTCGGCCACGAAGCCTACATCGCCGCCGCGCCGGAAGACGGCCGAGACCATCCGCGTCAGTGCAAGCGTCCAGGCGTAGTGCTCCATATTCTTCGAGTTGATGAAGATCTCAAAGGGACGGCGTACGCCATTTTCTTCGATATCGTTGATGGTGACATAGAGCGCGTGCTCGCTTTCGGGCCATTTGATCTTATAGGTCGAACCAATCAGGGTCTCCGGCCGCGCCGTCAGCGCAGCGGTCGCGGGCGGAGCAGCCGACGTGGCTTGATCGGGCTTCTCCACCGAGAGGATCGAGCCGGTGACGGTGTTGGGCCGGTAGGTCGTGCACCCCTTGCAGCCAAGCTCGAATGCCCGCGCATAGATATCGGAGAACTCTTCAAACGGAATGTCCTCCGGGCAATTGACGGTCTTGGAGATCGAGCTGTCGATGTATCGCTGTGCAGCCGCCTGCATCGCCAAATGATCGGCGGGCGTCAGTGTCTGCGCGCTGACGAAGCTATGGTCGGGAGCAGGCGTATCGCCTCTGAGGCGGCGCCAAAGCGTCAGCGCATAATCTTGGACGGGTTCCTCGATGAAGGAATTGTCCTGCTGGCGAACGCGGCGCTGGTAGGCGAAGGCAAAGACCGGCTCGATGCCGGACGATGTATTGCCGGCTAGGAGCGAGATCGTGCCGGTGGGAGCGATGGTGGTGAGGCAGCCATTGCGCAAACCGTGTTCGGCTATCAGCGCGCGCGTTTCCGCATCGAGTGAGGCGAGCGTCGGCCGATCCAGAATGGCTGGGTCGTAAGCTGGAAAGGCGCCCTTCTCGGCCGCAAGCTTTGCTGAGGCCCGGTACGCCGCTGTGCGAATGGCGCTCAACCAGGTTTCGGTGAGCGCAAGGCCGTCGGCGGCGCCGTAGCGCGCATTGCAGAAAATAAGAGCATCCGCGAGCCCGGTGACGCCGAGGCCAATGCGGCGCTTCGATTTGGCCTCGTCTTCTTGCTCACGCAGCGGATAGCGCGACACGTCGATGACGTTGTCCAAGAGCCGCACCGCCGTCGCTGTCAACTGCTCCAAGTCTTCAGGGTCGATCCCGGCGTCGGCCTCAAAGGGGCGCCGCACGAGCCGCGATAGGTTGATCGAGCCCAAAAGGCAGGCGCCATAGGGCGGCAGCGGTTGTTCGCCGCACGGATTTGTCGCTGAAACGTGCTCACAATAAGCCAGGTTGTTTTCCGCATTGACGCGATCGATGAAGATGACGCCCGGTTCGGCGACAACATAGGTCGCGCGCATCAGACGCGCCCAGAGATCGCGCGCCCGCACCGTACGATAGACAAGGCCGTCGAACTGAAGCGGCCAATCCTGATCGGCCGAGAGCGCGGCCATGAAGGCGTCGGTGACCAGGACCGATACATTGAAATTACGCAGCCGCGCGGGATCGCGCTTTGCGTCGATGAATTGTTCGATGTCGGGGTGGTCGATCCGCAAGCATCCCATCATGGCGCCGCGGCGCTGTCCCGCCGACATCACGGTCCGGCACATCGCATCCCACGCATCCATGAAGGAAAGCGGACCCGACGCTTGCGCCCCGACGCCGCGTACAGGCGCGCCGGCAGGGCGGATGGTGGAGAAATCCATGCCTACGCCGCCGCCCTGCTGCATGGTGAGCGCGGCTTCGCGCAGATGCTCGAAAATGCCGTCGAGATTGTCCGGGATCGTGCCCATCACGAAGCAATTGAAGAGCGTGACCGCGCGGCCCGTGCCGGCGCCGGCGATGATGCGCCCGGCGGGCAGAAACTTGAAATCGCTGAGCGCGCTTTCGAATTGCGTTCGCCAATGGCGCCGCGCCCGCGCAGGCTCCGCCTCGGCGATGGCGGCCGCCACGCGCGCCCAAGTCGCCTCGACGTCTTCATCGCCGCACGCGCCATCAGAACGGAAGCGATACTTCGCGTTCCAGATTTCGGCTGAGATTTCGGCGTCGAACGGCATTTAACTGGCTCCATCATGATCTAGCACGGGCCAGTCTCCGTGAGTCGAAGGTAATGCGAAGGTAAATTGCATTGGGTGGCGACAACGCAGCGCACTTTTTAGCGGATGTCGCGCGCTCTCTTGATACGCATCAAACGAGCGCCGCCGGCAACGCGTTATCATGGCGTTATGATGGACGCTGGTGTGGACGCGAACGTAGCCGATTGTGAAGCGGATGCGGAGACGCGTTGCACCGACGCAGGCGGCGACATCCCATCCGATCCTCGCGCACTCGTGGATCACATTCTGACGCGCTTTCACGCTGTTCATCGCTGTGAGCTGCCAGATCTGTGCACGCTCGCGCGCAGGGTGGAAAAAATCCATGCGAGCCACCCGCAATGTCCGCAGGGGTTGGCAGCCTTGTTGGACGCGATGCTGATCGAACTTGAAGATCATATGGTTCGCGAGGAGCGGGTTCTTTTCCCGACGCTACTCGCAGGCGGCGGCGGCTGCGCGCCCTTTACAATGCGCAAGATGCGGTTGGAGCATGATGATCACCAAACGCACCTGGCCGAACTAGAAGCGCTTACCCGTGGCTTCACCCCGCCGCCCGACGCCTGCGGCAGTTGGCGGGCGCTCTGCCAAGGATGCAAGAAGCTCAGCGACGATCTGCGCCGCCATATCGCGATTGAGAACGATGTGCTGTTCCCACTTTACGAGAAGACGCCTTGAGGCCTGCGGCGACAGAGCGCAACTCATGCCTTGATGAGGGTCAAACGCCAATTGCGCCAACGCACGTAATTTCTACCCCGCCTCCACAAGCTTGCGCGCCGCGGCCTCGGCCGCGCGTGCGCGCCGCAACGTGTTGAAATTCACGACACGTGCGGAAGGGAGGTGCTGCAATGGTGGATTTTCTCTCCAATTACTCGATCCAGAAATGGCTTGAGTCCTGTCCCCAGGGCTATCTTGAGGACACCGTCTATGGTCATGGCGCCGATGAGCGCGAGCCGGCGGACCTGCTCCAGAACGATGACTATCGTGAGCAACAAATACGCACCACGGTTCAATTGATCGCCGGCGAGCGCTGCGCGCTTGCGGCCTCGTCTGGGCTCGTCAACGCCGCCCCCGATCAGGCAAGCAAGACCTTCCTGGCGACGCAAACGCTCGACGAAGGCCGCCATGTCGAGATTTTCACCCAGCGGCTCTTCGATCTTGGCGTCAAGCCGAACGATCTGGAGTCGACGATCAAATCCTACATCAACCCCCATCTCGGCAAGTTCGCCGAAGTGCTGTTGGAAAAGATCGACAAGAAGGATTTCGTCGCCGGCGTCGTTGGCCAAAACATCGTGCTTGAAGGCATGGCGTTCTCGGTGTTCGAAATGCTGCATGCCGGCGCTGAGGCGTCCAATCCGAAATTCGCGCACACATTGTCCGGCACCATTGCTGACGAGCGGCGCCATGTTGGCTTTGGCGAAAATCGCATCGGCGAACTCATCCGCCGCTATCCGGAGAAGAAGCCGGAAGTCCAGCGCATGCAGCGCGATATGACCAAGCATATGCTGGCGACGTTCCACGAGGCGTTTGCAAGGAATGGCGGCCCCGCCGAGGCGCGCGCAAGCGCGCTAGAGAAAGGCAAGCCCGCTCCAACTTATCAGGGTCTCAATCTGGCCGAGGCTTCCAACGAAGAAATGGAAGGGGCGCTGTCGGCGACAGTGCTGAAGGAGTTCAAGACAAGGCTTGGCCGCATCGGTCTTGAATATCAGGCGCCGGTCTAAGGCGTGTCCCGTGGCTGAAACCGATAACCCGCACGATCTGGGCGAAGCCGAGTTTCGCGCCACCGTGCATTCTTTCGAGTTCTGGTTCGAGGCCGTGGAGGGTTATCTCCACGGCCGCCCATACGGCGTGAGTCCTGGGCTCGCGGAAGCAGATCTGAGTGAGCGTCAGCGCGACGGGCTCATAACGACGCTCTGCAACTATTGTGTAGGGGAAACCGCCGCACTCGACGCCTCAAGCGGCATGATCGGATTTGCACCCGATCGCGGCGCGAAGATATTTCTCGCAACCCAAGTCGTCGATGAGGGCCGCCACCTGGAGGTTCTGCTCCATCGCATGAAGCAGCTTGGCGTCGCCGATCCTGACGCCGAGATCGCGCTGCGCGCCAATCGAAGCCTGCTCAAGTTTAAGGACCGTCTGCTCGAGTTTGTCGATGCGCGCGATTGGGAAGCTTCCGTCTTTGCGCAGAATGTGATCCTGGAGTGCCTGGAGTTTACTGTCTTTCGCCATCACGCCGGGACCGCAGATCCGGTCACGGCGGAGATGTTGCGGGGCATTGTCTCAGACGAGCGTCGCCACATGGGTTTTGGTGAGAACGATCTGGGCCGGCGCCTGATTGCAGCGCCCCACACCCATGATCGTCTACACAAGATCAAGCGAGAGTTGGATTCGCTCGTGCTCGATACCTTTGCCGAGACCATGGGAGAGCTAGGCATTGAGCGCGAAGAACGACCCGATGTCGCAGGCGACTATTTAGCCGCCGTTGCACGTTTGGGCTTTCGGTCATGACCGATCCGCTCGAACTACCCAAGGCGGGACGGCGTCCTCGGCAAACTTTCGACCTGGAAGAAACCGGCTTCAACGAAGTGCCTAAGCGCTTTCGCCGTTTTTACCGGCGCTGGCGTGGACCTGGAGACAAGCTCGCGCCCAATGAAGCGCTCTGCCCAGTCTGCAAGGTGGTCATCCGGTCGACGAAAGAACTTCGCGCCGGAGACCGTGTCTATTGCATGCCGTGCATGTCGCGGCTGGAGCTCGTGGAAGAAGACGGGATGTTGATCGCCAAGGTTATCTATTGAATGAGATAAAGGACGGGGTCGCGCGCGTGTGCAAAGCGCCTCGCGCCAATCGCACAAGTTAGCGTTGTGGGGAGGTCGCCGATGCGGCTTGTCAAGGCCGCTTCCTATATCGTGCGTACGCCGCCGCCGCATTGGGGCGGCTATTTTTGGTATTTCGTGCGCCTGGAAACCGATGCCGGCATAGTGGGATGGGGTGAAACCGCCATCCTGTTCAGCATGTATGGGCTTGAGAAGAGCTTTGCTCAACTCGTTCAGGACGTGTTCGCGCGCGGCTGCGATCATGCGCCAAATGCGCGGCGCGCTCCAAGCGGCGATCAACGTCATTCCGGGCGTTGGCTGGGCGCTTAACGCGCTCAAAGGCGCAAGCGACGACATTTCCTCCACCATGGCGGCTCAACGCGCCGTGGCGCGTCCGCCTGCGCGCCCGGCGTCTTGAGCACTGTCACGTGTCGATCGTCGCCATAGATATCTGCTCTCAGCCAATCGAGTTCGGCTTGGGGATCGTTGGTCATCTGCCACCACGCCTTTACGCGCTTTCCTTCGCCATCGTCCCAGCGATAGCCGCGCGCCTTGAGCGATGCGCGTTGTTCGAACGCCGTGTCTTCCGCTCTGACGATCCAGAGCTGGCGGCGGGCGCATTCGAGCAGCGCGTTTAAGCCAAGTCTCCCAGAGGTCGGGAGAGGAAGCGTGAGCAAGAAGAGCGCGGCTTCGGCATCCGACAATGCGCGGTGTCCATCATGAAACCAGCCGCGCGCCCACAGGAGATAATCGAGCTTGGCTGAGCCAATGCCTTCGCTCTTCCAGTCGATCTCCGCGAACGAGCAAGCCCAGTGTTTTTCCTCGAATATGGGCCAGTGCTTTTCCACCATCGGCCGGTCGAAGGCGGCGTTGTGCGCGAGAACGAGGTGCGCGGGTTCGACGATGGCTTTGATGCGTTCTGAATCGATGACCTGGCCTTTGACCATCTCATCGGTGATGCCGTGGATCTTGCTGCTCTCCGGCGGGATCGGGAAGGAGGGCTGACGGAAGGCATTGAGCGCAGCGTCCGCATCGACACGCACGATCGCGCCGGTGTCGCGTTCATACTCGAATGGCAACAGGGCCAATTCGATGACTTCATCGGTGTCGGGATCGAGCCCCGTTGTTTCGGTGTCGATGAAGACGCCGCGCCGGGTTTCGCCGCTTGCGCTTTCGCACGGCCAGTTGCGAGGCTGCGGCACACGCCGCAACAAGCGGAAGTCTGGGCTGGCCTCAATGAGGCGAACGGCTTTGGAAAGATCCATCTCCAATCACACTCGCATGCGTAGTGGAGACGCAATAGTCCGTCTGGAAGATGAAGCAGGTCAACTTCTGCTCCAGGGCCGCAGCGATAAAGCTTCGAAATGCTCGGCTTGAAATGAGCATCTTCGGATGCGTCCGCCGCGGCGACGCAAGCCATTTTGACACGAAGCGGCGAGTGCAACGACCGGTCGCTTCATAGGCCTGGCTCGCCTTCAGGCCGCTTCGAGCATCTCCAGCGCGCCTCATCATCTGTTCAACGCCGATCCTCGCGCTTAGCCTTCTTTGCGACGCGCCGCCGCCGCTGGCAGAGGCGCCTCTCCAAATCCCACGCGGACTTACGTAGGCGTGCTCAAGCCGCTCATGTGGAAATAACTTGAGCTAAATTGGCGAACGGCAGGCTTCGCTCGACGCCCAAGCAGCTTGTACGGACGCATCATCAAGATTCTGGCGCGAACAGTCGCGAGCTATCAACGACACGCCGACAACCTGATCGTTCTCGAGCACTGGCGACGCGACGATGGAAACGGTCACGCGCGAATTGGCGTGAAGGCGCGTCGACTCAACAGCATGTGTGCGCCGCCGCTCCAGCGTTTCACCGATCAGGTAGGGGAGATGATCGGAGGCGAGATGTGGCAGTACATTGAGGATCGATACGCCGATCGCGCGCTCGGCCGGCGTGTCGAAGGCCGCTTCCGCAGCCGGGTTCCAGCTGATGATCATGCCGTCGACGGAGACCGAAATGATCGCGTCGTTGGAAGATTGCACGAGTTGATAATAGTGCACGAGCATGGGGTCGGAGCGGCTCGCTTGGCCGGCCTCGCCGGCGTGGCGAACGAAGTCGCCCCAGCCGATGGACCAGTCGGCGGGCCGCCCCTCGCTTGAGGAAGAAAGACTAGATCTGCCTGACTGATCCACGATCTGGACCTCCTGTCGGAACGACGTGCGGCCTCGGCCCGCGTGCGGCGGAGGCAAGCGCGACGCCCGCCAGCGCGGGGGCTTCAACTGGCGGGCGTTGGCTCTGCTCGACCTGCCTTTCTCTTCGCTTTAGGCCGAACCGCATCAACCGTAGCCAGACTAATGCCCCTGAGCGACGTGTGATTGAGATTTGTCAACTCTGTCGTGCCGTACGCAGAAAGAGGGGCCTCACGTCACATGAGTTCCCGCTAAACGTTGATCACACGTATGTTGTTGGTCTTGGCGTCGATGATCCGGACTTTGGCGGCCGCGCCATGCTTGCGAAGCCGGTGCGCTTCTTCGCGGGCCGCGTCGACCGCCCAGTCTTCTTTGACGTAATCACCATAGAAGCGGCCATCGACTGTGACGCGCCAAATACGCGATCTTTCGACGATGTCGAGCGCTACGCACGATCGCTCGTTCGCTGTGAACTCCACGCTTTCGCCTCCCTTGGTGACCGACACCATCCAGCGAAGATCGGGTCGCGCGAGCGCAAACGAAGCGCATGCGACGTTCCATCGCGCCATCGTGTCAGCGCCGTTACGCCGCACGGGTTGACACCGCGGCGCGTCGGACCAAGTATCTGCGTGTTATGTTGTTGCGCCCTCATTCCGCCGAACGAGCCATCGTTCGCAATCTGTCGCGCGTCTAACCCCTAGCCGGCATCGTCTCGGCTAGGGGACAACTTATCTTATTTCTACAGGCTGTGCCGGCGCGTTCTTGGCGCGCCGCGTTTGCGCGCGCCGATTCCGTCGTGCGGAGGATAATCATGTTGAAAACGGCAACGAAGAAGCGTCCGCCGATTGTGGTGGCGGACAACGAGCACGAGCGTTTGGTGGACCTCGCGCTGTCGGCGATGGATCGCATGCCCGGCGCTGCCGACCTGTTCGTCGAACTCTCGCGAGCGAGAACGGTAAAGGCCTTGCCAAGGGACGCGATAGGCATCGATAGCGTCGTCACCTTCGACTATGATGGCGCGCGATACCGGGACTTTGTTCTCGTTGATCCTCATCGCGCAGATTTCGCGCAGGGACGCATCTCTGTCATCACCACTGTTGGGGCGATGTTGCTCGGCCTCTCCGAGGGCCAGTCAATCGAATGGACGGGAGAGGACGGCCGTTCGCATTGGCTGACCGTCGCCAGAGTTGGCGCCAAGAACGAGAGCGAGTCCGCCTCGATCACCCGGTTCTGACATCACGGCAATACAGCTCATCCGTTCGCCCGCTGACGTTCGGGCGGCCCCTAGCAGCAAGGAAATTAAGGTCATGGTTCGTGTCCTCCCCACTTACATCCAAGCCAGCCAAGATGCAGGTCCGTGGGAAATGTTCTTGGAGCAGGTGTCGCGCGTGGAGCCTCATCTTGGTCAATGGTCGGAATGGGTCGACACGTTGCGGCGCCCGCGGCGCGCTTTGATCGTCGATGTCCCGGTCGTGATGGATGATGGCGCGATTGCGCACTTTGAAGGCTATCGCGTGCATCACAATACGAGCCGTGGGCCGGCCAAGGGCGGCGTCCGGTTTCATCCGGAAGCCTCATTGGCCGAGGTCATGGCGCTCAGCGCCTGGATGACCATCAAGACAGCGCTCGTGAACGTGCCGTTCGGCGGGGGCAAGGGCGCCGTTCGTGCGGATCCTAGCCTGCTCTCGCCCGGCGAACTCGAGCGGCTGACGCGGCGATACACCTCCGAAATCGCTTCGTTCATCGGTCCGCTGAAGGACATTCCGGCCCCGGACGTTAACACCAACCCGCAGATCATGGCGTGGATGATGGATACCTATGCCTCCCGCGAAGGCGCGCTTCGGACCAATGTGGTCACCGGCAAGCCGATCAGCTTGGGCGGCTCGCCCGCGCGCGCGGATGCGACCGGGCGCGGTGTGTTTATCTGCGCGCGGCAGATGGCGGAGCGGGCGAAGCTCGATCTTGAAGGGGCGCGCGTGGCAGTGCAGGGCTTCGGCAATGTCGGCGCCGGCGCTGCGCGCTTCTTGCATGAGAGCGGCGCGCGCATCGTCGCCATCCAGGATATTTCGGGCGCCGTCCACAATGGTGACGGCTTGGATCCGGCAGCGATTTCAGATCATTTAAGACGCGGCGGCAGCTTGCGCGACTATCGTGCCGCAGAAGAGCTCGCCAAGGACTCGTTCTGGGATGTTCAATCCGATATTCTGATTCCGGCTGCATTGGAGGGCCAGATCGACGCCGCCGTCGCCAAACGGGTGCGGACGAAATTCGTCGTCGAAGGCGCGAATGGCCCAACGACGCCCGCAGGCGACGACGTGTTCAAGGCGCGAAACATTCCCGTCGTGCCAGATGTTCTGGCCAACGCTGGCGGCGTCATCGTTTCCTATTTCGAATGGGCCACGGATTCGAGTTCGCTACTGTGGGACGAGGAAGAAATCGTCGCGCGTCTGCGCCGCGTGCTTGAAGATGCGTTTGCAGCCGTGTGGGATCTGCACCAACGCGATCGGATCGATCTGCGCACCGCGGCCTATGTCCTTGCTTGTCAGCGTATCCTGGAAGCGCGACGACTGCGCGGTCTCTTCCCGTGAGCAATTGCTTCGTTCTGGCGTGCGGCAAGAATGCGCGCTTGAATCGTGGCACATTGCTCCAATATCGGCGTCATGGCCTCGCACCCTGATATTGGCGATCCGCGCTGCGTTCGCGACCCAGCGCGTGCGTAACCCCTAGCTGGCGCCGGTCCAGCTAGGGGCGGCACGCAACATCGCATCAATCGATAAAATGCGGTCGCTGCGAGAGGGCCACGCTCTGATCGTGCGGGTCATCAAACCGCCTGCGACCTCTTTGGAGCCGCTCAACCTTATAGTCCGCTAACCGCGGCCGAACGGGTGGGCCAGGGATCGGAAACGACATCACATGACCTACGCATCGTCAGAACTCAAGCGCGTCAATTCACGCGTCAATGCAGCCAGCATCGCGACAAGAGTCGCGCGCAAAACGGGCGAAGTCGATAAGGTGGCCGTGCTTGCCTTGCTTAGCGCCGTTGCGGTGTTTGCGCCTTTCGCGCTGGCCGTCCTCAAGCAAGCGGCCCGGATTTTTGCCTAGCAGCGCGTTGATTCAAGCGAGACTAGTCCCTCAACTGGCGGCGTCGGCTCGGCTGGCGTGCACGACGGGACCGCCGCCGCGCGCGGCGAGCGCAGCCACCGAAAGGTGGAGCGCTCGGCGCAAAGCGCTGGGATCGGTCCGCGACAGGGAGGGATCGTTGCGAAGCAGGGTCCGCAGCGCCTTGTGTGCGATCAAGTGAGCCTTGTTGGCGTCGTCGGTCATGGCTCGCGCAAGCCCAACAAGGCGCTCGCCAATTGCCACGACCCGTGCGGCCAACAGCATGGACTTCCTTTCTTGCTTGGCTCGGCTGCTGATCGGCTGGCTCGCTTGTTTCTAGGAACGGCAGCCCATTCTATCCGGTGCGTGGGTCGCGGACTTGCGAATTGTCATGCGGGGCAGTTGCGTCCGGGGCCAAAATTGGCGCTATGGCGGAGATTAACTCCTTCGACGTTCTGTCCAGTCGCCTCGATGCGCTGGAGCGCGAGCTCACGCAGTTCCACGGCACGCATCACAACCCGGAGAACAGCACATTACTGCGTCGGCTGCGAGCGCGTCAGGCTGAAATACGAGCCCGCATCGCCGACGCTCGGACGCGCGGCCAGGTGTGGGAGATGATCGGTCTCGAATTCGTCCGCGACTTCGACGCCCTCGCCGCCGAGGTGAGCGCAGCGATCGTGGGCGGCGCCGACGATTGAGCGCGCTAAGACCGTGGTGGACTGATCGATGAAGACCATCCCGCTTATCGGGATGCTGCCGTAACGGCCGGACCGAAGCGCTAAAGCGTCCAGCAACGGCATCGGTTGTGTAATCGGCGCCCGCCAGCGCAGGGAAGGGACTCCAACTGGCGGGCGCCTAATCGTTCGACCTGCCTTTCATTGTTTTTCTGGGTCGAACGCCAATTTCGATGCCCCAAGATAGCGCGATGCCAAGGGGGGTATTTGAGATTTATCAAGTAAAGTCGCATTGTTTGTCAGCGCCCCAGCAGGATTTCTCGCAAGGCGACGGCGTTGTTGTGCGCCTCATCGTGGGCGGCGTAGAGCAGGGTCACGACGCGGTCGCGGGCTGCGGCGCGCAGCTCGCTCAATGCTTCGTGTTGGCGGCTGAGTTCGGCGCCATAGCGCTTGCGAAACCCTAACCACCGCGAGGGCTTGTGATCGTACCAGACGCGGAGCCGATCACTTGGCGCCAAATCACGGAGCCAGCGGTTGATGGCTGCGGCCTCCTTGCTGAGTCCGCGGGGCCAGAGCCGATCGACGAGGATGCGCTCGCCGTCGCCCGCCGCTGGCGCTTCGTAGATGCGTTTTGTTCTCACATGCGCTGCGGGGATTCTGCAGCTCATGGCGCGGTTTCAAGCGGGGCCGATCTGGCGTGCTGCGTAGCGTGGACGCCGTCTCCCTCAGCCAGGGCTGCGAGCGCACGGCGGCGAACAATGATGAAATGATGCGCATCCGTCATGCGAAGCAGACCGTCGCGTTGAAAGCGGCTCAAAGCCCGGCTGATCGTTTCGATAGTGACGCCAAGATGGTCGGCGATGTCTGCGCGTGACATTTGCAGGGTAACGC
>CALBST010000263.1 GCA_937967425.1 uncultured Caulobacteraceae bacterium
CGTTGTGCGCCTCGAGCATGATAGCCGATGCATCCGTCACACCGGATGGCGACGCCAATCGCAAGGGCGAGCAGTTCCTTAGTTTTCTTGTCGAGAGCGCCAGCTGATTGAGCTGCCTTGGACAGCGCGCCGAACGCGGCGAGTGAATCCGGAATTAGCGCGCGCAACTCGACGGCATATTCATCGATCTCCGCAATACGCGCGCGATAATCGTTGGTCATGATCGCTCTCAGCAAAGTTCGAACACGCAAGCAGGCCGCACCGTGAGTGACGGAGCGGCCTGCCCGGCCAAGCGTTCCGCGCCCAACGGGTGCTGGCGGCCGGCCCACAGCGCCTCAGCGCTGTATAAGAAGCAAAGCACGCAATCCGCTGATTGCATTGATGATGGTCAAGCAAGGTCGCGGTAGGATGACGCAGGCTAAATGCGTATGCGATTCGCGCTCAGGACTCGGGTCGACCTCATGCTGCACTCTTTTGGCGAGATCGTAGCAGCAATGGCGCATAGACAATGACGAACCAGGCAAACGCACCGCTCCAGAGCACGGCTGATAGCGCCAAGAGCGCGGCGTAGTGCTCGGGGAAGAATGGCGCTGTGATGCGGACGAGCGCGCCAAGATTGACCAGCACGTATATGGCGCTGATGCGCGGCGTCGCCGCGAGTGGTTGTCCGGTGTGACCGAGGCTCGCCCGCGTCATCACGGCAAGCGTCATAACGCCAAAGGCGCCAGCCGTGAGCGCATGAAGGCCGGACGCCGCCGGCACAACAGAGGGGGCGAGGATCGCGAGACCTTGCAGAAGCAGTCCCAGTGAGAGCCAGAGATATCCAAGATGAAGCACAAGAACCAAAGGTTCGTGTGTGGTTCGCCAACCTTGCCACCGCGCGAGGCGCGCAAGATGAAGCGCGCCAGCCAGTGTGAGTACGAGCCCTGCAGCGTAAAGCGTGGGTGAAGCCGCCCACATGACGAGGCCCATCGTAGCCACTGCCAACGTGACTGCATCGAAACGGCCTGGCGACGCGGGCTCTGGCTTCATCCGCCGCTTGGCCATCCAGTTTCGCGTGAAGCTGGGAACGATGCGCCCGCCGATTAACGCCACAAGTGTCGCGACAACGGCAACGCCGATGCGTTCGCCCAGCAATGCGAGTTCGGGATCCAAGCCGCGCAGATGAGAAACTACGTTCGCGCTGCCGAGAATAGTCAGCAGCGCGAGTACAGGCAGGTTCCGGACGTTCCGGCCAGAGATAATCTCACGCCCGACCACTGCGGCGAAAACAAAGAGGAACGCGCTCTCAATGAAAGGCGCGCCGGTAAAGGAGGGGAGAAGCATCGCCGCGCGTCCAGCACACCACAGAAAGACAAGCCCCATGAGTGGCGCACCCGTCACCGGAAGCCGGCCTGTCCAGTTCGGCACTGCGGTCAAGAGGAAGCCGGCGATGACGCCGCTCAGATAGCCGAACAGCATTTCATGCGCGTGCCAGTCGCGGTTGAAATGCTCCGGCGGCAGCCAGCCCGCGAAGCTAGCGGCCCATACCGGCACGGCGAAGGCCGACCATAAAGCCGCCAACAAGAAGAACGGCCGAAAGCCCATGCTGAAGAGCGGAGGGCCACGATAGGTTCGATAACGTTCAGCTGTCGTAGCCGTCATGAGGCGAGGTCTCAGATGGCGCGCGAATGCGCCGGTTGGGAAGGCTGGGCGTATGCATCAAATGCTGCCGCTACCAGGCGCGAGAATTGTCGTGCCGAGTCTGGAATGCGAAGTTCGTCGTTCTCGATCATCACCAGCCCGGCTTCCGATAGCGCTCTCAGGTCCGCGTATGCGTCAGGAAACATGTCCCAGCCGCCCCATGGTCCAAGGTCGACTTGATGGGTGCACATGATCGATTGGATGATCGCGTCGCGTCGGAGGTCCTCTGCGGTCTCCGCGTGACCGCGGGAGACCGGCAGTGTGTCGGATTGAACCGCGTTGCGCCAAGCGGTGACGGTGGAGATGTTCTGGGCGTAACCGCCGGGGAGATGGGAGATGGCGGATGGCCCCAATCCGATCAGGGCGGCGCTCTCGTGAGCTACGTAGCCTTGGAAGTTTCGCTTAAGCGTGGCGTTTCGCGCCGAGATCGCGAGCGGATCATCTGGCCGCGCGAAATGATCCAAGCCCACGCTCTCATAGCCTAAGTCGTTCAGCATGCTGCGTGCGAGTTCGGCTTGGTCAAAACGCTCGCTGGCGCCGGGCAAGTGCTCAGCATTGATGAGTCTTTGCCGCCGCTTGAACCACGGAACGTGGGCGTATCCGAAAAGAGCGATGCGGTTTGGCTGGAGATCAGCTGCGAGGCGGATCGTTCGCGCCAGATCGTCCGCAGTTTGCCCTGACAAGCCGTACATCAGGTCGAAGCTCAGTTGCGTCAAACCAGCTCCGCGAAGCGTCTCGACTGCTTGGCGCACCTGTTCGATCGGCTGCACGCGTCCGATCGCCTTCTGCACATGCGGATTGAGATCCTGCACGCCCAATGATGCTCGTCCAACGCCCGCCGCGACGTATTCCTCCGCGAGTTCGCGCGTCACATAGCGTGGATCAAGCTCAACAGCGTGCGC
>CALBST010000264.1 GCA_937967425.1 uncultured Caulobacteraceae bacterium
TCCTCTATCCGGCGATGGAGGATTATCACCTCGACATCATCATCGGCGAAGGGCCGAGCGCACGCAGCGTGCGCATCGATCTGGCGCCGTTCACGCTCGTTGGCGCGACGACGCGCGCGGGGTTGCTCGGCACGCCGCTGCGCGATCGCTTCGGCATTCCGGTGCGTTTGGATTTTTACGGGCCGGACGATCTGCTTGGCATCGTGACGCGGGCGAGCGCCAAGCTCGGCGTGCCGATCACGCCGGAAGGGGCGCTGGAGATTGCCAAGCGCGCGCGCGGCACGCCGCGTGTGGCGGTGCGTCTGCTGCGCCGTGTGCGCGATTTCGCCGGCGAGGGCGCGATCGATGCGAAGGTCGCGGACCACGCGTTGAAGCGTCTCGATATCGACGGTGACGGACTCGATATGCTCGACCGGCGCTATTTGCATGCGTTGGTGGAAACGTATTCCGGCGGCCCGGTGGGCGTCGATACGATGGCGGCGGCGTTGGCCGAAGCGCGCGACGCGATCGAGGACGTGATCGAGCCGTATTTGATGCAACAAGGCTTCGTCATGCGCACCCCGCGCGGACGGGTTGCTGCACCGAAAGCCTATGAGCGCCTGGGCAAGAAGCCGCCGAGCGCGCCGCCGGCGAGTGGGAGCTTGTTCGGGGAGAAGTAGGACTCAGGCGGCGTCAGGTTTGATGCCGGCGGCAAGAATCCGCTCTCTCAGCTTTTCAAGAATGCGCGAACTAGTAGCTTGGTAGAAGGCGCAAATCTCAGCGAGATTGTGCGCACTCAGCCCAATTCTCTCGCCCTGCTGAAAGGTCACCGAATGGCGCGAGAACCGCAGCAGAAGCTGCGCACCATCTGGTGATCTGACGCGGTGCATATCGGCTGGCTCTGCGCGGTAGACAACCTCACTGTCCCCGTCCTGGAGTACAAGTTCGGGCGCGATCCAAAGAATCTCCAGTGCGCGGTCTCGGTTGGTGTGCCTCGCCGCGACGACGCCAGCTCCGTGCGTCAGCGCATTGCGAGCGAGACTGAGGCTTTCAAACGCCTCAAGATCCACGCCGCTGTCTATCTCAGCATTGATCCGTTGCAGTTTCCGAGCCGAGTTCGTCTCATCCGCAAAGTTATCACCGATGCGAAGGTGACTCGGAACGGTTGCTCCGTGCAGTCTAATCATGCGGGTTGCAAACCAGACCCTGTCGAGAAACAGCGAGAAACAATGGTCAAGTTCTTTGAGGCCGGATCCCACAATCCACGCTGAGAACTCAGCCTTGAGGTGTTCAACAAGCTCTGGGGTGTTATCCGGCAAGAATCTATATGCAATCCCGCCTTCCAGCGTGAAGTCTTGTGGTGGGTGCTCGCATGAGTGCAGACCCATTTTCAGAAACGCAGAAGCGCGACGTGGCCCGACGTGCGCCAAGTTCGACAACTCGTCGAAATTAATGCGAAAAACCGCCGTGGGATTTGCCTCATCCATCGTCAACCAGCTCCGAATCGGAATTCTAGCTGATCTTCCGCGCCTTCTTCCGCAAATCGTCCACCACCAGCTCAACCGTGTGCGCAATCGCATCCGGCACGCGCTCCGGCGGCAGCCCTTGATCCACCAGAGTCCACGACGCATCGCCGCCGGAGAGGCTGAGTAGAACGGCGGTCGCATCTTCGGTTGCGCGTTTCGGGGCGCCGATGGCTTTCACAGCTTTGCGGATTGAGTCCAGGCGCGCCGCGCGGCGTGACGCGCGCACCTCGCGCCAGATGCCTTTGGCCGATGTCAGGGCGCGGCTGATCGGATGCTTGATCGCCATGCGATGGATGTCGCGGTAGTAGCGCGGCAGATCGTCGGGGCCGCTTGCGAGCTGTACGCCATCCGGAAAAATCGCCTGCTCGAACCATTCGCCAAGCGCCGCGATCTGGCTCGCTTCGTTCGGAAAGTGGAAGTGCACGGTGCGGAGCGAAACGCCCGCACGCGCGGCGGCTTCGCTGGGCGAGAGTTTATCTCGCCCAGGCTCGGAGAGCTGCTCGGCGAACGCTTCGAGGATCGCGGTGCGCGTGGCTTGCGCCTGCGCTTCGCGTTTCGGGCTGACGTATTTGCGCGCCGTGCTCACGTCAGGAACGTGATCCCGTGCTTGGCGCCGACGCGGATCATTTCCGGAACGTCCGGCGGGTTCATCTCAACCTCGTCGGCCACTTCCTTGAAGAATTTCGAGGCGTTGCCCTTGCTGACGATGGTGAGAAAGCGGGTTTCGTCGAGCGTGGTGTAGCCGTGCGGCGTGTCGGCCGGCACGTGCGCGAACTGACCGGGGCCCAGACGCGTGGTTTTGCCGTCGACGAAGACATCCATCTGGCCGGAGAGCACGACATAGATCTCTTCCCACTTGTGCTTGTGCGGTGGCGGGCCGCCGCCAGGTCTGCCGGTTACGTCGAAAACCTCGATCGCCGAGCCCATCGCGGTGGTGAGCATCGGGCGCATCAGCTCACCGACGATGTAATGGACTTCCTCTGACTGTTTTGGCGTTTCGAACTTACCCATGGCGATCCTCGCAAGCGGCGGAATATTCACTGCATCCAAGTGCAGTCAACCCATTTAATATTCACTGCAGTCGAGTGCAACCAAAATCTTCAGAGGTCCAGCATCCGCCCCAGCTTCTTTGGCGCGACGGCGATGTAACTCTGCTTCAGCCAGCCGCGCAGCGTTGGCATTTCCGCGAGCACATCGTCCTCCGGGCCGAAATGCGCGGTCACCCAATTGTATTGTTTGAACCAGCCGCGCGCGGGGCGGACGAAGGGGAGCTCTTCGGCCATCTCGGCTGAGATCGGCAGCTTCATGATGATGGTGAGCGCGTCGAGCGGTTCGGCTTTGGCGCCGAACACCGCGAACATCTTTTTGCGCATGTAGAGGCCGCGCGCCGGCGGCCAGGCGGGGCCCGCACGCGTTTCCGGAAATGTGAGGCCGAGCCTGGTGAGTTCGGCCTCGGCGCGCTGATGCGGCGTCTGCGGCATGGCGCGAGCTTAGCATCGCGCGGCGGCGTGCGCCTTAGTGGTGGTCGGCGACGCGAATCTTTTCTTTGCGCCGGTTCAAGGCGCGCGCGACTTTCATCGTGTCGGAGGTGGCGTCGGTGACGAACGTCAGTGCGATGGCTGACACGGCGATGATGGCGGCAAGTTCGAGCATTATTGGTCTCCGCTAGCGGAATTCTTCACGAGAGCAACGGCTCGATCGCGCCAGAGGTTCCCGAATTGACGCGGCGGCAGTGATGCCGTGCGGAAAAATCTGAGGCATACCAACGTCATGTCTTCCTTGCGTGCAATTGTGGAAACGCTCGTCCCGGCGGCGGATGGCTTCGCGATCGAGGCGCCGGAGGAGTGGTCGCAAGGGCGCACGCTCTATGGCGGCATGACAGCAGCGCTCGCGCATGAAGCTGTGCGGCGCTCGCTTGAGGCGCTGGGGCCGCTGCGTTCGGCGCAGCTCACGTTCATTGGCCCAGCGTCAGGGCAGCTGCGCTTCACCTCAACGTTGCTGCGGCGCGGGCGTTCGTCGGCGCTGATCGCGGCGGAGTGCTTCAACGAAGAAGGGCCGGCGGCGCGCGCCGTGTTCGTGTTCGGCGCAGCGCGCGCGAGCAAAGTGGCGCATGAGTTCTTTCCGATGCCGCGCGTGCCTGGTCCGGATGAGGTCGGCGCGTTCCGCAAGGAAGGCGGCAATACACGGCCCGGCTTCTGGAACAATTTCGAGACGCGGCTGGCGGGTGGCGGGCGACTTTTCGATACAGACGCGGAGCGCCCGGAGTTTTCGACGTGGACGCGTTTCCTCGATACGGGCGGCGCTGATCCA
>CALBST010000265.1 GCA_937967425.1 uncultured Caulobacteraceae bacterium
TGCTGGTTTCGCCCTACCTGTTCTTCTACGACTTCACTCTGTTGCTGATCGGCGCGGCTTTGCTCGGCGCGCCGCGCAGCCCGCTGGATTATGCCGCCGCGATCTTTGCATGGGGGGCAGGCCTCACGGTTGCCATTGGCGGTTACATCGCTTTGCCGATCTGCCCGCTTGCCGCCTGGCTCGGGCTCGCGGCGGCCTTCATGCGCGCAAGAAGCGCGGCGCCTCTCCCGGCGCCAGCACCGCAGCTGTAAGCGGGCCGCCGAAGCAGGCGCCGGTATCGACGTTGATGCGGCGTGGATTGCTGTGCGGCTCGAAATCGTGGGTCGGCGTGTGGCCATGGACGACGAGCACACCCTCCAGCTCAGCGCGTTCGGGCCAGCGGCCTGGATCGAAAAACTTCTGCGAGCGCGTCCACATGCGAATTTCATCGCTGCAGAGCGGGAAGGTTTTTGGATCGATGCCGCCGTGCACGAAGACCAGGCCCCGCTCCTCGTCGCGGATCATTGTCGGCAGCGCTTTCATCCAGGCAATGTGAGCGGCGTCGATGGCGTCGCGGAAGTCATCGGCGACGCCGTTGGCGAGCATGTAAGAGGTGATGGTTTCGTCGCCGCCATTCTCGGCCCACCAGTAAATGCCGACCGATTCGCGGTTGTGATACGCGTTCAGCATCAGTTCTTCGTGGTTGCCTTTCAGCGCCAACGCTTCGCCTGATTGCGTGAGCGCCATGATGCGCGCGACCACGCCGTGGCTATTGGGGCCGCGATCGACCATGTCGCCGAGGAACACGACCTTGTGCGGCGTTTGGCGGCGCTGCACGTCATCACGAATGAAGCGCAGCAAATCGTCGAGCTTCTCAAGCTCGCCGTGGACGTCGCCGATCGCGTAGTATGTCAGATCACTCATTGGCCTTTGCGCGGCGCAAGGTGTCCCACGAGAAGAAGGCCAAACCTAGCCAGATCAACACGAAACTCGCCGCGCGCAGCGGCGTGAAGGCTTCGCCGAACGCGAGGCCGGTGAGGAATTGCAATGTCGGCGCGAGGAATTGCAGCAGGCCGAGCGTGGTGAAGCTCACCCGCCGCGCGCCGAAGGCGAACGCCATCAGCGGGATCGCGGTGACCGGTCCGGCGATGGCGAGGAGAATTGCGGTGGCCCAGTCGGTGGTGAAGCCGAGCGGCGCCTCGCTTGCCGCCCAGAACAGCAAGCCGGCCGCCACCGGCGCCAACGCCAAGCTTTCGATCAACAGGCCGACAGCCGCCGGCACGGGCGCGCGCTTGCGAATGACCGCGTAAACCGACCAGGTCGCGCAGAGCCCGAGCGCCATCCAAGGCGGCGCGCCGAGCGCGAAGCCCTGCACCACAACGCCAACCAAAGCCAAACCGAGCGCGATGACGCGCGGCGCGGTGATCGCTTCTTTGAAAAACAGCACGCCGATCGCAACGCTGACCAGCGGCGCCAAAAAGTAGGCCAGCGCCGATTCGATCACGCGCTCATTGAGCACGAGATAGACGTACATCCCCCAGTTCACGAAGATGAAGCAGGCCGACGCGGTGAGCGTGCCGAGCATGCGCGGCGTCAGCGCTGCGGCGATTTCCCGCCATCCTGGGCGCCAGCCGCTCATCAGGAAGACGGCGATGAACGCAGACGGCGCCGCCCACAAAATGCGCTGCGCCAGCACTTCGCGTACGTCGATGGCGGAGAGCAGCTTCAGATAAAGCGGCAGGAAGCCCCACATGACGTAAGCCGCCGCCGCGGCGATGAAGCCGGCGCGGTGTTCGGCCCCCGATGGGCTCGATGTTATGGGGGCGGCGGCCTCACTCATGATGCGGGACGTCCATAGGGGTTTGGATTCTTGATCTGCATCAGGCGTTCAGGCGCCTCGACCGGCGTGAAGCCGAGCGGCGCGTAGACGCCGTGCGCGTCCTTGGTGCCGAGCAGCCAGCGGCGCAGGCCTTGGAGTTCGGGATGGCGTTGAAATAGCTGCACGAGCGCGCGGCCGACGCCTTTGCCTTGCTTGCCCGGCACCACGATCACATCGCAGAGCCAGGCGAACGTTGCTTTGTCCGTCACCAGACGCGCGAAGCCGATGAGCTTGCCGCTTTCGTCACGCGCGATCGCACACATCGAGTTGGCGCAGGCGCGGGCGACGACATCACGCGGAATGCCGGGAGACCAATAAGTCTCGCGCAACACTGCGTAGATAGCGTCGATGTCCGTTTCCGACGGCTGTTCGATGGCGATGGCAGGCATACGTCCCCTCGCCTGCTAGATAGGAATCGAAAGGCGTTTCCGCCACGCTCGAAGCGACAAAACCGCCTACACATTTTGTAACAGCAGATGTCAGTTTCGCTCACGTGAGTCGTGCGCCATTGCGCTCGCGCGCGTGGGGATCGTCCGAGATCAGTGATCGAAGTTGGCGAACCAATCCCCAATCCCTCTTCACTGGACCTCGGCTTCCTTGTCTCACCGAGCAGCGACTTTCATCCCTCGCGGAGTTTCGATCGCATCACGTTCAAACCGCATCTCCCACGCTATCAGCTATTGGTGCACCGTAGCCTCCATGCAGGAGATGCGGGCACTTTAGGCGTGTACGGAAGCGGTCGGATTGATTCTTGGGTGGGGGCTTTGGATTCAGCGGGTTAGCGCGGAAATGTGGGGGATAGAGGTGGTGGCCATCCCCCTATTGCTGGATGAGCGAGCGCGATCACTCAGACCACGCTGGTACTGCGGACGTGTAGTCCGCACCTGAAACGGAAACCGTCGCCTTCGCAGATCCAATAATCCCCAACGCACCGTCGCTGGCATAGAGGCGCGCCTTCGCGCCGCTAAACAGCGAGCCTTTGAAGAAGGCCATCAGCATTAGGCCCTTGTCCGTCTGCATGTACCACGCGAAACGGCGCTTGCCGTCGATAAGGACCGCTTGGCCTGCGGTCAGTAGGTCAAAGACCACGCCTGCATTGTCGCACAACTTGCGCGGCGCCCATTGTAGCACACGCGCCTGCTGAACACGTTGTGCGTGCTCGAGGCGTTCGACTCGATACGGGTTGGCAGCGACAACGGCTTCGCGTGCAGCGGCTAATGCGTCAGCCGGTAGAGGCTTGAAGCACGGCGCTCCTCGAATCCAATCGGCATTCATCTTGAGCATCGGGTAAGTGAAACCGGGGTCGAGTGCGTAGAAGCGGTCGTTTAGCGCGTCTTCTTCAGGCACGCGCTCTCCGAAGCCGCCACTTTCCATGATATGCGCCCGTGCACCTTCGTTCTCCATCAGCCTGAGGAAATCGTTATAGATCGCGAGGTACTCGGTCGCGTGCATCGCTTCGAGACCCCACCCGGCAGCTTTCACTACGAGCGGGGCGAAATTCCCGTTGTGCGCCCATTGGCTGTGACCGCCGTTATTCACCTGCGCGAGATAGTAGTCAGCGTAGTATGAGCAGTACGCCTCTGCCGGAAACTCCCCCGGCAACAGCGCTGCTTCACCCAACGCCCAGTTCACAAAATCGACAGTCGCTTGAACGAGGTTCGCGCCGATCGGACCGTCTGAGTCGCTCAGTGACTCCTCCGGCACGAGGATATGCGTGCAAAGCGTACCTCTCGGTTCTTGCCCAGCAGCGCGCACTAACGTAACGAGTTCCCGTTCGACGTTCGCGTCCATGCTGCATTCCTTGCGGGATCACAATCCAGCGTTCACGCCGCCCTTAGCCGCTTGAACAAGCCCTTGTTCAGCATCAACTCGGCGATCTGCACGGCGTTGAGGGCGGCGCCTTTGCGGAGGTTGTCGCTGACGACCCAGAGCGAGAGGCCGTTATCGACGGTGTGAT
>CALBST010000266.1 GCA_937967425.1 uncultured Caulobacteraceae bacterium
TGATGATCCCAGCCGCTTGACCTTGCAAGCGGCGCGGCTCAAAACCCCGCCTTCCCCAAATTCCGAGAGCCAAAATGAGCGCCGCAGAAAGCCATATCCTTCCCGTCTATTCGCCGCCGGAGCAGATCTTCGTGCGCGGCGAAGGCAGCTGGATGTGGGACGAAAAGGGCGACAAGTATCTCGACTGCATCGCCGGCATCGCCGTGAACGCCTTCGGCCACGCCCCGCCCTTCCTGGTGAAGACGCTCACCGAGCAAGCGCAGAAGCTCTGGCACACCTCGAACATGTTCAAAGTGAAGGGCCAAGAAGAGCTCGCCGCGAAGTACACGCGCGACAGCTTCGCCGACGTCGTGTTCTTTACCAACTCCGGCACCGAAGCGATCGAAGGCGCGCTCAAGACGGCGCGCAAATATCACACCGCTAACGGTCAACCCGAACGCATCGACATCATCGGCTTCCAAGGCTCGTTCCACGGCCGCTCGTACGCCGCCGTCAACGCCAGCGGCAACGCCAACTACATCGATGGCTTCGGCCCGCGTCTGCCCGGCTACATTCAAGCGCCGTGGGGCGACCTGGATGCGCTGAAGAAACTCATCGGCCCGACAACCGCGGCGATCATCCTCGAGCCTGTACAAGGCGAAGGCGGCGTGCGCGCTGCGCCGGACGAATATCTCCGCGGCCTGCGCAAGCTCGCCGACGACAACGGCTTCCTCATCATCTTCGACGAAGTGCAATCGGGCGCCGGCCGCACCGGCAAGATGTGGGCGCACCAATGGTCGGGCATCACGCCGGACATTATGGCTGTCGCCAAAGGTGTCGGCGGCGGCTTCCCGATGGGCGCGTTCCTCGCGACCAAGGAGGCGGCCAAAGGCATGGTTCGCGGCGTGCACGGCACGACCTTCGGCGGCAACCCACTCGCCATGGCGGTCGGCAACGCCGTGTACGACGAACTCTCGAAGCCTGAGACGCTTGAACACGTGAACAAGGTCGCGAACCATCTCACGCAAGCGCTGGAGGGCTTGAAGGATCGCCATCCCGATCTCGTCGTCGCCGTCACCGGCAAAGGCTTGCTGCGCGGCTTGAAGCTGAAGATCGATCCGAAGCCCATCCAAGGCAAAATTCGCGATCAGAAGAAGGTGCTGCTCGGCGTCGCCGGCGACAACGTGCTGCGCCTCGCGCCGCCGCTGAACATCAGCGAAGATGAAATCCGTCAGGCCGTCGATGCAATCGACGCCGTGCTGGCGGCGCAAATGACGGAAGCGAGCGCGTGATCGAAGGTCCGCGCCACTTCCTCGACATCAGCGCCCTCAGCAAGGAAGACGTGCGCGCGATCCTGGACGAAGCGCACGCCCGCAAGGCCGCGCGCATCGATTGGCCGAAGGCGGCGCCAGACGAAGACGCGCCGCTCGACGGCTACGCGCTGGCGATGATCTTTCAGAAGAACTCGACGCGCACGCGCGTCTCGTTCGAGATCGGAATGCATCAGCTCGGCGGCAAATCGATCGTGCTGAACGCTAACGACACCCAGCTCGGCCGCGGCGAAACCGTGGAAGACACAGCGCGCGTGCTCTCGCGCATGGTCGATGCGGTGATGATCCGCGCCAACAACCACGACGACGTCGTAAACTTCGCGGCGGCGGCAAGCGTGCCCGTCATCAACGGCCTCACTGACCTCTCGCACCCGTGCCAAATCTTCGCCGATCTGCAGACCATCGAAGAGCGCATGGGCGATATCACCGGCAAGACCATCGCCTGGCTGGGCGATGGCAACAATGTCTGCACCTCGTTCATGCACGCGGCTGAGAAGCTCGACTTCAAACTCCGCATCGCAACGCCGGCGACCTTTGCGCCGCGCGGCCAAGAGCTTGCAGCAGCGAAAGCGGCAGGCGCTGACATTGAAGCCCACAACGATGCGAAGAAGGCCGTCGAAGGCGCCGATGTCGTCGTCACAGATACTTGGGTGTCGATGGGCGATACGGATAAAGACGAGCGCATGGCTGCCTTCCCGCCGTATGCGGTGGACGACGCAATGATGGCGCGCGCCAACAAGGACGCGATGTTCCTCCATTGCCTCCCGGCGCACCGCGGCGAGGAAGTCACCGACAGCGTGCTCGACGGCCCGCAATCCGGCGCCTGGGATGAAGCGGAAAACCGCATCCATGCGCAAAAGGCGGTGCTGCTCTGGTGCCTGGGCAAGCTCTGAGCGTTGCTTCAAGCCGCTAGCGGCCCCATATCGCCCGCTTCATGCCCGCAACTGATGACATTATCGCGCCCTTCAGCCTCGACAACGCGCCCGTGCGCGGGCGCATCGCGCGCATTGCAGAAGGCGCGCTCGATCCCATCCTGCATCGCCATGATTATCCTCGCCCCGTTGCGTTGTTGCTCGGCGAAGCGCTCACGCTGACGGCGCTTGTCGGCTCACTGCTGAAGACAGACGGCCGCCTCGTCATCCAAGCACAGGGCGAAGGGCTTGTTCCGCTGCTCGTCGCCGAACATACGAACGGCGGCTTGCGCGGCTACGCACGGCTCGCCGAAGGCGCCGCCGAAAGACTCGCCGGCGCGCATCGCATGACGCCTGCGGAATTGCTCGGCGCTGGCAGCCTTATCCTGACGCTCGATCTCGGCGAGAACACAAGGCCGTTCCAGGGCGTCGTTGCGCTCGAAGGCGAAACGCTCGCGCAATGCGCGGAGAATTATTTCCGCGTCAGTGAGCAGACCGACACCGGCATTCGCCTCGCCGTCGGCGAAATCATCAACGGCGCAGGACCTTCCCAATGGCGCGCCGGCGGCGTGTTGATGCAACGCCTCGCCGGCGATCAAGCGCGCGGCGATACGCATGAAGACTGGAACCGTGCGTCAATCTTGTTCGCCACAGTGACGGATGAAGAGCTGATCGATCCTGCGCTGCCCGCCGATCGCTTGCTCTATCGCCTCTTCCACGAAGAAGGCGTGCGTATGGGCGAGGCCGCCGTGCTCGATGACCGCTGCAGCTGCAGCGCCGAACGGCTCACCAACGTGATGAAGACATTCCCGAAGGACGAGATCGCCGATTTGATCGAACCTGACGGCAAGCTTCACGCGCGCTGCCAATTCTGCGCGCGCGAGTACCTGATCGATCCCGAGGCTGTGGGCGCGCTTTGATCTCAGACCGCCGGCGAGACGCCGACGGTCCAAGAGCTAGGCGGTTTCCACGTCCAGGGCATAGCCGGCGCTGCGCACGGTGCGGATCGGGTCAGTCTCCTCACCGACCATCAGCGCCTTGCGCAGACGGCCGATGTGCACGTCGACCGTGCGTGCTTCGACGTAGACGTCCGAACCCCAAACGGCATCGAGCAATTGCTCGCGGCTGAAGACCCGACCCGGGTGCTGCATCAAATGATCGAGGATGCGGAACTCGGTCGGCCCCAGGTGCACATCGCGCGAACCGCGCTTCACGCGGTGCGACACCCGATCAACCATGATGTCGCCGACAACGACCTTATCGTCGGCCAAGCCGGGACGAATACGGCGCATGACGGCACGCAGGCGCGCCAGCAATTCATTCATTGAGAACGGTTTGGTGAGGTAGTCGTCAGCGCCAACATCGAGACCGCGAATGCGATCGCCCTCCTCGGTGCGCGCCGTCAGCATCACGATCGGCGTGTTGCGCGTATCCTGGCGGGCGCGCAGACGGCGGCAAACCTCAATGCCCGGCGCCTTCGGCAGCATCCAATCGAGCACCACCAGATCGGGTGCGCTCTCATCGGCGACCACCAGCGCCTCCTCCCCATCATTGGCGACAGAGACGCGATAGCCTTCCTTCTCTAGATTGTACCTGAGCAAATCCGCCAACGCCGCTTCGTCTTCGACGACCAGCACGTGTGTTGCCTTGGCCATGATAAGCGGTCCTACTCTGCGGCGTCAGCGCGCGGGCGCTGGGCTGCAATTTCCTCGCCGGTGACGAGGAAGTGAATGTATTCGGCGATGTTGGTGCCGTGATCGCCGATGCGCTCGAGATTCTTGGCGATGAACAGGAGGTGCGCGCACGAGCTGATCATGCGCGGATCCTCGATCATATAGGTCAGCAATTCGCGGAACAGCGAATTGTAGTGCGCGTCGATGTTGTCGTCGGCGCTCCAGACATTGATCGCGGCTTGCACATCCCTGTTGGCGTAGGCGTCCAACACCTGCTTCAGATGCGCGCCCGCGATCTTGCCCATACGCTCGACCGAGCGCGTCAACTGGATCGGCTCATCCTGGTTCAGGATCAGCGCGCGCTTGGCGATGTTCTTGGCGAGATCGCCGACGCGCTCCAACTCGCCGGCAATGCGCCAAGCGGTGAGCACCACGCGCAAATCGCTCGCCATCGGTTGGCGGAGGGCAAACAACTTGATCGCGCGCTTCTCGATTTCACGCTGCGCGGCGTCGATCTTCGGATCGCGCTGGATCACCATCTGCGCGAGCTCGGTGTCACGACGGGCCACGGCCGAGAGTGCGTCCGCGACCGCGGTTTCGGCCAAGCCGCCCATGCGCGCCACCTCTTGAGTGATCGCGTCGAGCTCTTCGGAGAACGCCTTGACTGTATGCTCTGCCATCGTCGCCTTTACTCGCCGCGCCAAAGCTGGCGCGTTGCGGGGTCGTTTGGAAGCGGCCACGGCGATTAGCCGAACCGGCCAGTAATATAGTCCTGCGTGCGCGAGTCGCGAGGGTTCGTGAAGATTTCCTCGGTCGCGCCGGTCTCCACCAGCTTGCCCAGGTGGAAGAAGGCGGTCTTCTGCGAAACGCGCGCGGCCTGCGCCATCGAGTGCGTGACGATGACGATGCAGTAATTCTCGCGAAGCTCGTCGATCAGCTCCTCGATCTTCGCCGTGGCGATCGGATCGAGGGCCGAGCACGGCTCGTCCATGAGGATGATGTCAGGGTTCACCGCCACCGTGCGGGCGATAACGAGACGCTGCTGCTGGCCGCCCGAAAGGCTGGTGCCGGGCTGGGCGAGGCGATCCTTCACCTCGTCCCAAAGGCCGGCGCGGCGCAGCGATTGCTCGACGATGCCGTCCATGTCCTTCTTCGCCTTGGCCATGCCGTGAATCCGCGGGCCGTAGGCGACGTTGTCGTAGATCGACTTCGGGAACGGGTTCGGCTTCTG
>CALBST010000267.1 GCA_937967425.1 uncultured Caulobacteraceae bacterium
CGCCCGCTTCGAACAAATCGCCCGCGGGCGCCTTCAAAGCCGGCGCTGCCTCGATGAGCGCCGCACGCGCGCCGCCGCCGACGCCGGACACCCGCTCAAGCTCTTCGTAAGCCTCGCCGGGTCGCGCCTTCACAGCTGCCTTCACCGCCTCCTCAAACGCGCTCCAGCTTTCGAAGCGGCGCGCGAGCACGCCGGCAGTGGTTTCGCCGATGTCGCGGATGCCGAGGCCGTAGAGAAAGCGCGCGAACTCAGGCTCACGGCGCGCTTCTATCGAGGCGAGCAGCGCGTTGACGCTCTTTTCGCCGTAGCCTTCGCGCTCCATGAGCTCCGCGCGGCGCTCATGGAGGCGGAAAATGTCCGCCGGTTCCTTCACCCAGCCGAGTTCGTAGAATTCCTCGATCTGCTTGGCGCCGAGGCCATCGATGTCCATCGCGCGGCGGGCGACAAAGTGGATGAGCCGCTCGACCGCCTGAGCGGGGCAGTTAAGTCCGCCGGTGCAGCGGGCGATGACGCCCTCCTCGCCGGGCTCCAGCTCACGCGCGACGTGAGAGCCGCAGCGCGGGCATACTTCTGGAAACTGATATTTGCGCGCGCCTTTGGGCCGCTTCTCCAACAGCACGTCCACGATTTGCGGGATTACATCGCCGGCGCGCTGAACGACGACAGTATCGCCGACGCGTAAGTCCTTTCCGCCCCGGATCGGCCCGCCATCGGCGCCGACACCGCGAATATAGTCGGCATTGTGCAGCGTCACGTTGGTGACTGTGACGCCGCCGACGAATACCGGCTTAAGACGCCCGACGGGCGTCAGCGCTCCGGTGCGCCCAACTTGGATATCGATGCCTTCGAGCGTAGTTTGCTGTTGTTCGGCTGCGAACTTGTGCGCGATGGCCCAACGTGGACTGCGCGAGACGAACCCCAGCCGCTGCTGCAGCATGAGAGAATCGACCTTGTAGACAACGCCGTCGATCTCGTAGGCGAGCTTTTGGCGGCCAGCGAGAATGTCGTTGTAGATAGCGAGCAATTCTTCGGCGTTCGCGGCGCGCTTGATGCCGGCGAGCGGAAAGCCGAGCTTCGCCAGGCGCTGTACGCTATCAAACTGAGTCTCCGCTAACGGCTCGCTCAGTTCGCCCCAGCCGTGCGCGAAAAAACGCAGCGGGCGCGTGGCGGTGATTTTTGGATCCAGCTGCCGTAGCGCGCCAGCGGCGCTGTTGCGTGGATTGACGTAGGTCTGCTTGCCGTCCTTTTCGAGCGCGGCGTTCATCTTCGCGAATGCCGCCTTCTCCATGTAGACCTCGCCGCGAACCTCGAGCACGGCGGGCGCGCCTTTGATCGTGTGCGGGATGTCAGCGATGGTGCGAAGGTTGGCGGTGACATCCTCGCCCTCACGCCCATCGCCGCGTGTGGCGCCTTGCACGAACTTGCCGTTCTCGTAGCGAAGCGACGCAGAGAGGCCGTCGATCTTTGGTTCGGCGGTGATGATCGGCGCCGTGTCCAGATTCAGGAAACGCTGCACCTTGGCGACGAACGCGTGTGCGTCCTCAGCATCGAACGCATTGTCGAGCGACAGCATCGGCACGGCGTGGCGCACCTTGCCGAACTTCTCAGCCGGCGCGCCGCCGACCTTCATCGATGGACTGTCCTCGCGCACCAAGCTAGGAAAGCGCGCTTCGATCGCGCTGTTGCGGACGCGGAGCCTGTCGTACTCGGCGTCGCTTATCTGAGGCGCGTCTTGTTCGTGATAGAGCTTGTCATGGCGCGCGATTTCAGCGGCCAGCCGTTCGAGCTCGGCGGCAGCCTCCTTCTCGCTCAGCTTATCGACAGCCTTATCGCTCACGGCCCTCCCCTCGCGAGGAGTTAGAACACCCGGCCGAACGTGCGGCCCAGCCAGCCACGGCGCTCGGCGTCTTCGACAGCGACGGGGGCAACGCCCTCTTCAGTCATCAGCGCGTAAGAGCGCTGGTACCATTCGCTGCCCGGGAAATTGTAGCCGAGGATCGAAGCCATGCGCTGGGCTTCTTCCGTCATGCCGACGGAGAGATAGGATTCGACCAAGCGATGCAGCGCTTCCGGCACGTGCGTGGTGCGCTGGAAATTCTCGTTCTCGATCACATTGCGGAAGCGGTTGATCGCGGCCAGGTGCTGATCACGCTCGAGATAGAAGCGGCCGATCGCCATCTCTTTGCCCGCGAGCTGGTCGTAGACCATGTCCAGCTTCAGCCGCGCATCGCGGGCGTACGGGCTATCTGGATAGCGGCGGACAACATCGTTGAGCGCAGCGAGCGCGCGCTCCGTCGTGCCTTGGTCGCGACCGACATCCATGATGCGTTCGAAGTGGCAAATAGCGATCAGGTAGTACGCGTACGGCGCGCTCTCGTTGCCCGGGTGCAGGGAGATGAAACGCTGCGCGTCTTCAATCGCATCGTCATAAGCCTGCGCCTGGTAGTGCGTGTAGGCTTCCATGAGCATCGCCCGGCGCGCCCAGGATGAATACGGGTGCTGGCGCTCGACTTCTTCGAAGAAGCGCAGCGCACGCGGGTAGCGGCCGTTGTCGAGCGCATCGGCGCCTCGGTTGTAGAGCTGCGTGGCCGGCTCTTCGACGTACTGAACGTCGGCGTTGTTGCGGACGCCGCCGCCGCACGCGGTGACACCGCCCGCGAGCAAGGCGACCGCAAGGGCCCGTGACAGCTGGATCTTCCGAGGGGTCATTCTGCCGGGCCTCTTATTGCTTCCCCCGCCCGCGCGAAGCGGGCAGCCGTCTGCTGATACAGGAACCAAAGCGCAAGGCAAAGCGCCTGCGGCTGTAGCGTGTGAGCAGCGGAATTAGCGGGCCGCGGCGGCCAGGGCGGGCTGGGTTTCGCGCGTGATTTCCGGCGCATCGCCGTTCTCCCAGCACCACGCTTCCGGGGTGTCCAGAAGCGCGCGCACGAGGCGGGCGTTGAGGGCGTGACCAGGCTGATCCGCCACAAAGCGGCCACAAATCGGCGCGCCCGCGAGCGAGAGATCACCCACCGCGTCGAGCATTTTGTGGCGCACAAATTCGTCGTCGAAGCGAAGTCCTTCCGGGTTCACAACGCGGCCGGAGTCGACAACGACGGCATTGGCCATCGAGGCGCCGAGGCCAAGGCCGGCGGCGCGCATGGTTTCTACGTCAGCGAGGAAGCCAAAGGTGCGCGCGTCAGCGATCTCGCTCAGGAACGTTTCCGGCGAGAGATGAACGCGGCGGCGTTGCGTGCCGATTGCAGGGTCGGCGAAACGGATCGTCACATCGATGTCGAGGCCGTCATAGCCTTCTGACGGCAGCAGGGCAGCGCTTTTCGCGCCCATGCGCACTTCGATCGGCTCCAGAATTTTGATCACGCGGCGCGCGACCGGCTGTTCCTTCACACCGGCGTTCAGCAGCACCTGGACAAATTGCGCGGAGGACCCGTCGAGGATCGGCACTTCCGGGCCGTCCACTTCGACGATGAGGTTATCGATGCCGAGCCCAGCGCAGGCCGACATCAGGTGTTCGATGGTTGCGAGTTCCACACCGCAGTCGTTGCGAATGGTGGTGCAGTTGCGCGTCTCGGAAACGCTGTCAGCATGGGCGGCGATGGAATTCGACGAGACGCCGCGCACGTCCGAACGGACAAACACGATGCCGGTATCCACTAGCGCCGGACTAAGCACCATGCGCACATGAGCGCCGGAATGAACGCCGACGCCCGCGCACATGGCCGGACCTGCAATGGTCTGTTGACGACGCACCAGATGCTACCTCTCGTCCCCCAGCAGGACTTTGGGCCCCCCGACCCGACGCTTCGTGTATCAAACGAGTTCCCCGCCCGACAAAACACGTTGGGTTACGGTTTGTGACGGTTTACCAAGCGATATTAAGCAACTGAAATAATGTCGAAAAATGGCAACCAAATAGGGTCCGACGCGGAGGCGCTGTGGGCGGCCGCACAAGCCGGCGGACCGGGCGCGGCGCTGGCGGCGCGCCGGGCCGCGGCGTTGTGGGAGCAAGCAGCCCCCTCTCGGGCGCGTGAGGCGCTGGCGTTGGCGGTTCAATTGGCGCCGCTGGACCCGGCCCCGCGTTTGGGTTTGGCCCGGCTCTCAGCGGAAGCCGGCGACCTCGAAGCGGCCAGGACCGAGGCGGCAGCGGTGCTGGCCGGCAGCGCCGGCGCGCCAGCGAAGGCAAGCGCCGCCTTCATGCTCGGTGAGCTGGCCCGCGCCGATGCCCGCACGGACGAAGCGCGCGATCGCTACACGCAGGCCCTGAAGTTCGCGGACGCCGTCTTCGCAACCGATCGCAGCGACCCTCATGCGGCGCGCTGGTACGCGCGAGCGCGCGGCCGCATCGCCGAACTCGACGCCGGGGCCGGCAATTTTGCCCAAGCGAAGACCGGCGCCGAAGGCGCGCTCGCGATGCTGCACGCTGCGGCGCAGCAGATCGGCGAAACGCCGGAGCTCGCAGCCGATATCGCCGACGCCGAGCTGCGTCTGGGTGCGTTGGAACTCGACGCCAATCAGCCCTCTTCAGCGCGGCGTCGCTTTCGCGAAGCGATCGGGCGATACGAGGCGCTCTGCGTCACGGAGAAGGAAGAGCCGCATTGGCGCGCGGTGTTGTCCGATGCGTGGGCGCTCGCGGCGGAAGCGGACTATGCGCGTGGCGCAGCCGACGCGGCGCGCGATGCGATGGATAAATCGCTGCAAGTGCGCTTGCGGTTGGCCGCCAACGATCCACGCGAAAGCTGGGCGCTCGCGGGCACATGGCGCGTGCGCGCGGCTTTGCGGGCGGCGCTCGGCGACAACACGGCCGCAGCGGAATCGATGCAGCAAGCGCGCGCGCTGGCGGAGCAACTCTGCTTGCCGGATCGTCTAGCCGAGCAGCCAGCGCGATTTCTCGTTCACACACTCATCGATCAAGCCGATCACGCGCTGCGCGCGGGCGACCTCTCCGTCGCGCGCGAAGCCGCGAACGAGGCGCGCGCCCACGCAGAGCGCTTTGCCGCGCGAAAGGATGCGAGCGCGGCGTGGCTGGCGGACGCATCCGCCTGCTGGGACCGCATGGGCGAAGTCGCGCGCGCTGGACGCATGCCCGGCGCACAGGATGCATTCGCGCGCGCCACTGAAATGCGGCG
>CALBST010000268.1 GCA_937967425.1 uncultured Caulobacteraceae bacterium
CCAATCGCTTCACGCAGGCCTGGCGCGACATCGGCAACCTCTATGCCAAGCCGCGCGCCGTGCTCATGGTGTCGGCGCATTGGTTTTTCGGGGCAACCGCGGTCACGGCGATGGCGAAGCCGCGCACCATTCACGACTTCTACGGGTTTCCCCAAGCGCTGTTCGACTTCGACTACCCAGCGCCGGGCGCGCCTGACCTCGCTGAGGAAGTGGCGGATGTGGTGAAGCCGCATTGGGTCGGACTGGACCGCGATCAATGGGGCCTCGATCACGGCGCCTGGAGCGTGCTCGCGCATATCTATCCGCAAGCCGATGTTCCGGTGGTGCAGCTTTCCATCAATGCGCTGAAGCCGCTTGCGTATCATCTCGAACTCGCCGCAAAGCTCGCGACATTGCGCGAACGCGGCGTCATGATCATCGGCAGCGGCAATGTCGTGCACAATCTAAAACGCGTTCAGTGGGACAAGCCAGAAGCTGCTTTCGATTGGGCCGAGCGTTTCGATGATGCTATGGTCGCTCAGATGCAGGCCGCGCCCGCTGATGTGCTCAAACTCGCCGAGCACGCGGACTTTGACGCCGCCGTGCCGACGCCCGATCACTTCATTCCCTTGCTCTACGTGGCGGCGCTGGCGGCGGCAGGCGAAGGACGCGCCAGCGCCTTTGCGAAAGGCTATGCGATGGGGTCGATTTCGATGACTTGCTACGCTGCCGGAGATTGCACGGTCGCGCATAGTCATGGCGCCGCGGCAGCCTCTCTGCCCGCAGGCGTGCCGCCTGAGCAAACCAATATCTGATGCGCGCTAGCCTTCGCGGGGCAGGACAGTCAGCACGCGCTGCACGAAGAGCGCATACTCGCTCATGTAGTTGCGTAAGAATTCGCGGGTGGCGTCAACACTCACATTGCCTTGGTCGTCGATCAGGTCAGGCTTGAACTGTATGTAGGCTTCCGGGCTCGTCATTTGCGGCGCGTTGCAGAAGCCAAGCACGGCGCGCAGGCTTTGCTGACCGACAGCCGTGCCGATCGAACCGGGCGAAGCGCCGATGACGCCCGAAGGTTTGCGCGCAAAAGCATTCTGGCCATAAGGACGGCTCGCCCAATCGATGGCGTTTTTGAGCGCGCCGGGGATCGAGCGATTGTATTCCGGCGTTACGAAGAGAATGGCGTCTGACTTGGCGATCGCGTCCTTAAAGGCGCGCGCAACCGGCGGGTAGTCCGCGTCGTAATCAGGACTGTAAAGCGGCAAGTCGCGGAACGAAATCTCGGTGAATTGGAGTTGCGGCGGCGCGACCTTGATGAGGGCCTGCGCCAGTTTACGGTTGATCGAGGTGCTGGAGAGGCTTCCAACAAAATAGCCGACGTGGTGGGTGGTCATCGATTGCACTCCGTGACGAGCGCCTCTCGCGGCGCTCTCGTACTGAATCCCCCGATATGACAGCCTGGACGTGAAGCAGTGTGAGGCGCCAGACTCGTTGGCCAAAACGCCGGCTACGACGAACGCGCCGCGCGAATGCGTTGGCAAGCCTCAAGTGTACGGGGCGCCTAAGCGGGCTTCGTGTGCCCGGTTGAAGCATAGCGCTTTTGCGGGCGTCGGCCAAAGTTTTGCCGACAAGAGAAAAGTGAAGAGGCGGTCCCCGAGTGGGAACCCGCCTCTTCGGCGGCCTTACGGACGGGCCAGGAGACGATAGATCAGAGCATCGTCTTCTTTGACCCGGAGCGACGCGGGCGCTTCTTGGCCGCCTTCCTGTTCGGTCGCGCGGTGAAGCCCGTCGAGGCTCCATGCGCCTGGTCCCGTGAACACGAACAGCAGGAACACGAACGTGTAGAGGATCGCGGCGTCGCCGCCGTTCAGTACCGGATAGAAACTGGCCGGAGCGTGGAACATCCAATAGGCGACCGCCATCTCGCCGGCGATGATGAAAGCGACCGGGCGCGTGAAGAGACCGAACAACAGGAAGGCGCCGCCGACCAGTTCAAGCCACGCGCCAACCCACAGAAGCGAGCCCGCTTCAGGCAATCCGCCCTCTGGCGGCGCTGGAAAGCCGATGAGCTTTTGCGTCCCGTGTTCGATAAAGATGAGCGCAGCCACGACACGAAGCGCGGTGAGTGCGTAAGGCGTATAGCCACTTAGTTTTTGCATGATCTTTCCTCCTCTCATGCCGCGCGGCCATGCCGTGAGCTGATGAGAGAAAGATAGCGTCCGCCTCGAGGCTGATAATCAACGGGATCGCGGACAGACTGTTCGCCGAAAGAGGATAATCAATCCCATGGCGGTTTTGCGTAGGCTTTGGCGAGATAATCGATGAAGGCGCGCGATTTCGCCGGCACGAATTGGCTCTCGGGATAGATCGCATAGATGCCGAATTCCGCCGCCCGCCAGGCCGGCATGACTTCGACAAGACGGCCTTGCTTAATCAGCGGTCCGGCGATGAAGTTTGGCTGAAGCGCAATGCCCGCGCCTTGCGCCGCGGCCTGCGCGATCGCGTCGCCATTGTTGCAGCGAAGCGCTGCATCGCCGGCGCGAACCACGAAGTGCTCACCGCGGCGTGTAAAACGCCATTCATCGTTCTGCAGCCAATAGGTATAGAAGAGCTGGGTGTGTTCATCCAATTCGCGCGGATGCTTTGGCGCCCCGCGCCGCTTCAAATAAGCGGGGGCCGCACACAAGATCATGCGGCAGGTCGCCAGCTTTTTAGCGATAAGACTGGAATCGCTGAGCTCGCCGATACGAATGGCGACATCGACATTGTCTTCGATGAGATCGATCAACCGGTCCGTCAGCGCCAGTTCAATACGCACCGCCGGATGCTGCAGCATGAACTTGCCAGTCACCGGCGCAACATGGTGAAAGCCGAAACTCATCGGCGCGTTGACGCGCAGCGTCCCGCGCGGCTCAGCTGAAAGGCTAGATGCTTCGGCCGCAGCTTCGTCGAGCGCGGCCAGCCCCAAACGCACCCGCTCCAGAAAGGCTGCGCCGGGTTCGGTCAGCGAGACGCGCCGCGTGGTGCGCTGGAGGAGGCGCACGCCCAGCGCCTCTTCCAAATCCTTGACCCGCTCGCTCACCAAGGTGCGCGAAAGGTTGAGGGTGTCGGCGGCGGCGCTGAAGCTCTTCAGCTCCGCGACTTTGACGAAAATCTCGATCGCCTGAAGCCGATCCATATTTGGAGCATTATCCGTTAGGCGCGGATAAACAAGGGCCAAGCCTCTGAATTGCTCGTCTTCTCGGTTTGCCGTTCAAGCAGCCGTTTGGCGAAGCTCTCACCGACCAGAGGCGGCCA
>CALBST010000269.1 GCA_937967425.1 uncultured Caulobacteraceae bacterium
TCGTCCGCGATCTCGTGGCGTTTGATAAGCTCGCCAAGCAAACCGCCATAGCGGCGGAGTAGCTGCGGCTATCGCGGCAGCGCGAAGGCGACGAGCGTGTCACCGGCAGGCATGTCCAGCACCGGATGTCCCCCCGCGGCGATGATAACGAATTGCCGGCCGCTAGAGGGAGAAGTGTACGTCATTGGATTGGCTTGACCTCCGGCGGGTAACGCCGCGCTCCAAAGCTCGCGGCCAGTGCGGATGTCGAAGGCGCGAAAACGCCGCTCGCGCACGGCGCCCATGAACACAAGTCCACCGCGCGTCGTTAGCGTACCACCGAGATTGGGTTGTCCCATGGGGATCGGTAACTGCATCGCCAGGCCGAGCGGGCCAGCGTCGCGTATGGTCCCGACAGGGCGTTGCCACAACAGCGCGCCAGTGCGCAGGTCGACGGCGCTCAGGCGACCATAGGGCGGCTCGTTGCAGGGGGCGTTCAGCGGCGAATAGAAGGTGCTCACCTGCGCCGCATAGGGCGAGCCAGTCATCGGTTGCGGCGCGTCTTCGCCACGACGAACGATCTCATCTGCTTCGGCACGCGGGATCAACTGATTGGTCGCGGCCACATACATGGAGTTGACAATCGCCACACCATGAACGGGATCGACGGAGACGCCGCCCCAATTCATGCCGCCGGCGACCCCCGGATAAACCAGAGAGGCCGTTTCTCCCGGGGGCGTCGCTTCACCGTCATAGCGCAAGCGGCGAAATGCAATTCGACACCAGAGCTGATCGATCGGTGTAGCGCCCCACATATCTCTCTCGCGCAGCACGCCCCCAAACGAAGGCATAGCGATGGAATAGGGCTGCGTCGGAGATAGGCGTTCGCCCGGAGCCGCGCCCGCTTGCGGCACTCGTTGCTCCTCCACCGGAAATACCGGCTCGCCAGTGCGCCGATCGAGTACAAACAACTGGCCGCGTTTGGTCGCCTGCACCAAAGCCGGGATCGTTTGTCCGTCGCGTTCTATGTCCACTAACGTCGGCTGCGCCGGGACGTCGTAGTCCCAGAGATCGTGATGCATGGTTTGGAACGACCAGCGCAGCACGCCGGTCACAGCGTCAAGTGCAACAACCGAACTGCCGAAGTGCTCTTCGTTCGGCGTGCGCTCGACGCCCCAATAATCGGGCGCTGGATTGCCTAGCGGCAAATAAACGAGGCCAAGCTCTTCGTCCGCGGTAGCGGGGGCCCACGAATTTGGCGTCGACCGCGTGTAGGTTTCGCCGGCGGGCGTCCCCCCGCCTTCTCGGTCCAAGTCCCACGCCCAGCGCAGCGCGCCGCTCTCGGCGTCGAAGGCGCGTATGACGCCGGACGGCGAGTCAACATTCATGTTGTCGATCACGGCCCCGCCGATGACGATATTTCCGCGGGCAATGAGCGGGGCCGAGCTGACATAGTAGAACCCGGGCTCGACCTCGCCCATGCCCTCGGTCAGATCGACGAAGCCGCCCTCGCCGAACGAGCGGCACAAGCGGCCGGTGCGCGCATCCAACGCAAACAGACGTGCGTCGAAGGTGGCGGAGACGATCCGCTCCGGACATTCGCGAGCATTGGAGCGATAATACGACACGCCGCGACAGCGCACGAGAAAGCCGCGGGGCGGCAAGTCGACTTGCGGGTCGAAGCGCCAGCGCTCTTCTCCCGTTTCGGGATCAAGCGCGATGACGGCATTGGTCTGCGAGCAATAGTAGAGCAGGCCAGCGACCATGATCGGCGTTACCTGCATCGGACTGCGCGCGCCCGCTTCGGTGGCGCCCGCATCGTGCGTCCAGGCAATTTCTAACCGGGAGACGTTTTCGGGATTGATCTGGTCGAGCGTCGAATAGCGTGTGCCGGCGGCAGCGCCGCCATAGGCGCTCCATTCGGCGCCAGCCGCTGCGCCGGTGATCTCGCCGGCCTCCGGAAACGGCGCGGCCATGGGCTGCGGCGACAGCGCGCCGGCGGCAATCGTGAGAAAACAGAGCGCTGCCGCGAGCAACGGCGCGCGAATCGGCCAGCCGCAGCTAGCGAACAGCTTTGGAACAGCGAAACCAAGCCCGAGAATCGCGGGTGCGAGCAGTCGGGCCGTCAGCGCCCACCCGTCGAGCCCCGCTTCCCACAGCGACCAGAGCGCCGTCGCGACGAGCATCGCGGCATAGATCCATCCAGCGCGTGGATCGCGGCGGAAGGTGAGCACGCCCGTCGCAATCACAGCGGCGCCGGCAAGCGCGTAATAGAGCGAGCCGCCAAGCACGGCGAGCCAAACTCCACCGGAGCCGATAACGGCGCCAATTGACACAAGCAAAGCAGAGAACAGCCGGTGCGGCAGCGCTAGTGTCTCAAACTGCGCGACCGCTTGCTGCATGGTCTTTCCAATAAATGCCATTGCCCCTCGCCCAGGCATCCTAGGCGCGCCGATCCACGCCGAGCAATCTCGGCCATCGCTTAGGCGACTGGCGCTCTACGTGCTCACATGGTCAACAAATCCTTAACCGGCGCAGCGTCCTGTCGCTGCCATGTTCGAACGGCGCATTCTCGTCACCGGCGGCTCCGGCTTCCTGGGCTCACATCTGTGCGACCGCCTCGTCGCCCGCGGCGACGATGTCGTCTGCGCCGACAATCTGTTCACGGGCAGGAAGCGCAATATCGCGCATCTCTTGAACCAGCCGAACTTCGAATTCCTGCGCCACGACGTGACCTTCCCGCTCTATGTAGAGGTCGATCAAATCTACAATCTCGCCTGCCCGGCTTCGCCCGTGCACTACCAGCACGATCCGGTGCAAACGACGAAGACCAGCGTCCACGGCGCCATCAACATGCTGGGCCTGGCCAAACGCTTGAAGGCCCGCATCTTCCAAGCCTCAACCTCGGAGGTGTACGGCGACCCCGACATTCATCCGCAGCCCGAAGAATATTGGGGCCGCGTCAATCCGATCGGCATTCGCTCGTGCTACGACGAAGGCAAACGCTGCGCCGAGACGCTGTTCTTCGATTATCACCGCCAGCATAAGCTCGAGATCAAAGTCGCGCGCATCTTCAACACTTACGGCCCGCGCATGCACCCGAACGACGGCCGCGTCGTTTCAAACTTCATCGTGCAAGCGCTGAAAGGCGAAGACATCACGCTCTACGGCGACGGCGAGCAGACACGCAGTTTCTGCTACGTCGACGATCTGATCGACGCCTTCCTCGCCTTCATGGATTCGCCCGCCGAACTCACCGGCCCGATCAATATCGGCAACCCGAACGAGTTCACGATCCGTCAGCTCGCCGAAGCCGTCATCGATCTCACCGGCTCAAGCTCAAAGCTCGTCTTCAAGCCGCTTCCAAGCGACGATCCCCAGCAGCGCCAGCCCAACATCGAAAAAGCCCGCGAGCACTTGGGCTGGGAGCCAAAAATCCAGCTTCGCGAAGGCCTCACCCGCACCATCGCCTATTTCGATGGCCTGATGCGCGAAGGCGACCCGCTGATCTGGGGCATCGACAAAGCCAAGATCACGTCCACCGCCGATGGAAATCCGCATTCAGTTGCCGAGCTTCAGAAGCGAGCAGCCCAGTTTCGACGCTAACGCCAGCCGCGCGCAGCCGCTCAACACCAACACCGCGTGCAAACGGATGGGGATCACTCGCCGCGATCACCACGCGCGCCACGCCCGCTTCGATCAAACGATCAGCGCACGACGCCGTGTCATTGCTTCGCTTCGCACACGGCTCCAGCGTCACATAGGCCGTCGCACCGCGCGCATCGCCAAGCGCCAGCGCTTGCTCTTCCGCGTGCGGGCGCCCGCCATCGCCCGTGCGGGCTTCCGCAATCACGGCGCCATCACGCACGATCACGCAGCCGACGGTCGGGTTGTCGCCCGTCAATCCCACACCCGTCGAGGCGAGGTGTAATGCGCGGGTCATGAAATCGAGATCGCTCATCACGCACACATTTCCCCTCTCCCTCGCGGAGAGGGGGTTAGGGGGTGAGGGGCGTTCAGCTGCTGCGATATTTCAGAACTAAGCACGCAACCACACACACCGCACGCGTATCGCCGCCCCTCACCCGGCCGCTGCGCGGCCACCCTCTCCGCAAGGGAGAGGGTTGGAAGAAGCGCCTCGCTCACGCAGGCAGAGCCGGCAGCTTCTCGGCCCGCGCCCCATCGAGATACCGCGCCGAAATCGGCTTCAGGTTCGCATCGAGTTCAATCAGCAACGGATTGCCCGTCGGAATCTCGACGTGCACGATGTCGCCATCCGGCACGTTGAAGAGGTGTTTCACGATCGCGCGCAGCGAATTGCCATGCGCGGCGATGATCAGATTCTTGCCGGCCCTCAGATCCGGCGCGATCGCCTCGCGCCAATACGGCAGCACGCGCTCAAGCGTCAGCTTCAGCGACTCCGTCGCCGGCACCGCAACACCCGCGTAGCGCCGATCCTTCGACAGATCGAACTCGCCACCCGCGTCCAGCGGCGGCGGCGGCACGTCGTACGAGCGGCGCCACACCAGCACTTGCTCCTCGCCGTGCTTCGCAGCCGTCTCCGCCTTATCGAGCCCCGTCAGCGCCCCGTAATGGCGCTCGTTCAAATGCCAGTCGCGCGCCACCGGCAGCCAGGCAATCCCCGCCGCCTCCGTCGCCAGCGAGCCTGTCCGGATCGCCCGCGTCTGGACCGATGTGAACAACTTATCGAACGCCACCCCGCTCGCGGCCAAAAGCTCCCCTGAGCGCCGCGCCTGCGCCTCCCCGGCCGGCGTCAGGTCCACATCGACCCAGCCGGTGAAGCGATTTTCGAGATTCCACTGGCTCTGGCCGTGGC
>CALBST010000270.1 GCA_937967425.1 uncultured Caulobacteraceae bacterium
TCACCGTCTCGATCAACGATTCTCCCCTCGCCGGCCGCGCTGGCGACAAGGTGCAAAGCCGCGTTATCCGCGCGCGCCTCTTGGCGGAAGCGGAATCGAACGTCGCCATTCGCGTCACCGAGACCGCCAACAAAGACGCCTACGAAGTCGCCGGCCGCGGCGAACTTCAGCTTGGCGTGCTGGTTGAAACCATGCGCCGCGAAGGCTTCGAACTTTCGCTCTCGCGTCCGAAAGTGCTGACGCGCAGCGAGAACGGCCAAACGCTCGAACCAGTCGAAGAAGTCGTCATCGACGTTGATGACGAATACACCGGCGTCGTCATCGAGAAGATGAGCATCCGTAAAGCCGAGTTGCAGGACATGCGTCCGTCAGGCGGCGGCAAGACGCGCCTCGTCATGCTCGCGCCGTCGCGCGGCATGGTCGGCTATCACGGCGAATTCCTCACCGACACGCGCGGCTCGGGCGTCATGAACCGCCTCTTCCACTCGTGGGCGCCGTGGAAAGGCGAAATCCCCGGCCGCCGCAACGGCGCGCTGATCTCGAACGACAAGGGCCAGTCCACCGCCTACGCACTGTGGAATCTGGAAGAACGCGGCCAAATGTTCATCGCCGACGGCGAAGACGTCTATGAAGGCATGATCATCGGCGAAAACAGCCGCGGCGAAGATCTCGATGTGAACCCGCTGAAGGGCAAGAAGCTCACCAACGTGCGCGCGTCGGGCAAGGATGAATCGATCCGCCTGACGCCGCCGCGCCGCCTTACGCTCGAGCAAGCCATGGCCTGGATCGAAGACGACGAGCTGGTGGAAGTTACGCCGGCGGCGATCCGCATCCGCAAAGCCTACCTCGACCCGAACGAACGCAAGCGCGCCGCAAAGGCGAAAGAAGCGAGCTAGGGCCGCTGGCGGCTGTCTGCCCGCTATTGGCCCTTTGCGATCGGTTGCGATTTTGGTCACATTAGACAGATGGCGGGTCCAGCACTTCTAATCCTCACCCCTCGAAGGCCAAGCTGATATCCAAAGAAAACCAGATGGCAAAGCGGGATTCTGGAGCGTCTCGGTCAGACAGAATTTTTGTTTGGGCGAATGCAGAATATTCGGCCGGACAACCGCGCCTGGAGTGGATCAATCCACCCAGACAATGGTCCGAAGACCTGCATATAGAGCGCCCGTACTTGCCGGCTGGACCGCTCTTCGATGCGCAAGATGGCAGTGATTACGGGACGGGGTTTGCGCCCTTTGCAGAAACGCCGGTATTCGTCGTCGACAGACCGCTTGGCGCAAAGCCGCTATTCGATATTACAGGCCGTTTTCGCGGCGTCTTTCTTGTGAGTGAACGCGCAAAGGATGTGCTCGAGAAACTCGATCTGGACGCCTTTGTTTTCGTTGATGTCGAAACGAGTCTGGCGAATGGGGAACAAGGCCCGCGCCATTGGCTCGGCGATCTGGTGCGCAAGCTCGATGCCTTCGACTTAGAGAAGTCAGAAGGCGCGCGCATTGATCAGGTTGCACCGCTCATGCGCTTTTCGATCAGCCCGCGCTACGACAGGAATGTCTTCAGGCGAGATGTCATCGGCAGCGCGCACTTCTTCAGACTGAAGAGTAGCGCCGCTGCGATCTATTGCGACGATGTTGCTCGCGCCGCACTCCATGCCGCTCCCAAACTTAGGGGGATAAGTTGTAGTCACGTGGGGACCCTCGATGCCTGACATCTAATCACATCACCAGAGCATTCATCGACGCCGCAACGAGGTTAATGACCGCAGTCGGCGAAAAGCAGACGAACCTGACAATCGTATCCTACAGCTGCGAACCGCGTTTACACTCCGCGCGCAATG
>CALBST010000271.1 GCA_937967425.1 uncultured Caulobacteraceae bacterium
CAATGGCTCTCCACATCGATCTTCTTGAGCATGACCATATCGTCATAGCCGCTGACGTCTTCGAACACGCGGTTGAGCTCGTCGGCGGGGTTTTCATCATAGCCGCGGAACCACTCGCGATACGCCTCGACCACGCGCTTCGGGGTGTCCTTCAAGCCTTCTCGGTCCGGATCGTCTCCGGCCCAGGCGATCAGCGTCTTCACCGCTTCCATGGCGGCTTCGCGCGACGGTCGCTTCGCGGCCGCCTCAGCGGGCGAGCGCCACTTCAAAATCTCACTCATACGGGGGCAGTGTCCTTAGTCTGAGGGACGGAGGTCGAGCCGGGAGGGTTCCTCATGGAGCCTTGTACGGCCCAACTGGACACCCGGACTTAACGCCCGCCCGAAATTCACCCTCAGGCGACGGGGTCCAACTCGGCCCCGCAAGAGATATGGAGTGTAGCACAAGTCGCCGCTAGAACCCACCCCGCATGAAAATCGAGCTAACCAACACGTTGACGCGGCGAAAAGAGCCGTTTGCGCCGGCCGACCCAGCGCGGGTGACGATGTATGTCTGCGGACCTACCGTCTATAACACCGCCCACATCGGCAATGCGCGCCCGCCCGTGGTGTTCGACACGCTGTTTCGCCTGCTGCGGCACGTCTATGGCGAGAAGGCGGTGATCTACGCCCGCAACTACACCGACATCGACGACAAGATCATCAATGCCTCGATCGAGCGCGGCGTGCCGATCGAAGCGATCACGCGCGCGGTCGAAGCGCAATACGAAGCCGACATGGGCGCGCTTAACGTCTTGACGCCAACGCTGCGTCCGCGCGCCACCGAGAACGTGCCGGCGATGGTGGCCGTGATCGAAAAACTGATCGCCAAAGGCGCAGCCTATGTCGTCCCAAGCGGCGTCTACTTCTCGGTCGCCGCCGACGAGGATTACGGCAAGCTCTCCGGGCGCAATCAGGACGATCTGAAGGCTGGCGCGCGGGTGGATGGCGAGGACGACAAAAGATCGCCGTCCGACTTCGCACTCTGGAAAACCAGCAAGCCCGGTGAGCCGTCATGGGATGCGCCGTTCGGCGCCGGCCGCCCTGGCTGGCACATCGAGTGCTCCGCCATGATCGAAGAAGAGCTCGGCTCGCCGATCGACATTCACGGCGGCGGCATTGATCTCATCTTCCCGCACCACGAAAACGAAATTGCCCAGAGCGAAAGTGCGCACGATCACCCATTAGCGCGGGTGTGGATGCACAACGGCTTCCTGACGATGGACAAAGAGAAGATGTCCAAGTCGATCGGCAATATCATCACGCCACGCGAATTGCTGGAGCAGGGCTGGCAGGGCGAAACGATCCGCTGGGCGCTGCTCTCCGCGCACTATCGCGCGCCGCTCGATTGGAGCGATGATCTGCTGAAGCAAGCGCAAGCGAGCCTCGATAGGCTCTACGGCGCCGTGCTGCGGTTGAAGGATGTTCAGGCTGCTCCGGTTGAAGCGCCTGCGGCGATCGTCGAGGCGCTCGCGGACGATCTCAACACGCCAGCCGCTATCGCTGAACTCTCAGCGCTCGCGACCGCAGCCAATATCGCCAAGAAGCCGGCTGATCAGGCGAAGGCGAAGGCCGAACTCCTCGCCGCCGCGCAGCTGTTCGGCATCCTGCAGAGCGACCCCGAACACTGGTTCCGCGCCAGCTTTGGCGATGAGGCGACGGAGATTGATCGCCTCGTCGCCGAGCGCGTCGCCGCCCGCGCCGCCAAGGACTACGCGCTCTCGGATAAGCTCCGCGACGATCTCGCCGCGCGCGGCGTCGAAGTCATGGACAGCGCCAGCGGCAGCACTTGGCGGCGGAAAGGCTAGTGGAGCATCGGCTGCAACCCCTGCGCATTCCGATCGGTTGGAGTGTCGATCACAACGATTTCCACGAAATCGATCAGGACGATGCCGACGCTTGGCATTGGTGGAAGGAGAGCCTGCTTCAGCTCAACCATGAGCGGCGCGGCCGTATGCTTGATCTCGGTTGGTATCCGCCGGATGACGCCAGTGGCCGATATGTGCTGGTGATGCATGCCGGGGATTTCTCCGGACCGGAGCTTGAGCGTTTCGAGAGCCGGGATCGCACCGAAATTGTCGCGGAGATCGAGCGACTTGCCGCCGAAGTGAACAAGCGACCCTAGCTTTGCCCTGACTTCGCCCAAACTGGGCGCCCCAATGGCCTGCGAGGCAGGAGAGATGGCATGGATCGCCGCGTGTTACTTTGGTCGGCCGGCGCTGCGGCGCTTGGCGCCTGCGTCAACGCCACGGGGGAAGCTGATCCTCAGCCCGTGCCAGCGCCGCAACCTACGCCGCCGCCAGTGATGCCGCCCTTGCCTGACTCCTTCGACCTTGGCCTTTATCGTGCGCTCGCCGCACCCGGCGGCAATCAGTTCGTTTCGCCGTACAGCGTGCTTTCTGCGTTCGCGCTGCTTTATCCAGGGGCAGGCGGGCAAACCGCCGCCGAGATGTCCGCCACGTTCGGGTTCGACCCGAGCGTTGCGGCGCAAGTGGCGCAGACGCGCGCGCGGCGCGATGCAATCGAGGCGCAGCGCGGCGGCAGCGAATTTACGACGGCGAACGCGGCTTGGGTTGAGCGCACCATGGCGTTGCGCGAGGCTTACGCGCGCACCATTCGTAACGAACTGGGCGCGACGATCGAGGCGGTGCCGTTCATCGCCAACCAGCGCGCAGCCTTACGCACCATCAATGCCTGGGCGGCGCGGGAGACCCGTGACCGGATACCGGAAATTCTCACGCAACAAGATCCGTCGCGGCGCCTGGTCTTGACCAACGCCGTGTATTTCAAAGGCAAATGGCAGCAGCAATTCTCCGCGAACGCCACCTATGACGGCGATTTCTTCGCCGAAGGCGGCGCCACACAGCGCGTTCGCCTCATGCAGAAGATCATGCGCACGCCGTACTACGCGGGTGAAGGCTTCCAGGCCGCCGAGTTCCTTTATGACGAAGGCGCGTTCTCGCTTGCGGTGTTCTTGCCGCGGGCCCGCAATGGCCTGGCGGCGTTCGAGCGCCAGTTGATGGGCGCAACGCTCGATCGTTGGCTTACGGATCTGGACAATGCGGAGCGCCCGCGCCTCGCCGTCACGCTGCCGAAAGTCGAAATGCGCACGGATTATGATCTCGTCCCGCAGCTGCAGGGCCTCGGATTGCAGCTTGCGTTCACGGACTCGGCGGACTTCTCCGGCGTTACCGAGCAGGAAGCGCTCGCGATTAGCGCGGTGATCCACAAGACCTTCCTGGCTATCGACGAAGAGGGCACGGAAGCTGCTGCCGTGACCGCCATCGACATGCGCGCGACGTCAGCGATGCCTGTGCCCGAAGCGCCGCCGATCGAGTTCAAGGCGGATCATCCGTTCTTCATCGTGCTGCGCCACAAGCCGACGGGAACAAAATTGTTCATGGGACGCGTTGCGCAAATCTAGCATTCACAAAACTACTTGCCATTGCCGTCCGCGTGCGCCCCTATGCGGACGACGTTGAGGGACGTCATGGGGACTCCATCACATGCGCACCTTCGCCATCGCTCTCGTTTCTCTCTTTGCACTGGCCACGCCAGCTTTCGCCGCGTGCGACCTGACACCGACAATCGGCGCCGCTGCTGAAAAGCGCGAGGGGCAGGGCATCATGATCACGCTTGAGGTCAGAAACCTTGGCGACACGAATTGCCCAGGCACGCTCGAGGCGCCGGCGGGCGCCAGCTATATGGTCGACATCTTCCTGTCGACGGATCGCCTCGGGCCGTCGACTTGGGCCGTTTACAATGCAACTTGGCGCGAGGACGTGTTGCTGCGTGGCGGCCGTGTTTCGCGTACCAACAGCGTCGGCCCCGGCGTCACGGTCCGTTACGGCGCGCCAAGTTATGAGATCGGGCCGATGATTTTGCCGACCGGAGTTCCGCCTGGAGATTATTTCCTCTGCGCGGGAGTCGACATGGGCAATCGCGTTGCAGAATCGAACGAGCGCAACAACGTCGCTTGCAACCCGTTGCGCATTGTCCCGGCGCTCCGCATCGATCCGCGCCGTGGGTTGCCGCAACAGCGTTTGCCGCAAAATCCGGGCTGAGGTGATTGGCGCCGCTCACGCCCGCTTCTTCTTCGCGCCGGTCCACACGACGCCAGGAAAGCCCTTCAGCGGTCCGAGCTTCTCGCCGAGATAGATCCATTCCTGCATCTCATCGATGGCAATGTGATAGCGCGGCTCGCGGCCGACGCCGCTGGTGAAGAGCGCGCGCGGGACATTGATGTTCTGCTTGTTGCGCTGGAAGGCGACCGGCGATCCGCAAGTCGAGCAGAAGCTGCGTCTGCCGCCGCGCTCTTTGTCTTCATAGTGGGTGAGATTGTCTTCGCCCTGCACGAAGCGGAACTTGCTCGCCCATGTGCCGACATAGGTCGCGTAGGCGGCGCCGTGCGCGCGCCGCGTCGCCGGCGAATGATCGTGCCAGGCCCAGCGCGCCGGTACGCCGATCTCAACCACCACGGTTCCGCAAAGGCATTTGCCTTCGGCGCGCGTTGGGCCGGGCTTGCCGGTCTTGTCTGAAGTCTTCGCCGTCATGGCGGCGTCTTATCACAGTGTGGGGCGCCGCCTTGAAGATGCCCGCCGCCCCGACTAAGCAACCCCCTGGGGGATCAGGGAAAAACGCATGCGGGTAATGGTGATTGCACTGGTCGCGCTTTTGGGCGCCTGCGCCTCTGGCGGAGGCGGCGACGACGCGATCGATACCGGCTCGTCGCCATTTCCGGTCCAGCGCGGGCAAGCGCTCCCTCCGCCAACGGCTGAGAGCAGTTCGGCCCCGCCCGAAGGAACCGCAGCTGGCGGCGTCGATTTCGGCCAATGGCGTCAGGCCGATCCAGCGGCCTACGCACCAGCCTTCCAATCCCAAATCCGCCAGCTTTTCGCCGGGCAGAGCGTGGCGGAACTCAAAGCCAGCCTCGAAGCCAACGGCTTTGCCTGCGAAAATGAGCGCCGGCTCGATTGCCGCATCGAAATCATGGAGCGCCAGTGCGCGTTTGACTGGTATGTTGTGCTGGAGCGCGGCGAACGCGAGCCGGTGGCCGGGTTCGATCAGATGTGCCTCGGCGCGAACAGGTGAGAGAGATGAAGTACGCACGCACGATCGTCGTCACCCTGGCGCTGCTGTTGGGCGCCTGCGAAACGCTCCCGACGGGCGGCGTGACCGAGCCGACCGGCCCCTCGACGATACCATCAACGCCGATCAATCTTGGCGACTGGCGCAATGCGTCCGAAGCGGCGACGCTTCAGAGCTTCCAGCAAGGCGTCGCCAGCCGCTATGGCGTGGGCATGCAGATCGCGTCTGTTTCGGCTGATCTGCGGCGTAACGAGTTCAATTGCGGCGCGGCGCCTGCGCGCGCGGAAGGCAATCGTGGCGATCCGCCAGCGCAGGTCTGTCGCAAGACCACCGCCGCCAATGGCTGTACGCACACTTGGCAGGTGCATCTGTTTGGCGATGATGGAGCGCTCGCGCGCACGCGCGGGCTCTATGATCGCCGCTGCGGCAGTGACGGCCTACTGGGTGGGCCCGGCTGAGCTTTCGCCGGGCGTCAGCAAATACGCCGCGACATCCGCGGGTTCGAGCGTCAGCATTGGCGCGAGCCCCGGATTGATCACGACATTCTTGCCCGCAAGCCGCGTGAATGCGGCGCGCCCATTGATGATGATGTGAGGGGCGTCTTCGCCGAGCACCTGCTGGAGGCGTTGCTCGCTGGTAAAAATGGCGCCTGCAATAAAGCCGTCTCGAACCTGGATTTCACGCACCGGCGCATCGTCCTCCTCGGACGCAAGGGCGAGGGCAACGTGCGTTTCCATCAGATAGCGGCGAAAGATCGGACGCATGTTCTGGTTGGTGAGCGCGGACACGAACGCGTACTCAAGCGCATTCTGGGGCGTGATCGTGGCGGGCTGGGTGGCCCGCTGTTGAGCAGGTGGCTGTGTTTGGCCAAAGGCAACCGCCGGCCAGGCGCCCAATGCGCTGATGAGCAGGGTGCGTCGCAACATGTGGCTCTCCGGGGGCCGATTTTGCCCGTTGCTTGCCCGCGAAGGAAGGCCACATAAGGGCGGATGGACGACCTCTACCACCCGCGGATTATGGAACTGGCGGCCGAAATCCCGCATGTCGGGCGTCTCGACGCGCCGGACGGGGCGGCGACCAAGGTCAGCAAGATTTGCGGCTCGATGGTGACCGTCGAACTCGCGCTCCGTGACGGCGT
>CALBST010000272.1 GCA_937967425.1 uncultured Caulobacteraceae bacterium
TGCTCGAACATGTCGCGCACGCGGCTGGCGCCGACGCCGACGAACATTTCGACGAAGTCCGAGCCCGAGATCGAGAAGAACGGCACATTGGCTTCGCCGGCGATGGCGCGGGCGAGCAGCGTCTTACCCGTACCGGGCGGGCCGACGAGCAGCGCCCCTTTTGGAATTTTACCGCCGAGGCGTTGGAACTTGCCCGGGTCTTTCAGGAATTCGACGATCTCGCCGAGTTCTTCCTTGGCTTCATCGATGCCGGCGACGTCATCGAATGTGACGCGGCCCTTGGCTTCAGTGAGCAAGCGCGCCTTTGAACGGCCAAAACCCATGGCGCCGCCGCGGCCGCCGCCCTGCATCTGACGCATGAAGAAGAACCAAGCGCCGATCAGCAGCAACATCGGCAGAATGGCGAGCAGCATGTCGCCGATGCCTGGCCCCTGCTTAGGTTGTTTGGTGTCGATGACGACGCCGGCCGCATCGAGACGCTCGACGACATTAGCCATCGTGCCGGTCGGCAGATAAGTGACGAACGTCTGTTTACCGTCTTTCGACGTCGCGATGATCGTATCCGCCTGGGTGGTGACGCCGCCAATGGAGCCGCTTTCGACGCGGTCCAACAGCGTAGAGTACGGCAGCTCCTGCGCATTGCGGAGAGGATTGTTCCCGCCATTCATCGCGGCGAACAAAACAACCAACACAAGAGCGATGGCGCCCCAGATGAGCAGTGTGCGGATGGGCATTATTTGGTCCGACCTTCTGGTCCGCGCTCCGGCGCCGGGCGCGGCAATACTTTCTTCAGCAAGATAGGGACCCAGCCCGCCGCTGAACACCCCTTACTGCCATCAGGCGCGTCAAGGGCGGGTGAACGCTTGGAAGGAAAATGCGGCGAAAATCATGGTTTCGCGCGGTTAATATCCGGAGCGAAGGCATGCGCGACGCGCTCGGCGGCGAGCGGGCGCAGCTTCAGCCGCGCTTTCGCCTGCTGATACTGAAGGCGGACCGCGCCCTTCTCGAACGCGACAAGCTCGCCGTTTTGGGCGGGAACGACGCACCAGCCCGAGTCCGGCGCGGTAACGGCGAGGCGGCCGTCCCAGACCGCTTCCTCATTGGAGGCGAGCCGAAGCGGCGCGAGCGGCGGCGCCCCGTCACGGCGCCCCAGCACCGCGCCAAGTTCGCGCAACAAGACAATGCCGTGCGTACCGGGGGTAAAATCCACGCCGCTATGCGTTGAGCCTCGGTGCCCGTGGCGCGTGACGCGGCGCTCCAGCGTTTCCATTTCGCTCCATGGCGGCTCACGCGATGCGCCAGAGACCGCGGCCATCAGAACTTGCAGCGCGCGGCGGCGCACTTCACGCGGCGCCGCCCAATCCGCGTGCCGGATGGCAGACACGTATCCAACCGTCGCAGCGCGTGAAAGAAGCTCAAAAGCTGCGGCATCGAGGGCATCGCTGCGCACACGAAGCCGCGCGGCGACGCGGACAAGTCTCATCGGATCGAAGCTCGGCAACGCGCGCAGAATTTGCCGGACGCGAACACGCTCGTGCTTCGGATTCTCGTTCGCCGGATCTTCGATCCAGTCCGCCCGTTGCGCGCGCAAGTATGCGCGCAAGTCCTCGCGGCGCGCACCGAGCAGCGGCCGCGCCAGCGCGATCCCGCGACCTTCAGGCCAGAGTGGCGCGAATGCGAACGGCGCGATGCCGGCGAGGCCGCGCCAGGTTGAGCCTGCGGCGGCGCGCATCATCACGGTTTCCGCCTGATCGTCGGCTGTATGCGCGGCGGCGATAGTGTTGAGGCCTTGGGCGCGTGCATAGCCACAGATGGCCCGATAGCGGCCTTCGCGCGCCGCTTGTTGGGCGCGGTTTTCGCCCTCTGCCCAGCTCAACGTCAGGATTTCGGCGCTGACACCCAGTGGAGCCGCGAAACCTTGGGCGCGGCGCGCGTCCTCCGCCGAACCTTCGCGCAACGCATGATCGACGATGACCGCGCGTAATCGCGCCGCGCCGAGTTCAGCCGCGAGCAAATGAATCAGCGCAACGGAATCGCCGCCGCCGGACAGCGCGATAAGGACCGGCCTATCGCCGGTCCACGCCATCATGCGCTCGATCGTCAGCCGATCGAGCATGAGGCTAGCCTAGTTTGAGCAGTTCGCGGCGCGCGCTTCGCGGGTGGCGAGATCGCGCACGTTGCGCGGCGCGTTGGGATAGCGGCTGGTGAGCGAAGAGAACGCGCCGCAGGCCTGGCGCAGCTCGGCCGCGTCGTTGGCGCCGTCACGCGCCATGCCGGCAAGCGCCATGCCGAGGCGCACTTGCGCTTCCGGCGCACGCGGGCCTTGCGGCGTGCGCTGCAAGTATTGAGCGAAGCTCTGCGCTGCATCGGCGTAATTGTTCCGGGCCAACAAGGTGAAGGCATACCAGAAGCGCGCGTTCGGCGTCTGCACGACGTTCGGGTAGCGCTCCAGGAAATCGGCGAACGCCACTTCCGCGTCGGGATAGCGGCCTGCGGAGAGATAGCCTTGCGCGCGCGCGTAAAGCTCGTCCGCCGTTGGTGCAGGCGCTGCTTCGGCGGCCGGCGGCGTGATCGCCGCGCCGGCCGGTATTGTGCCAAGCGTTCCGGTGTTGGCTTGCTGGGCAGAGTTGAGGGTCGCGGGCGCTGGCCCGCCTTCGCTGCGTTGACCTGGCGCGGGCGCCGTCGCGCCATCGGCCGGCGGCGTCGAGAGCGATTGGTTCACGCCGGCGAGTTCGCCCACCATGCTGCGCAACCGCTGAATCTCGCGATCACGCTGATTGAGTTCGTATTGCAGGCGCTCATTCTCGGCGGTGGCTTCGGTGAGCTGCTGCTGCAACTCCTCAATGCGATCCTGCCGCGCGTCGGCGCTGGTGAATTGCGCGGGCGGCGGCAGCTGGGTTTGCGCGGAGGCTGGCGCGGTGAAAAGAAACCCGGCCGCGGCGATGCACGCCGCGAGCCGGGTGGTTGCCTGAAATGAGGCCGAACGCTGGGTCATGGGAACGCTTCCTAGTCCGCTCGCTCGGGCCAAATTTTGACGCTTACGAGACCGCGCCGCTGACGATGTTGGTGTGTGCGTTGCGGTTCACACTCCAAGCTTCTTCGTTGGCGCGGGCGTCGAGCGGGCGCTCCTTGCCGTACGAAACGGTTTCGATGCGGTTCTGCGCGACGCCGAGCGACACGAGGTAGTCGCGGGCGGCGGCGGCGCGGCGGGCGCCGAGCGCAAGGTTGTATTCGCGGGTGCCGCGTTCGTCGCAATTACCGGCGACGAGGATGCGGACGTTCGGATACTGGCGCAGCCAAGCGGCTTGGCGCTCGAGCACCGAACGGGCTTCAGCCGAGAGATCGAAGCGATCGTAGCCGAAGAACACGCGGTCACCGACGGAGACTCGGAAATCTTCAACCGAACCCGGGACCGGGCCCTGCGGCGTGGTTACCGGCGGCGTCGTCGGACCCGTCGGGCCCGTCGGCGTCGGCTCGGGACGGCTGGCGCAAGCGGCCAATGAGGCCACAGCGGCCATAACGAGGATGGTGTTACGCATAAGGACAATTCTCCCCTAGAAGCGGCGCATTCGGCGACGGCCGTACCCCCTGTACAAGAATGCAAAGCTTACAGAGCAGGTTCCTAGCCGACAATCTTGTTCCGGTCATGGCAACAAGGGCGACCAAGCCGGGTCCGAAGCGTCGGTTTGCGTTGGAATCCGGCGTAGATTCCGCCCGGTAAGGTCAACGGACCAGAGTTGCGGGCCCTCGCCGCGGCCCTCACGGAAGAACATTATAACGCGACCATTCGGTGACCAGGTCGGCGATTCATCAAGATAGCTCTCAGTTAAGATGCGTTCACCACTGCCATCCGGGCGCATCACGCCGATGGCGAAGCGCCCACCGCTCTGGCGCGTGAAGGCGATGAGATCGCCGCGCGGGGACCAAACTGGTGTTGAATACCTGCCTTCACCAAAGCTGATGCGGCGCTGGCCGGAACCGTTCGCGGCCATCACATAAAGCTGCGGAGAACCGCCGCGATCCGAGTTGAACACGATCTGCGAGCCATCCGGCGAATAGCTCGGCGAGGTGTCGATCGAGGGATGGTTTGTGAGCCGCTGACGCGCACGGGTGCCGAGATCCATCGTGTAGATTTCGGAGTTTCCGTTCATGTCGAGCGTGAAGACGATGCCGTTGCCGTCCGGCCGGAAGCGCGGCGCGAACGTCATGCCCGGGAAATCACCCAGCACTTCGCGGCGGTTGGTGTTCAGATTGTAGAGGAACACACGCGGCGCGCCGGTCTCGTAGCTCATATAGGTGAGCACGCGCGTATTGGGCGCGAAGCGCGGCGTCAGCACCATCGCATCGGAGCTGGTCAGAAAGCTTGGATTGGCGCCGTCCTGATCCATGATCATCAGGCGCTTGATGCGGCGCGTACGCGGCCCGCTCTCAGACACAAACAGGATTTGCGTATCGAAATAGCCGCGCTCGCCGGTGAGCTGTTCGTAGATTTGATCGGCGATGCGATGCGCGACACGGCGCCAGCCGTCGGGCGTGCGGTCGATCTGAAACGCCGTCAATTGGCTTTCGCCGAACACGTCCCACAAGCGGAAGACGACGCGGATGCGTCCATCCGGCAGCGGCTGCACTTCGCCAACGGCCAATGCTTGCGCGTCGATAATTTTCCAATCCGCGAAGCGCGGCGGCACTTCGAG
>CALBST010000273.1 GCA_937967425.1 uncultured Caulobacteraceae bacterium
TGCGGAACATGGACAGCTGGTACGAAGCGTTCAACGTCCAGCCGGGCGATGCGCTTTATCTGCCGCCGGATCAGCGCGTCACGATCTGGTAGACTCGATCACAGCTTGAACCGATTGAGGGGAGCCCGCTGGGCTCCCCTTTTTCGTCGCCGCTTTGCGATCAAGCCGCACATTACATCGGCTGATGGACCTTTCTGACCTTGTGGCGGGGCGGGCGCGCTCCGATGATCCCGCATCTTGGAGGATCCACATGCTTAGCTTCAGCCGTCGCGCCTTCGGCGCTTCAACACTGGCGCTCGCCGCAGGCTGCGCAACCGGGACCGCGGGCGGCGGAGGCAGCGGCGGCAGCGGCAGCGCCGCGATCGGCGCGCACGGCCTTGATCTCACCGCTGGCGACGCAAGCGTGCGCCCGGGAGACGACTTTTTCCGCTACGCCAATGGCCGCTGGCTCGACACAACCGAAATCCCCGCCGACCGCACGACATGGGGCACGTTCGCGATCCTCGACGACAAATCAGAGCGAGATCAGCGCGTGATCATCGAAGAAACCGCGCTCGCCGGGGGCGCGCCCGGTTCACTGCAACAGAAGATTGCGGACATCTACAATTCCTATCTCGACACCGACGCGATCAACGCGCGCGGCATTGCCGTGCTTCAAGACGATCTGGCGACGATCAACGCCATCCGCACGCATGAGGACGTCATTCGCGTGATGGCCGGCGCGGACTTCCCGACTAACGGACCGTTCGCCGTGTTCGCCGGACTCGATGCGCGCAACCCCGAACGCTACGTCGTCACCATCACGCATGCCGGCTTGGGTCTGCCGGAGCGCGAATTTTATCGCCGCGCCGACGCCGAAGCGACGCGCACCGCGTATGTGGCTTACATCGAGCGCATCCTGACACTTGGCGGCCAATCCAACGGCGCCGCCAAAGCACGCGCGATCATGGCGTTGGAGACGCAGATCGCCGAATTGCACTGGCCGATCGCGGAACGCCGCCAGCGCGAGCGCGTCTACAATCTGATGAGCCGCGCCGAACTGCGCGCGATTGCGCCGAATTTCCCATGGGATGCGGGGCTCGAAGCCGGCAATATGGGCCAAGCCACGGAAGTCGTGGTGCGCGAACTCAGCGCTATGGCGCCGCTCGCAAACCTCTTCTTGGCCACGCCGGTTGAGACCTGGAGGGATTACCTCACCTTCAACCTCATCAGCGGCAGCGCCGATGTGCTACCGAACGCTATTGATGAGGCCAATTTCGATTTCTACGGCCGCACGCTGAACGGCCAACCGCAGCAACGCGAACGCTGGAAGCGCGCGGTCGATCAGGTCAACAACGCCATGGGCGAAGCGGTTGGCCAGCTTTACGTACAGCGCCACTTCCCGCCGGAAGCCAAGGCGCAGATGCTGGAACTGGTCGAGAATCTGCGCCGCGCTTACGCGCAGCGGATCGATCAGTCACCGTGGATGACGGCGGCGACGAAAGTGGTGGCGCAAGAGAAGCTCGCCGCGTTCGTGCCGCGCATCGGCTATCCGGATGTATGGCGCGACTATTCCGGCATGGATGTGCGCCAGGGCGACGCCTACGGCAACGCCAAGCGCGCCAACAAGTTCAACGGCGATTGGGCCACAGCGCGGCTGTGGCGTCCCGTCGATCGCCGCGAATGGAACATGACGCCGCAGACGGTCAACGCCTCCTACAATTCGGTGATGAACGTGATCACCTTCCCGGCCGCGATCCTGCAGCCGCCGTTCTTCGATCCGAACGCAGACGCCGCCGTGAACTACGGCGCCATCGGCGGCGTCATCGGTCACGAAATGGGACACGGCTTCGATGACCAAGGCGCGAAGTCTGACGCGCGCGGCGTGCTGCGCGATTGGTGGAGCCCGCAGGATGTGGCGGCGTTCCAACAAGTCACCAACGCGCTGGCGGCGCAGTACGATACGTTCGAGGCGCTGCCAGGCTTGCATGTGAACGGCCGGCTGACGCTCGGCGAGAACGTCGGCGACAATGGCGGCTTGCAGGTGGCGCTACGCGCCTATGAGCTTTCGCTGAATGGCCGCCCCGCGCCGGAGCTTGACGGCCTGAGCGGTAATCAGCGCTTTTTCCTTGGGTGGGCGCAAGCGTGGCGTTCGCGCTATCGCGACGAGGCGCTGCGCAATCTGGTGCTCACCAACCCGCACGCGCCGCCGCAATTCCGCGTCAACGGCGTCGTGCGCAATATGGATGCTTGGTACGCGGCGTTCGATGTGACGCCGGAAGATGATCTCTACCTGCCGCCGGATCAGCGCGTCACCATCTGGTAAGCGCGAAAGCTCGAAATGATTGAGGGGAGCGGTGAAAGCCGCTCCCCTTTTCTATTCCGGATACTTC
>CALBST010000274.1 GCA_937967425.1 uncultured Caulobacteraceae bacterium
GGCGGGATCGCGCCTTTTGGCGGCGATCCCACGTCCCGTCAGTCGTGATCCTTACCGGCGGTTTTGTCCCCTCTGGCGAGTTTGAAGACGACACCGGACAGAAGCAGCAGCGCCAGCAGGTTGGGCAGCGCCATGGCGGCGTTGGCGATGTCGCCGAAGCGCCAGACGAAGTCCAAATCCTGGAACGAGCCGACGAAGATCATCACCACCCAGAGCAGGCGGAACGGCAGGATCATGCGGTCGCCAAACAGGTGCGTGACCGAGCGTTCGCCGTAATAGGACCAAGTGATCAGCGTCGTGAACACGAACAAGATGAGCGCCAGCGAGGCGATCAACTGTCCGATCGGAAAGCCCAGCACCGGCATTGGGAACGCTGCCGCGTAGGCCGCTTGCGTCATGTCGAAGCCGCGCAAATCGGACGTCCACACATGCTCTTGCACGCCCGCCGCCGCCGGGAAGGCGCCTTGTACGGTGAGGATGACAAGCCCGGTGCAGGTGCAAACGACGATGGTGTCGATGAAGGTGCCCATCATGGCAAAACGGCCCTGACGGGCGGGATCGCTGGTTTGGGCGACGGCGTGCGCCATTGGCGTCGAGCCCTGGCCGGCCTCGTTGGAGAAGAGGCCGCGCGCGACGCCGAAGCGGATCGCCATGATCATGCCGGCCCCGAGGAAACCGCCGGTGGCGGCGTGGCCGTTGAAGGCGCTGTCCAAGATGAGCGCAAACGAAGCCGGGATGTCGGACGCGTTCAGCGCCAGCGCCCAGAGCGCCATGACGATGTAGGTCAGCGCCATAATCGGCACCACCGCTTCCGCCACCGCGCCGATCGACTTGATGCCGCCGACGATAACGATGAACACCAATGTCGCCACGATCAGGCCCGCGGCCCAATCGGGGATGACGGGAAAGAGTCCGGTGATGGAATCGGCAATGGAATTGGCCTGGATGACGTTGCCGGTGGCGATCGACGAGACAAACGCACCGACCGCGAAGAAGGCCGCAAGCCAAGCCCACTTCTTGCCTAAGCCTTTGCGGATGTAGGTCATCGGGCCGCCGCGATAATGGCCCTCAGGCGTCTTGTCGCGAAAGCGCACCGCCAGTGAGCCTTCGGCGAACGCCAGCGCCATGCCGAACAGCGCCGTGATCCACATCCAGAAGAGCGCGCCTGGCCCGCCAAGCGTGATCGCGGTTGCGACGCCGGCCAGATTGCCTGTGCCGATCTGTCCAGAGAGCGCGGTCGAGAGCGCCGCGAATGGCGATATCTCACCCGCGTCCTTTTCTCCGCTGCGTTTGAACAGTCCGGCAAACGCCGCCGGCAGGTGCGTAATCGGATAGAAGCGCAGCCCGATCATGAACCAGAGGCCGGCGCCGAGCAGCACCATCACCATCGGTGGGAAGGCCAGCACTTGCTCGCCATTCCAAGTGCCGCCCCAGATGAAATCCGAGACGTTGGACACGTTGGCGTAAAACTGCTGCACCGGCGATGCTGGAGTCGTCATGCTGATTGTTCCCCTCACACGCCGCGCGGCGCGTCCCTGAGGCCTAAGCTAGACGCAGCATGTGACGCCGCGCCAGCATTTTGGTGGTCACCACGGCGTTTCTGAGCATGTTCGCGGCCGGGCCCGCGGAACTCGCGCGCGCACGTTGCCGTTCTCCTGGGGAAGGAGAGCCCGATGACGCAAATGCGCCAGCCCGACCATGAGAACAACGCGGAGTCCGGCGTGAAGCCGGGCGAAACACCGAACACGGTTCCGCCGAAAGGCGGCAAGCGCCCGGTCGAAGAAGAAGAAGACGTGTTCGGCGGCGCCGAGCGCGTGCAAAAAGGCGAGCCGGTGAGTTCGCCGAACGCTAAGCCTTAAATCGTCAGTACGATCTTGCCCGCGTGGGCGCCGCCTTGCAGGCGCGCGTGCGCTTGTTCGGCTTCGGCAAGCGGGAAGGTGCTGTCGATCACCGGCTTGACGCGGCCCGCGGCGATCCATGGCCAGACCTGGCGCTCAACCTCGCGCGCGATCCGCGCCTTTTCTTCAACGCTGCGTGAGCGGAGCGTCGAGCCCGTCAGCGTAAGGCGCTTCAGCATGAGGCGCATGAGGTTCACTTGCGCCGTTGGCCCCTGCAAGAATGCGATCATCACCAAGCGGCCCTGATCCTTGAGAATGTCGAGGTTCTTCTGGACGTAGCTCCCGCCGACCATGTCGAGCACGACGTCGACGCCGCCGAGATCGCGAACGAGGCTCTCCCAATCCTCGGTGCGATAATTGATGCAGCGCTCAGCGCCGAGCTTCTCGCAGAGCTTGATTTTGGCGGCGTCGCCCGCCGTGGCGATCACGCGCGCGCCGTAGGCCTTGGCCATCTGGATCGCTGTAGTGCCGATGCCGGAAGCGCCGCCGTGGACAAGGAACGTATCGCTCTGTTTGAGGCCGCCGCCTTCGAAGACATTGGCCCAGACGGTGAATACGGTCTCCGGCAACGCCGCCGCTTCTACCATTGAGAGCCCGCCGGGGATCGGTAGCGCCGAGCCCTCATGCGCGGTGGCGTATTCGGCGTAGCCGCCGCCGGCCAGAAGCGCGCAGACCTTATCGCCGACATGCCAGCGGCTGACGCCATGGCCGACCTCCACCACCTCACCCGCCACTTCGAGGCCGAGGATCTGGGAGGCGCCCGGAGGCGGCGGATAAAGACCGGCGCGCTGGGTGAGGTCTGGCCGGTTTACCCCCGCCGCTTCGACGCGGATCAGCACTTCATGGTCGCCCAGCTTCGGCACATCATCGGTTACAAGGGAAAGCGGCTTGTCCGGCGCGTGAAGGACCCTGCGCATCGTTGACGGCTTGAGCAAAACGCGCCTCCTTAAACTGAGATCACTTCGCGCTTATACTCGACCCCAAGGAGATTGGCACATGGTCGACGACGATCCGTTTGCGCCGCCGGTGAAGAAGGCGGTCCCGCTGGAACAGCAGCTGGAGGTCGCCTCGATCGATGAGCTTGAGTTCCGTATTCAAAAGCTCCGGGCTGAGATCGCGCTTTGCGAAGAAGCGATCGTGAAGAAGCGCGCGCAACGAGAGGCCGCAGATTCCGTGTTCGGATCGCGCCCGTCTTAACCCATCGCGCGCGCTTTTGGTCTAAGGCGGCCCGCGCCTTGCGACCCTCAAAGGCTCATGACCGATACGAACCAAACTTCCCCTTTGAAGGCGCCT
>CALBST010000275.1 GCA_937967425.1 uncultured Caulobacteraceae bacterium
AGAAAACCATCGCCAAGATCATCGACGAAAACGTTGATCGCCGCTCACGTCTGCACACGGACGAAAGCACGCTCTATCCCGCGCTCGGCAAGTCCTTTGCCTCGCATGAAACCGTGAAGCACAAGGCTGGCGAGTACGCGCGCGACGACGTTCACAACAACACTGCGGAAGCCTTCTTCGGCGTGTTCAAAAAGGGCATGACCGGCGTTTATCAGCATTGCGCCGAGAAGCACCTGCACCGCTACGTTGGCGAGTTCGAGTTTCGCTTCAACCACCGCGTAAAGCTGGGCTGGTCAGACAAGGCGCGCGCTGACGCCGCTCTTGTTGGCGCGGAAGGCAAGCGCCTTACCTATCGGCGGACTGACGGCGCCGAACAGCACGTTCAAGCGTAAGCGCGCCGCCAAGGTCCGTCAGATCCTTCAAAAGCGCTTCGGCAAGCTTTCGCCGGCGACTGATCGAACCACCACAAAAGACTTGTTCGAGGACTAGCCGGGGTGCGTGCCAAAGGATGGTTGTACGACCCAGACAACAAAGTCATTTCGCGCACGAAACAGGCGCTATTTTACTGGCTTTTCTGTTTGCAGTCTGAGCGAGTCGCTTTAGACGCATAAGGCTCGGCGCTGTGCAACCAGCGTCCGAGCCTATCTCTAATCGCTGAGCAGCAGCGACCAAAGTGCGCCTCTAAAGCCGGGGGAATCTCCCCGAATTCGCTACAGAGGTCAACGCTGCTCAGCTCCTTTTTGGAGCGACAAAGTGGCTACCTTCATTGTGTCTTACGACGCGCACAAAGTGCGCGACTACTCTCGTTTCTACGAAGCGGCGAAAGAGAACAACGGCGTTCCTCTGCTAGATAGCATGTGGGGCTTTGAGTTCGACGCATCTGTTTCTCAGATCCGCGACTGGGCGCACTCGCTGTTTGATGAAGACGACTCCATTGTCGTTCTTCAGATTAAGCCGCGCTTTTCGTGGGCAACGTGGGCCGCGAAAAAAGCGGCGGCCTGGTTCAAAACGAATAACGTCTAATCCGCTTCGTCGGCGTTGTTGTTGCCTTTCATCGGCGGCGCCGACGGTGCTTTTTTTGTTGAAACGGGCGGGGTTTTGAACGCGCCGCGCAGCGCTTCCTCAGCGCGGCGCTTCGTTTCTTCTTCGCTGTATTGATCGTCTTTAGGTGGCTTAGACATGCCGACACCCGATGAAATCAAAAGAAACATCGATGAAGCGCACCGACTCGTCGGCCAATTCATGGCGGCTTGGGCTTTTCTGGAAACCGCGCTGAACGATTTCATTCGCGCTGCCTTGCGCTTGGATTTCATCCAAGCGGCGATCATCACGTCCAACATTCAAGTCAGGGACAAAATATTCATTTGCCGCACAGCGGCTGACATCGCGAGCGAAAGCGCGGACTGGAAAGAACGGGCGCACAAAACGTTCATTGCGATCTCTGATCTGTCCGCTGACCGCAATGTCGTGGCTCACACAATGTTTGGCCCTAACGATTTTGGCGGCGTTAGCTTTTTGCGCGTCAAGGCGAAAGGCAAATTGAGTTGGCCCACCGAAGAATGGAGTTCCGCCCTTTTCGCGTTGAAGGTTGACGACATGATGCGCCTTCATCGTGAAGTCTCGTTGATGGCGGGCACATTCAAGCGGCACGAAATCAACCTCGAAGAGCTGGCGAAAGAGATTGCTGAAAACACGCCAGCATATCCAAGGCGAGGGCTTCTGTCGGCGGTAGCCCGCCAGCGTCAAGCTGGTCAAAATTCTCCGTCACCCAATCCTGAAGGATCGCGCGAAAGCGGGCCTGATCCTCTGGAAGGAGTAGCACTAAAGGCTCCGCGCCCGTCCCGGAAACCGAAACAGGAGAAGAAGCCGCGCAAGAGCGCGAAGAAGGAGGCGGATTAGTTACGGGTAGCCTCGCGATCTGAGGCCCCTATAGAGTCAAGCTTCGCCTAGGAAAATAATCCCGTTTACACCACTCGCGCTGCATTAAATTTCACGCGGGATTCCAACGATATGCAAATTCGGCTACGCTGCCGATACTTGTAAGCCATTGATTTAGGCCGTGTGGCGCGAAGTATATAAATAGGAGTTTTTTCCTAGTCGTGCTCTAGGCGCCTCAGCCGCCCTTGCGCGACTGG
>CALBST010000276.1 GCA_937967425.1 uncultured Caulobacteraceae bacterium
GGATTCATAACCCCAAGGTAGGTGGTTCAAGTCCACCCGCCACCACCAACCACCCTAGAGTTTCGCTCGCACCGGGGCGCTAGGGCAAAAAACGCCGCCAATTCCGCGACCTTGCGTTTTGACTCCAAGGTAGAGAGACAGCCGACATCGCGAGTTGGCGCTCAGATCGCGGTTTATCTCTCGGGGCCGATTTCGAACCTTGGACTTTTGCGCCAGAGACCGGTCGGCGGCGTCTTCGTGGTGATCGCTCAGGCTAGGCGAACTGGGCAAACAGCGCGCGCTGCTCGTTCCAGCGCAGCGGGATCGTCGTCTTGATCAGACTGATCAACGACAGTCGCGCCGGCTGACGTCCATCGAGAATCGCCTCGACGAGGTCTGGCGCGAGAAAAGCGAGAGGCATGAGCTGGCCTGTGTAGATCGGGCAAACGCCCGCACGCTCAGCAATGTCTTGAATGGACTTGGCCTCGCCCGATGCCAGCATTATCTGCCATCGACGGGCCTGCACGATGGCGCGCACCAAAGCTCGATCAACGCGAGGCGCGCTGACGCCGCCGCCGGCCGCTGCAAGAAGGCGGCGCGCGTTGCTCGCGCTGGCAAGATCGTGCGCTTGTTCGATGCGGACGAACTCGGTGTCCTCAGCGAGGGGTTCGAAGTGTGCGCGCGAAATGCAGGAGGCAGATAGTTCGACGACGATACGAGAGCTGCCAAGTTCAATTCGGCGGATCGCACTTAGCGGCTCCGAATTGATTGCGAAATGTGGATCAAGCACGGGCGTGACCATCGTGGTCACCAATTCCTCAAGCCGTGGCGCAGATATCCGGCGAAGAGAGCCTGCAGGTTTGCGTTGGGTGTGCGCGGTCGACACATAGTAGAGGTAGCGTCGTTGACCCTTATTGGCATGAGCGCTGGTCATGGGACTGCCGCTGTCGTCGAACAGCTTGCCGAGCAACATCGCGGTATGACCCTTGCGCGGCATCTCGGGCACGAGACTCAGAACTTTCCCCAGCAACTTTTGCTGAACGGCCTCAAATGTTTCTGGAGAGACAATCGGGGTGTGTTGCCCGCGATGGCATTTGCCACGGTGAACGATGTCGCCGACGTAAATGCGGTTGGCGAGCAGGTGATAGAGCGCACCGTGCGTGAAGGGCAGACCGCCGTGATGCTTGCCGGATCGCGATGTCCAAGCTTTTGAGCGGACCCCGTCATTGTTGAGGGAGTCGCGCAGCGCGTAGACGCTCCGTGACTCCAAGTAGCGTTCAAAGATCGAGCGAACAATTTTGGCCTCGGCTTCATTGATATGGAGCGCCCGATCGCGGACGTCATAGCCGAGTGGCGGATGGCCGCCCATCCACATGCCGCGCGCCTTGGATTGCGCGATCTTGTCCCGGATGCGCTCGCCCGTGACCTCGCGCTCGAACTGCGCGAACGACAACAGCACGTTGAGCGTCAAGCGCCCCATCGACGTTGTGGTGTTGAAGGCCTGTGTCACTGACACGAACGAAGCGCCAGCCTTGTCGAGAATTTCGACGATGCGAGCAAAGTCGGCCAGCGAGCGGGTGAGGCGGTCGACCTTGTACACGACAACGACGTCCACGTGTCCTGCCTCCACGTCCGCCAACAATTGCTTGATGGCGGGACGATCCATGCTCCCGCCCGAGAAGCCGCCGTCATCGTAATGGTCTTTGACCGCGCTCCATCCTTCGCCCGCTTGAGAAAGGATATAGGCGGCGCAAGCCTCGCGCTGTGCGTCGAGCGAGTTGAAGCTCTGCTCCAGACCTTCATCGGTCGATTTGCGTGTGTAGATGGCGCAGCGCAGCTTCTTCATGCGCTCTCCAACCCCTTGCCGACCAAACCGAAAAAGCGGGGGCCGCTCCAGTGGGCGCCGGTTATCTTCTCGGCGACTTGGCTGAGCGACGCATGTGTCTTGTCGAGATACTGAAAGCCGCAGGGCGTCACCAACACCAGATGTCGAACGCCGTTCCAGTCTCGCACCAACGCGCTACCTACCGGCGGCGACCAACGTGGCGCGGGATCGAAGTCAGGATCAGCTTCAAAGGCCTGACTGAGATCGGTCAATCTCTTCTTCAGACGAGGCGATAGGTCTCCGAACAATGCGACCTCCAGCCGGAAGACGAAGGCGCGTAACAATAGATCGCGGGACTGAAATGGTGGCGGATCGCACGCAAATTGGGCGCGCCATGCTGCGCGGAGTTCCGTGAGCTTCAGCGAGCGGAGATGACGAACGTCGCTCATGCCGAACGCCTGCGCATGATCAACGTTGCCGTTCGGGCCAATGCCGAGAGTTCGTCGGCACGAAGGAAGATTTCCTGCGCGTCGCGTGCTCGGGGATGCGCTTGGGTGTCGACGACTTGGTCATGGAGAGCTTCTGCGTGCTCCACCATCGCCTGCCAGATGACATCCCGCGCGGTGCGCCGTTGCTCCGAGCTCATTTGCGGTTCTCGATGCGATAGATGCGTTCAGCGCCCGGCTTGGTCGAGACGATCGAAAGGCCTCGCTGCTTTTTCAATGCGCCCGACATCGCGCCGCGAACTGAGTGTATTTGCCAGCCGGTCAATGACATGAGCTGCGCCAGTGTCGCGCCCTTCGGCGCGCGTAGCGCCGCGATCATGGCATCGAGCTTGGATTGGCCTTTGCCAGCTGGCGTTGATGCGCGGGGCGAGTGCGCCTTCGTTGCCGTCGTGGCGGGCTTTGCGGTTCGGGACTTGGTTGCTTTTGCGGCCATAGGACTTGCTCCATCGTTGCCGGCGAAGCGCCGGCACGACCGCAAGCCCCGGTAACCTCGGGGAGAAGGGCAGTAGCGACCCAACCTGTCGCGTCGTTCACATCAAGGGCGCAACGCGCCCGTCACCGCATGGATGCTCGGTACGCAACAGAAGTCCACTCGAAAGAACCGGGAATGTCGGTTCCGGGGGGCGGTCTCAACGGGTGGACGCAACACACTGGCTAAATCGCTCGGCCGGTGTCGCGAAGTCCAGCGTTTTCCGGGGCCGTTCGTTGAGGCGGCGCGCGATCCTGTTCAGTTCGGCTTGGGAGTGCGGCGCCAGATCGGTTCCGCGCGGGAAGTATTGTCGCAGGAGCCGGTTGGTGTTTTCGTTCGATCCACGCTGCCAGGGGCTTTGCGGATCGCAGAAATAGACGGCGATGTCGGTTTCCATCGTGAAGCGGCGATGATCGGCGAGCTCCTTGCCGCGATCCCAGGTCAGCGATTTGTAGAGTTCGTCCGGCAGTTTTCGCGCTTGCCTGATTAGGGCGTTGATGACGGTTTGGGTTTCCCGGTTCGCGACCTTGGCGAGCATGACATAGCGCGAATGTCGTTCGACTAGTGTGACGATGAAGCTGTTGTTCGATCCGCAGAGGAGATCGCCTTCCCAATGACCGGGGACGGCGCGGTCTTCGGCCGACGCCGGTCGCTCGCTGATCGAGACGGCGTCTGCGATATGACCCACCCGCGTTCCCTTCATGGTGGCGTGCCGCGAGCGGCGGATCGCTCGCCTCGTCCGCAAGTGCTCCATAAGCTCTTTTTTCAGCGCGCCTCGGGCCTGCACATAAAGGCTTCGATAGATCGTCTCGTGCGACACCTGCAGCGCCTCGTCATGCGGGTGGCTGCGTCTCAGCCAGCCCGCGATCTGCTGAGGAGACCACTCCAGTTGGAGTTTCGCCACCACAAGCTGTCGAAGCGCGTCAGAGAGAGCCAGCTTGCAGGGCTTCGGTCGTAAGCTTCTTCTCCACGCCCGGCCGTCTGCTGCGGCGGCGCGATAGCGGCCGGCCCCGCCGTTGCGGGCGATCTCACGGCTGAGCGTCGATGCTGACCGGCCCAAGGCGGTTGCGATCGCGCGCAATGATCGCCCGGCGGCCAGCCCGCGAGAAATCTCTTCGCGCTCGGCAAGCGTCAACGCCAGGCGAGACCTCGTCCTCGGCGGCGGTCTTATCCCGCCGCTGCCGCGGATGTGATTGAAAATGGCCGACGACGTCGTGCCGAAGACGCGGCCTATGGATTTGAGGCCTTCGCCCGCTTTCCACCGATCCCACAGCTCCGCACTCTGCGCCGCCGACAAGCGGCGATATCTTCTCTTCACTGGTCTCGCTCCACGCCCTCGATCCAAGGTACGTGTTGCGTCGATCAGTTGAACTCACTG
>CALBST010000277.1 GCA_937967425.1 uncultured Caulobacteraceae bacterium
ATGAAGCAGGATCGCAAAGGCACTACCCTGGCGCGTCTCACGCGCCCCGCCTCCCTGGCGCGCCGGAGCAGCACACTGCGAAGGCGGCTCAGTCGGGGGAAGTCGAGCGAAACTTCTCCGCACGCCTGCGCAGAAGCGTTTTGGCATGCCGGCTTGAAACCGCGCTTCAGCCCGCGGCTTTTCGCGCTTCGGGCGCCGCCGCCGCGATCGCTGGCCGTTTGCGCGCGTAGCGCATGACCGTAGCGGCGAGCATGTCGCGATCGGCCGGCTTTACGATGTGTTCGGCGGCGCCAAGTGCGAGCGCGTGGGCGCGGTCTTCGTTGACCGAGAGCACGACGACCGGAATGTCCTGGGTCTTCGGGTCGTGCTTCAGGCTTTGCAGAACGCGCCAACCGGAGCGATCCGGCAAGAAGATATCGAGCAGAACAAGCGCGGGCGACTTGGCGCGCGCGAGCGCCAATCCTGCTTCACCACCGCCGACGCCTTGCACCGCAAAGCCAGCGCGGGTGAGGGCGCGAGCCGCGAGTTCACGGGCGTCCGCCTCATCCTCGATGACGATCACGAGCGGGGCGTCTTCGTGACCCTGCATGTCGTCGATCTTCGCGGCGGCGCCCAAGGCCACGGAGGCGTCGGCAAGATCGACGGGGACGTGCAAAGTGAAAGCGGAGCCTTCGCCCAGAGTGCTCTTTACCTTGACATCGCCGCCCAGCAGCTGGGCCAAGCGCCGCGTAATAGTGAGACCGAGGCCGGTGCCGCCATATTGTTGTGTGATCGAAGGATCAGCCTGAACAAACGGCTGAAACAGGCGCGAGACATGCTCTTTCGACATGCCGATGCCGGAGTCGCGAACGGTGATGAAGATCTGCTCCACGCCGTTATAGAGTTTGCGGTCGCAGGCGATGTCGATCTTGCCGTTCTTGGTGAATTTGGCGGCGTTTGAGAGCAGGTTGAGCACGCACTGACGCAGCTTCATGGAATCGGTGTTGATGTCGCCGCCGAGTGGCGAACCGGTTAGGGTCATCTCGTTGCCATTGCCCGACGCGATCGGGCGAACGGTTTCGATTAATTCCTCCAGCATATCGATCGGATCGAACTTGCCGGCGACCGCTTCCATGCGTCCGGCTTCGATCTTGGAGAGATCGAGGATTTCGCCGATCAGCGCGAGCAGGTGTTTGGCGGCGGTCAGGATGCGATTGAGGTCTTGGACGGCGGTGTCGTCGCCGTTGTCTGCGGCGTCTTCCTGCAACATTTCGGCGTAGCCGATGATGGCGTTGAGCGGCGTGCGCAGCTCGTGGCTCATGTTGGCAAGGAATTGCGATTTGGCGAGGTTTGCGGCGTCCGCTTCGTGGCGCGCGTGCGCGAGATCATCGACGCCCCGGCCAAGTGCTTCCCCGCGTTCGGCCAGCGCGCGCAGAATCTGCGCTAAGGTCTTCGGCATGCTGCTGAGATCGGTCGCCGCCGCAGCGGAGAGCTCGTTGTTGAGCGTGCGTAGCGCTTCCGCCTGCGCGGAGAGGGCCGCTTGCGCGTCGGCCAAAATAGCCGGCGCCGCGGCGCCGGCGGCGCTCATCGCCTCAGCCGGGCGCGTAACGCAGGTGACCCGCACCGGCCGGCCGTCTGGCGTGGTGCGGACAAACCCCTGGTGCCGAACCCGAATGCTGGTCCCGTCGCCGCGCACGACTTCGTGCTCGAGTGCAATGCGGCGAACGGCGCCGGGTTCGGGCGCGAAGGCGGCGCTAACCAGCGCGCGGTCTTGCGCTGGCGCGAAGAAGGCGCGCTCGACGATGTCGGTGTAGGAAACCGGCCGGCCGACCAAGGCCCCCAGCCGCTGGGCGCCGGCGATGCGGTTGCGCTCAAAATCGAGCTCCCAACCCGCGGAGGCGGCGTCGCCAAAACTCATGTTGAGCTGGCGAACCCATTCAGCGTCTTGCATGCGCGCGTGCGCGGCGCGATGCGCCTGGTGCAGGGCCGCGGCGAAGACATAGGCGACAATGACGCCGGTGACGCCGATAGCCGCAAATGCCGCGAAGCTACCACTCTCGAACAGCAACGTCAGGCCGAGGAGTGCGTAGGGTGCGCAAGAGACAAGCGCGTGGACGCGACCGCGCTTGGCGTTGAACGCGGTGTCGGCGACCAGAGCGATGAGCAGCGCGGTAGCGATGAAGCCGCCGAAGGCTGAGCTCGAGTACCATGCAATTGCTGGCGCGACCGCAAGGCTCGCGGAATGGGCGATATCAAGAGCGAGCGCCGCGGCGGCTGCTTGCGCCGCGGAAAGCGGCTTCAGCTGCTTGCTGAGCGCGACGCGCGTTGCGTCAACAAGAAGCATTAGCCCGAGCCAAATGGTCGCGAGCGCGAGGCCTGCCGCTGCAGCGACTGCGAGCGCGGTGAGGCCATAGAGATAGTATCGCGCGCGTGCGCTGGAGAAAACTTCAGCGGCGGCGCGTTCGATGGCCGCATGGTTGATGAAGTATTGCAACGCCCGCCCCGATGGCTAACTTCCGCTAACGCTAACTCAGCACTGTAAAGCAAGCGTTCGTGGGGGCGGCGTTTTCGTGCTGTTTTGAAACGAAGTTTGCGCGATGTGTGGATGAGACATGAACGAAAGATTGCGCGTGCGGCGAGAGGGTAAGAGGTCATGAACTTTCGCTCGGACAACACCGCGCCTGCTGCGCCAGAGATTATCGCCGCGCTAACCCGTGTGAACGAGGGCGCCGCGGCGGCTTATGGCGAGGATCAATGGTCTAAGCTGCTCGATGAAAAGTTCAGCGCGCTGTTTGAGCGTGACGTGCGCGTGTTCACTGTTGCGAGCGGCACGGCGGCAAATGCGATCTCGGTGGCGAGTTTGACGCCGCCCTGGGGGGCGGTGTTGTGCCATCGCGAAGCCCACATCGAATGCGATGAATGTGGCGCGGCGGAGTTCTACTCGGGTGGCGCCAAGCTCGTGCTGATGGACGGTGCTGAAGCCAAGATCAGTCCTGAGGCTTTGAAAGAGCCGGTTACGCGCAATGAACGCGGTATTCACTCGGTAAAGCCTGCGGCGGTTTCCGTTTCGCAAACGACAGAGCGCGGCGGCATTTATCCCGCTTCCGAAGTCGCGATGATCGGTCAAATGGCGAAGCAAGCGGGATTGGCCCTGCACATGGATGGCGCGCGCTTCGCCAACGCCGTAGCTGCGCTGGGCGAGGCGCCGGCGGATGTGACGTGGCGTGCTGGGGTGGATTTGCTCTCGTTTGGCGCAACGAAGAACGGCGCGATCGCGGCGGAGGCAATCGTTTGCTTTGATCCTGTGCGCGGCGAAGAGATCGCCCGGCGGCGTAAGCGGAGCGGACATCTGTTCTCCAAGGGTCGTTTTGTTGCGGCGCAATTGCTCGCTTATCTGGAGGACGGCCTGTGGCTCACTTTGGCTAGGCGCTCGAACGCGCTCGCTGCGAAGCTTGCTGAGGCGGCTGCGCCCTACCTTTCCCACCCCGCGTCATCGAATCAGGTGTTCATCAAGCCCGGCGAGGCGGGTCTGGCAGCGTTGAGAGCCGGTGGCGCCGAATTTTATGATTGGGGTCCGCCGGGCGCAGGCGAGGCACGGCTCGTCGTGTCGTGGAACCAGAGCGAAGCGGACATCGAAAAGATGTGCGGACTGCTCGTCTCGATCCGCTAAGCGCGTGTGTGCGCGGGTTCAGCGATTATTCGCGCCGCAGATGCTGGAAAGTGAAAGCGTTGCCGTGCCGAGACGCCGTGCTCGGTCTTGTCCCAATGATGCGGTCGCAGAAAAAGTTCGAAGAGCGCGCGATAGGCGGCGATTGATGCAAGCGGCCAGTAAAGCGGCATCGTTAGCGCCGCGCGCGCATGGCTGAGCGATCCTGACAATGCGCAGGCCGTGAGCGCCGCGAAGATCGCAACGCAATAGCCGGCGACGGCCAATGCGAAGTCAGCAATGGTGAGAAGATCGTAGGGCGTCAGCAGCGCGGTTAGCAGGATGAAGGCCAGTGGGCCGTGGGCGAACGCCGCAACGAGGCCGGTAGCAAAGATGAGCTGCATCGCGCAAAACGCAGGCAGCCCCATCTCGCGCGCAGTGCGGACCGGATCACGCATCAGCACCAGCCAGGTCTGCAGATGGCCCTTGATCCAGCGCGTTCGTTGATTGAGCCACGCGCCGAATGTGACCGGCGCTTCCTCCATGGTCGGTGGTCCGATAACGTCGATGCGATA
>CALBST010000278.1 GCA_937967425.1 uncultured Caulobacteraceae bacterium
GCGACGGCGGAATCCATTTGGCCGAGCTGTCCTCCGAAGCAATCACGAACGCCGGTCCGCCGGATGTGCCGATCCACCTCGCACAATCCTCGTCGATGCGAACTGGACACATCGCTGCGATGCGCGCCGCGCGTTTCGGTGAGCTTGAGAGTGATGCGCAACACGCGGACGTGGCGCTGCAATTGTACTTAGCCGGAGCCGATCGCATTCACTGGGTCGATCTATCGGCCAAGACTGGCGTCACCTTCGCATATGACGGCTGCGTCTATCGTTCGAGCGAGAAAGCCTCTTCCCCGCCAGCTGCGATCGCCGCCAACGCGCGCCCGATCGCCGACTTCACAGGCCTTGCCTTCGAGAAAATTCCGCCGCCGCCGTCCGCGCTGCAATGGTAGCTTGATCCAAGCTGTAGGAACGGATCACGGTTGGATCGGCGGAGGAACTGTTCGCGAATAAGAGAGGTCGTTCTCTTCCCGCACAGTCGCGCGCCGTTCCGGCGTCACGCAAACGACGTCGCCGTCGAACGCTTCGCGCCAAACAAAGCCCGCAATGCACGTGCTCGGACCGTAGGCTCCGTTCGGGTCGACGCGTGAAGCAGCGTTGGCGTTCTCTTGACGCACCAGGGTACGGGACTCGGGCGTCACGCACACATAGTCGTTCTCACGCGCCTCACGCCAAACAAAGCCGGTACGGCAAGTCGGCACATAGCGCTGACGTTCGGGCGTTATTCTGCCCGTGGTCGAAGCGCTCGCGTCTGGCCGCGACGGGGCCGGAGTGGCGCTTCCGGCCACGGGCGGTGTCTGGATGATGGCGCCTGCGCTCCTGCGCACCGGCCGGGGTCCGCAAAGCACGCCGATGCGATCAACGTAAGCGCCCGCAGCGCCATATATGCCAACGGCAAAATCGCCCTCGCGACAGTCGCTGTCGCCAGCGAGCGATGGCTCGACTCTGTGCGTTGTACCAAGGCCCTGGGCTTCCGCATCGCGGTCCGCCACCGTGGTGCCGAACGGGGCCCAATTCGTGTTTCTGAGAGTCAGCACGGATACGCATCTGACTTCCAACATCGCCACGTTCCCCAGCCGAGTTGGAGCGGCTTCGGTGCGGAAGGACGATACCGCGGAGCTGCGGTCGCAACGCAATTCAGCAAAGTCTCCGCCGGGCCCGCCGCTCCAGGGCCCGATCCCTGGCGCGAGGAAGCTTTGGGATCTCACGTCCCAGCGCCCGCACAGGGGCGCGATCGCATCAACCCATGTTCCGGCCCGCACTTGCACGCCGACCAGGTAATCGCCGCTGGCGCAGCGAAGATTGAACCGAGCGCCGCCCGGGCCGCCAGCTAGTCCGGCCTCATAATCTTGGGCAAATGCTGGCGTCCCAGCTTGTGCGCCCGCCGCCCACACGAGGGCGGCGGCTACGATCTTCAAACACATCCCGCGCATTGCAAGCGCCTCCGAGTTCGACCTGAAGCTCGCAACCAGCTCAGTGCCGCAGCGATCGCAAGGGAGAATAATCGGCGCCCGCCAAATTGGAAGCCTGCCTAAGTTCGCGCCCTATCCCCCTATTTCCCACCACAGAACCCAACGTTTCCAACGCCACCCATCAAAATCAATCCAACAGCGGCGCAGCGGCCTTAAACTGGCGCGCCCATGCCGATCACAGAAGCCAACTCCGCCACCATCGCCAATCTCTGGCAACGCCTGCGCTCGATGATGACGCGCGCCAGCGTCCTCGTCGGCGCGCTGCCCGCGTTTGCGGCGCTGGCTTCGCTTACGCGCGCCCGTCGCCGGGAGATCGCGTGCTGCATCACGCGTCTCGAAGCGATCGCGCGCAAGCTCATCTTCGTCGCCGCAGCCGAACTCCACCGCGCCGAGCGCGATGGCGCACGCGATGGCGCAAAACCGGCGCGGGGCACACTTATGGAAATCGTCACGCCGGCGCCGCCAAGTTGGAGCGCGGGCCTCCGGCCCGCCTTATCTGCCGAAGCCAAGTCACAATACGCGCCAGGCGGCGCGCGCTCGAAATCATTCGATCCAACGCAACCGGAAACGTGGCGCGTGCGGTTCAGCCTCGCGCCGCCGCGCGACGAAGCCGCCGTGCCTGAGAGCAGGGCGCCACGCATCCGCGCGCTCTGGGGCCCAACGCCCACGCCGCCGTCTGCATCGTCGCAGCCACGCGACATCGCGCCCGCACCGCGACGTTTGGCGCTCCGCTTCGAAGCTCTGCGCCGCGTCATTGCCGATCCCGCGCCTT
>CALBST010000279.1 GCA_937967425.1 uncultured Caulobacteraceae bacterium
ATGAGACGGCGAAGCCGATGGATCTGCTAAATTAAGGGTGGGCAGGGAGTGGTGCCTGGGGCCGGAATGCTGGTGCCTAGGGGCGGAACGAAATTCCCTTGTAAAACCGCCGCTTCTGCGGCGTGCCAACAGGTCGCGATACCAACAGAGATACCAACAGCACTGGATTCCCACTGGGTTCGCTTCCTCAAACCCACAGTAGCGGGCTGGCGTCGGGCGTCAAAAGGTCTGCGTCTGGCCCGGAGCGGACATCCGACTGTCAGAAGTGACGATTGGTGCAATAGAGCCGACCGTCAATGAAGCCACAGTCGGACACGCTCAAGATGCCAGCCACTATGACCACATAGGCGACCGCGATCAGCGCTAACCCAACGGCGGCCAACTTCCGCCATGCCTGAGGGACATTCGGAATTGCCCAGATAACACTGAACAATACCGCGACCGCGACGCCCGCGAAGATGGACCAGCTCAGCGGCGCCCAGTGCAGGTAGTACCAAAAAACCACTGGGCCGAAGCCCGCCAAGAACCCCGCGACCGGGACGAGTGGTTTAGCCATGCGCATTGATCTGAACGTAACGGCGAAACTGGCGGATGTCCGCATTCGGCGAAAAGCGGACCCCACGGGACTGTGTGGGCGCGATGCCGCCGTTCTCAAACGCGGCTCTTTCGTGGCGGCGCTTTTGTAAGCATCTGAAATCCCTTGGAAATCTGAATAGTGATCCAAGCTGTGTTTGATTTAAAGCGTTGATTTAATTACAGAAAATGCGCGGTGGGGTGTGGACGCCACCCCATGACGCCATGACATTGACCCCGAAACGGAGGTCAAGAGATGGCGAGGGCAACACTCAAAACAGCGGAAGCGGCGCGCCTAGTCGCCGGGCCGGACATGACGCCGGAAGAGGCCGCAACGCGGCTGCGCTGGTTTGTGCGCGAGGGCGTGGCGAAGGTGCTGGGGCGCGTCCCGACGAGTCGCCAGGGAAAAGACGCGCTGATTTTCGATCAAGCCGCGCCCGCCATCGTAACGGTGCTGTTCTGGCTGTTCGATCACGCGGGCTTCCGCGACAAAAAGAACTTGGAGTCCATGTGGGTCTTTCTCGCTGAGCCGTTTGGCGATGCGGGCGGCCAGCTTATCGACGCCATCTTGTATGACATCGCAGCGGGCGGGACGCCGTTCCTTACGCTCACGGCTTGGCAATGCCCGCGCACTGGCGACGTTGCCTATGGGTGCGCGCTTCGATTCAGCGACGAACTAGAACGCCCGATTGAGCCGCCGTTCGGCGGGTATGAGCCGCGCGCGGACATCGTTCTTGATCTAGCGAAACATCTCGCGCGCTTCGCGGGAACGAACGTGCTCGCGTTCAAGGCGGGTGCGTGATGGCGCAACGCACGTTTCCGCAATTCGTCGCTGAGGTTTGGGGCGCTCTCACAAATCGAGCGCAACGCCGCGCGCATGAGCGAGGCTTTGATGCGGCGTCGTGGCGGCGTTTCCCAAAGGAAGCCCGCTCCGGGCGCATGGCGAATGAGACGCTCACGGCGGCGCCAGCCATCCGAAATCGGGCGCGCTACTATTACGGCTCAGACCCTTACGCCAAAGCGGGCGTTGACGCTCTTGTCGTCTATGGCTGGGGCGCCGGTGCAATGGCCGATCACGCCAACGCCGACGCCTTCGAGGAATGGGGCGCGACGTGCGACGCCGATGGCGCGTTGACCTTTGATGGGATGTTCGGCGCCGCGCTGCGCGAAATGATCGTCGCGGGCGAGTGTCTGATTCTGTTCATCGTGGACTCGGATGGCTTGAAGCTTCGCTTGCTTCCTGCCGAACAGTTGGACGAATCCCTATCTCGCGACATCGGCAACGGTGCCCGCATCGACGCCGGAGTCGAGACCGACACGCGCGGTCGCGTGGTGGCGTATTGGATCAAGCCGAGTCTTCCAACCACGCAATTTGAGTCCTATGCGCCGCCGATCCGGTTTGATGCGGCGGACGTTGTGCATCTGCGCCGCGTCGATTTTGTTGGGCAGGTGCGCGGCCTAAGTTGGCTTCACGCTGTTCTGCTGAAATTAGCGGACTTGGGCTTGCTCAGTGACGCCCTGCTTAAAGGGTATCAGGTAGCCGCGCTCCACGCGGGCTTCCTCGAAGATCAGAACGGAGCCGCCTCTCTCCCGTTCGACGGCGATAAAGAAGGAGACGCCCTCGAAGTGGCGCTTGAGCCCGGCGTCATTCGTCGACTCCCGACCGGCTACAAAGTGAGCTTCAACAATCCGCAAGCCGCGCAACAATCAATCGAGTTTTTGAACGCGCAAGTAAACGCGATCAGCGCGGGGCTGGGCGTGTGCGCGCACATGGTCAGCGGAGATGTAAGTCGCTGCAACTACTCGTCGCTTCGTGCTGACCTGCTGAAAATGAAGGCCAGCGTTGAGGCGTGGCAATACTCGACTCTCGTTCCCGCGCTCAACGCCATCTGGCGCAAATGGGCTTTGGTGGAATCGCTGCGAAACGCGGGAGACGTGACCTCGCTTCCAACGTGGCGGTTTGAAGCGTTCCCCGACGCCGACCCAATCAAGCAGGTGCAGGCCAGCAAGCTGCTGCTCGAAACCAAACTGGCGTCACGCGCCGAACTAATCGCCGCACGCGGCGAGTCCATAGATCGCGTGGACGCCGACATTGCAGCGGACCCGCACGCGCAAACCCAAACCGAAGAAAACGGCGACGACGCCGAAGAGGAAGAGGACTCCAATGCGGAATGACCTGAGGCTTCGCGCGGCCACGTTTGCGCCAGATACATACGACGCCGAAACCAACACGATTGAGGTTGTGCTTTCAACGGGCGCCGCCGTGCAGCGCGCGGGCTACGTCGAAAAGCTTCCCGTGGCGAACGCCGATCTGCGCGGCGTTGAAGGCTCTCCCGTGCTGGACGCGCATCGCCAAGACGGTGTGCAGCGCGTGCTCGGCGTCATCCAAAAGGCGTGGAAGGCGGGCGGCGAAATCCGCGCGCTGCTCAAGCTCTCGTCTCGCGATGATGTCGCGGGCGTCATCCGCGACGTTGCGGATGGCATCATCCGAAATCTTAGCGTCGGCTACCGCGTGAAGCAGTGGGCCGATTCAACCTCTTTCAAAGGCGAGCGTGTCCGAACGGCGCTCGCGTGGTCGATCCACGAAGCCTCGTTCGTTCCTATTGGCGCCGACGCCGGAGCCAAGACTCGGAGTATCCCGATGAAGAAGAAAGCCAAAGCCGGCGCCAATCCGGCGCCCGTTGACGAACTCGAAAACGAAGAGACCGCCAACGAAAACACGGCCGCGCAAACCCGCGACGCCATTCGCGCCGTGTTCAAGCGAGCGCTGCCGCGCGACCTTGAGCGCGCGTATGCGGAAGCGGACGAGATCATGGACGCAGGCGGCGACGTTGCGGACGCCAACGCTCGCGCGTTGGAGATCATGCAAGAGAGCGGCAATGCGGCGCCGCGCGCGCGGGTCATCAATCCCGGCCCGTCGCCGGAACAGGCCATGCAACGGCGCCAAGATGCGCTCTACGCGCGCGTCACAGGCACGAAGCCGAAGGACGAAGCGCGGGAGTTCTACAACGTGCGACTCGTGGATCACGCCCGCGCATTTCTTGCGGCGCGCAACGAATCCACCGTGGGGATGAGTGAGCTTGACGTTATCACGCGGGCTCATTCTGTAAGCGACTTCCCCTTGCTTTTGGAAGGCACGGGCAACCGCGTCCTCATGGAGCAGTTTGAGGCGGCGCAGACGCCCCTGCTGCGGTTGGGGCGCACGGCTACCGCGCCGGACTTCCGTGACCTGCAACGTCTGCGCATCTCCGAAATGGGCGCGCTGCAACCGCTTTCTGAGAATGGCGAATTGCAGAACGTCAGCCGCTCGGAGATCGCCGACGCCTACGCCATCGGCTCGGCGGGCGCGATCTTCTCTTTGAGCTTCCGCGCTCAGGTGAACGACGATCTGTCGGCGTTCTCCGATTGGGGCCGCGCGATGGCGCAGCAAGCGGCGCAGTATCAGAAGAACACGATTGTCGATCTGATTCAGGGCAACCCGAACACCGAAGACAATCAGCCGCTCTTCTCTGCCGCTCACGGCAACGTCGCAAGCGATCCGGGCAACGTCAGCGTTGCGGCGCTTTCCGCCGCGCGTGTCGCGATCCGCACGCAAAAGGGTTTGGACGGCGTGACCGCTCTGAATCTTCGCCCTCAATTTCTTGTGGTCGGCGCCGAACTCGAAACGGCGGCGGAGCAGGTGTTGGCGGAAATCGCGGCGGCCACGGTGGACACCGTGAACCCCTTTAGCGGTTCGCTTGAACTGCTTGTGGAGTCGGCGCTCACGCCGGGCGATTGGTATGTGTTCGCTAGCCCGAACGCGGCGCCGGTTTTCGAGCACGCTTGGTTGCAAGGCTACACCGGCCCGCAACTGGCGTCGCAAGAGAACTTCCGCACGCTGGCGCGCGACTTCCGAGTTGTCATCCATTGGGGTGCTGGCCTGCTCCCCGGCGGATGGCGCGGCGCCTACTTCAACCAAGGTTCGGAAGACTCGAACACGGCGTTCATCTAATGGCCGGGCCTTCGCTCTCTGCCCTGCAAAGCTATCGGGCGCGTCTCTTTGATGCGCTCGGTAGCGGCGCGCGCGTGGTCAGAGACCACAACGGCGAAGAGGTTCAACACCGCGGAATCTCTGAGCTTCAACGCGCCATCGGCATCGTCGACTCGATGATCGCACAAATGCAATCGGGCGCCGCGCCGAACGTCATCCGCTTCCGCCCGACCAAGGGCGTCTAACACTCAGGAGAAATGGAAATGAAGAACTACATCCAGCCCGGCGCGAATCTCGATGTGAGCGCGCCTTACGAGGTCAACAGCGGCGAAGGCGTGCTGATCGGCCAATTGTTCGGAATTGCCAACGCCGACGCCGCCAACGGCGCCGCCGTGGTCATCACTACAGAAGGCGTGTTCGACATCGCCAAGGAGTCCGCCGACGTTTTCGCCAGTGTGGGCGCGCCGGTGTATTTCGACATCGCGACCAAAACCGCGCGCTCGCATAGCGACGCCGATTCCAACTCGGCGGGCGAAAGCGAAGCGCTCATCGGCGTAACCGTCGCGGCGGCTGGCGCCGGTGCAACCACGGTTCGCGTGAAGCTCGGCGTCCCTGTGGCGCTGGCCTAATGGGCGCCGATCTAGGACGCCGCGCGCCGAACCCATACGGCCATAGTGCGGGTGAAGGTGCGGCTGCTCTCGAACTAGCTCGCCAGCGGTCAGAGATGGCCGCTGGCGGGCGCGAGCTTCTGAGCGAGGGAGAAGCAGGCAAGCTCGCGCGCGTGAGTTTTGAGACCATCCGGCTCGCATGGCGCGCTGGCGACCTCAAAGGCGAACGCACTGCAAGCGGCTCGCTCGCGCTCGAACCCGAAGAGGTTCTGCGATGGGCGCGCAGCAAGCGCTACATCGTTTAGGCGGCGCCCCGTTGTGTTCTGGATCACTTTGATCTTGGCATGAAAAAGCCGCCGCCGGGTGAGGGAGGCCCGGCGGCGGCGATCACAGACGAACCGACGACCAGAAGGTTCAACACGCACGGGGCATAGGAGGCCCCCACACATGATTAGTGAAGCTCCCGAAATTCAGCCGCCCCGCAAGGGCTCACCCCGAAAATTTTCCAGTCGCAGGCTAGAACGCGAGCGCGCGGAGCTAAAGCGCTTTGACGCCCGCTATGCGCGCTTCCAGGTTTATCTGCTCGAAGCTGAGCGGGTGCGCCGGAGGGCCCTGGACGCCATCGCCGAACGTGACGCCCTTCGCCTCGCCCGCCGCGACGCCGCCCGCCGCGCCTGCTTCGTTGGTGGCGTGTCGCATGGTCCGCTTGATGAAGAGCTAGGGCCGCGCGATGGCGAGACCCTGAGCGAGTTCGGCGCCCGTGTTGATCGCGAGACGCCGCGCCTCATGCTGGCGGATTTTCCGGCACCGACCGCATGGTGGGATTACGTCGATGCGGCCTCGGGTGAGCGCGAACTGGCGGGCGCCCCGACACTTGATGGCCTGCGCTTCAAGGTGGGCCCGGTGAACGTTCAAGACCTGCGATTCAATCCTACCAGGGTGGGCCGCAAATGAGGCTCGACAAAATCCCCGAAGGTGGCGCGCTGCAAATCGAGCCCGATGAATTCGACACGATCAAACCGACGCTCGATTTCATCCCCGGCCTGCTGCACGATTCCACGGTCGCAATTCTCTATGGTCCGCCGGGAAGCGGTAAGACCTTTCTCGCGCTGCACCTGCTATGCTCCGCTGCGCTGGGCCGGGACGTGTTCGGCAACAGAACCGAACAACGCAACGCGCTCTATATCGCGCTGGAAGGCGAAGCGAACATCAAGGTTCGCCTCAAGGCGTGGGGCGCGCAGAACGGCGTCGACTCCAACCCAATCCATTATTGGCTCGGCAAGTTCTCTTTCGCCGCTGAGGATGACGCCGACGTTTCTGCGCTTATCAGCTACATGCGAAAGCATGAGATCAAGTTCGTCGTGATCGACACGCTGGCAATGGCGATGTCCGGGCTCGATGAAATCTCCGGCCAACAAGTCGGCTTTGTGATCGACGCCCTTCATAGGATCAAACGCGCCACGGGCGCCTGTGTGGTTGCGATAGATCACACGGGAAAGAACGAGAAGGCAGGCGCGCGCGGCCATAGCTCCAAGCTGGGGAACGTCGACTCGAATATCGAGATCGTCGTTCACAACAAAGAAGCGCGCACGGTGGGGAATAAGACCGTCACGGTTGAACACCCCGTCACGATGGCGACGCCGCGCTCAGTGGTCATCCGCAAGCAGCGCGACGATGAAGGCGGCGGCGCCGCACGCTTCCGATTCACGCTCGCGCTGCATGAGACCGACGTGTTGAACGCGCGCGGGAAACGCATGGCGAGCTTGGCCTTGTGCGAGGCTGCGCACTTTAGGGAATTGCCGCCGGAAGAGGATGAAGCGGCGCCCGCCGACCTCTCCCCTCTGCAACAGGAAGCAGCGGCGATCCTCGCGCGGCTCAACGCCAAGCTGGGCCGCGCGGGGCCAGCGAGCGAGCCCCAATTCAAACGGGAGCTTAAGCGCGAGCAGTGGGGGCCAGCCAACGCTGCTTCCTGGCGCAGCACCTACCGCAACCTTCGCCCCAAACTCAGGATCGACTCCGATGGCTTCGTTACTGGCGTCGCATAGCGTGCAAGCGTGCAAGGCGTGCAAATGCACACTCTGCACGGATGCACGGTCTCATCTTTCGCAGCGCGCTCGGAGCGCAGCGAAGAGCGTGCAAGCGTGCAAATCTCTAGGGGGCGATGCACGCTTGCACGCTTGGCATAGGTTCTTTCCGGCGGCGCCGCGCTGCGGGTGGCTCCGAGCCCCGGCGTTTCGTTCTTTGGGAAATTTTTGGAATCAATTCGCTTGTCAGGTGCCCCGTGGAGTCGCGCTCGATGCTGCGCGAAAATCGGCGTCATGACGAAACGCAACCGCCCCCGCCGTTCATTGGAAGACATCATTGGACCGCCGCCACCGCCGACGCGCGGCCCTGGCCGTCCTATCGCCGATCACCGCCAACGGAAGGTGTTGGCCGAAGCGCAGCTAGTGGAACTTAAAACGGCGAAGATGCGGGGCGAGCTTGTCGCCATCGCGGATGTGGAATCGGCTTGGGCTTCGATCATGTTGGAAGTGCGCGCGGGCCTGCTGGCGATCCCGGATCGCATCGGCGCCCGCCTGGGCGACCTCACGCCCGCGCACCTTGCCGCCATAGACGCCGAAATACGCGACGTGCTGACCTCGCTGGGGAGCGCGGACGGGGGCGACCGTGGGTGAGGCCGCGCAAGCGTCAGACGCCCGCCACGGGGCATTTGGCGACGTTTCGCCAATAGCGGGATTGCGTCGCCGGGCGCTCGCGCGACTCGTGCCGCCGCCAGCACATGAACTCGGCGCCTGGATGGAAGCCGAAATGCGCTTGCCCGCGACGATGGCGGCGCTCCCTGGCCGCATCCATCTCCACGCATGGCAACGCGGCGTCGCTGCTGCGATCAGCGCGCCCGAAATCCGCCGCGTGAGCGTCCAGAAGTCCGCGCGCGTCGGTTACACAACCGTCTTGATCGGCGCCATTGGATCGACCGTCGCGAACGAACCGGCGCCGACGCTGGTTTACCTGCCGACCGAAGCAGACTGCCGGACCTTCATGGTGGATCACCTTGAGCCGGTGTTCCGCGCGTCGCCCGTGCTCGCCAGCGCACTAGCGGACGATCAAGAGGAAGCGGGCCGCAACACCCTGACCGCGAAGCGCTTCCCCGGCGGTTCGCTCACGCTGGCGGCGGCGCGTTCTCCGCGCAACTCCCGCGCGCGCACCGCGAAGAACGTGTTCTTTGATGAGGTCGATGCGATGGAAACGACCGCTGAGGGCGATCCTATCGCGCTCGGCATAACCCGGTCGCAGACGTTCAGCCGTCGCAAGATCATCATGGGTTCGACGCCGGTGTTCGAGGAAACGAGTCGGATTGTCCGCGCGTATAACGAGGGCGATGGCCGAGTCTTTGAAGTGCCTTGCCCTGAGTGCGGCGCCTTCAATGAAATCATGTGGGCGCACATCGAATGGCCGGAAGGCCAGCCCGAGCTAGCCGCGTATCGCTGCCCGCACTGCGCGGCGCTCATTCCCGAGCGGCTGAAAGCGCAGATGGTCGAAGGCGGACAATGGCGCATCACTCGGCCCGAGATCACCGACCACGCCAGCTTCCGCATCAACTCCCTGGTCTCCCTTCTGCCGAACACGGGATGGGGAACGCTCGCAAAGGAATTTCTGATTGCGAAGCGGGCGCCCGACACATTGCAGGCGTTCGTCAACGTGGTTTTGGGTCAGCCCTTCCGTGCCGACGCCGAGCATCTCGACGAGTCCGAACTCCAATCACGCGCCGAAGAGTTTTCGCTGCAAGCCATCCCGCGCGAAGTGCGCGTCATAACTTGCGGCCTGGATGTGCAGCGCGACCGATTGGAGATGACGTTTCTCGGCTTCTCTGAAACCGAAACGTTTGTTCTCGGCCATTCCGTTGTGTGGGGCGATCCAAAGGAGGCGAGCACATGGGCCGAAGCCGACGACGCCTTGCGGACCCGCTGGCGCCACCCGCTCGGCGGTATGATCGGCGTCGACGCCGTAGCTTGCGACGCGGGCGATGGTGAGACGCAAGAATACGTGATGGCCTTCGCTCGCGCGCGGTTCAATCGGCGAGTGGTCGCAATCAAGGGCGTCGGCGGATTCTCGCGCGCGGCAATCGAGGCGAGTCACACGAAAGGCTCAAAGCTCTTCATCGTCGGCGTGGACTCGCTCAAGGCGCGCTTAATGACTCAGCTATCGCGCGGGCGTTCGTGGCGCTTCTCTCACACGCTGTCGGCGGATTGGTTTGAGCAGCTTACTAGCGAGCGACTCGAAGTCAGATATTTCAAGGGTCAACCGGCTCGCCAGTTCGTTCGCATCATGGGCCGACGTGCGGAGAGTCTGGACTGTGTGGTCTATGCGCTCGCCGTTCGCGGACTCGTGCGCGTTGACTTGCAGCGCAGAGAGAACGAACTGCGCGAGATCGTGAAGCCCGGCGCCGCGCAAACGGTCTGGCGTTCAAAGTGGATGGATGGTGAGAGATGAAACCGCGCAAGCCCCCGCGCCGTTGCGTGATCTGCGGTGACGCCTTCCACAAAACGGGAAGCGCCAAAACGTGCGGCTCGCTGGAATGTCGCGCTGAGGTCACGCGCCAACGTCACGAGAAATGGCGCCGCGCGAACCCGACGAAGTGGAACGCTTGGGGCGCCCGTCACTATCGAGCCGACCCGGCGCGCCATGCAGAGCTTGTGCGGGCGTGGCGAGCAAAGTGGAAAGCCGAACATGCCCCGCCTCAGTGAACACGAAAGGCGCGACCGCAAGATTGCGCGCGAGATCGCGGCAAGCCTGCGCTTGGCGGCCAAAACTACGGAACCCGCGCGACGGCGAAAGAAAACAAAAGCTGCGAGGCAGAGCACGGCTTGTAACTGGTGCGAGTCGACGTTCACCCCGCGAGATCGGGTGCAGAAGTTCTGTTCGATCAAATGCCAAGAAAGCGCACGCCGCAAAAGGCGCAGCGAGAGCGAAGAGCAGCGGGCGAAGCGGTGCGAGTATAGCGCGCGCTATCGGGCAAAGCAGGTGAAGAAGAAGCCGATGCCGCGCCTGTCTCGCAACACGTCTGCGGCGAAGCGCGCTTGGCGGACACGCGAGAAACATCGGCGCCAGCAATTGCGATGGGCGCGAGCGAACCCCGATTGCACCGCCGAAGCGCACCGCAAATGGAAGGCGAAGCAAGAGCCTGAGCTATTCCGCCAGTATGACCGCGACCGCTACGCGGCGGACCCTGAGAAAAAGAGGGCGCGAAGTCGCGCGCACTACGCAGAGAACCGTGACGCCATCAATGCGAAGCGGCGGGCGAAGCGCGCTGGATAGCCTGAAAGCGGGCTCTGCTGGCGTGCCCGAAGGAGCGAATCCCGTTAGATCGTGCGCGAAAGGATGCGTCCATGGCCGACGAAAAGCTCTCTACAGGCGTCGTGACGGACGTTGTGGAATTCGTCGCGGGCGACCGGCTGGAGTTTCAGTCCATGCCGTTTCCACCGCTCATAAACGCATCTGATATGCCGCAGGAGCATTTCGACGGCGCGTTAGTTCACATTCATGTCGGCACAAAAGAGACCAATGCCGTGTTCGGAAACGCTGCGCTGGTCGCTCCCGGCGTCGCCATCGGCGCGAAACATGTCATCGCTAAAGACCTGGATGATGTGATGGCGGGGCGCATCTCAATCTTTGCGACCGCGATGGCGAAGGACGGTCGCGTCGATTATTGGGATGTGCGGCACATCATGTTTGATGAGGATGATCTGGCGATCTACTCCCTCGTGCGCCGCAGTGCGCTCCCGGAGAGCAAGCGGCTAACCCTCGCGAGTCTTTCCACACGTCTGCCGGCAGAAGGCGAGCCGGTGATGATCGTAGGATTCAAATGGGAGGACGGTTCGTTTTCGCATGAGGACGGGCGAGATGTGGGGATCGTGAAGGGCCATGTTCACGCTTCAATCGGAGTTGTCGGCGACCGATATCCACACGGTCGCGACCGGAGCGTTATTCCCTGGCCTTGCTTTGAGGTTCGCGTGGGCACGCACCCAGGCATGAGCGGCGGGCCGGCGTTTGACGTCAATGGTGATCTAGTCGGCGTGCTGACAAGCGGGTTCGGTGATGGCGATGACCCCGAAGGCATTAGTTATGTGTCGATGGTGCATCCTGCACTGTGGCGCCCTTTCAAGACCGCTTGGCCTAATGGGTTATTCCCGGAAAGCACGACTCTCTTAGAGATCAACCCGCTCATGTGTCACATCACTGGGAGAGACCGAGTTTACACGGTGCTGGACCTGAACGGCGACTCCAAGTGGTACTTCGACCATTGGTCCTGATTTCACGCATCAAGCCAATTCAAATCTAGCGTCCTGCCGTGCGTGCTTTCGCAGTGCGTCCAGATGATCGGCCCACCATTGCATCATCCGCACGCGCTCAGGCCAGTGCTGGCCGCGCGCATAGATCGCGCGCACCTTGTCCGCGTGCAGATGGGCTAGCTGAATCTCAATCACGTCCGCCGCGAACTCGCCGCTCTCGTTCAACAGCGTGGACGCCGTGGAGCGGAAGCCGTGCGGGGTGCAAACCTCAGGGCCATAGCCAATGCTCGCGAGCGCCGCCGAAAACGCGCCCTCGCTCATGCATTTGCTGGCGGCGCGGGCGTTCGGGAAAACGAAGCCCTCAGGGCCGGTCAGTTGGCGCAACTCATCGAAGGTCGCGAGCGCTTGCTTGGAGAGCGGGACGGCGTGCTCCCGGCGGCTCTTCGTTCTGGCGGCGGGGATGATCCATCGCTTGCCGCGCCGGTCTAACTCTGTCCATTCCATGCCGCGAAGCTCGCCGGGGCGGACGAACACGTAGGGCAAGAGCTTCAACGCCAGCCCCACGCTCTTCGCCCCTGAGAAGCCGTCTATGGCCGCCAGAAGCCGCCCTACGGCCTTCGGCTCAGTCACCGCCGCGTAGTGCTTCACGGGCGGCTGTGTGAGCCCGCCAGCGAGGGCTAGCGTGGGGTCGCTGGTAGCCCGCGCCGTGCGGATCGCATGGCGGAAGACGCCGCCGATGGCGCCGCGCAACCGGATGGCGGACTCGTAGCGGCCTGACCGTTCGATCTTTTCGAGCAAGGCTTGGATGGTCGGGGCGTCTAGGTCCGCCAGCGCTTCATCCTTCAACGGCGCGGCGAGGTCTTCCAGAAGCCAGCGGTTCTTCGAGATGGTCGACTCCGCGCGCTGCTCGCGCTCCATCTTCGCCAGAACCTCAGCCGCCAACTCGCCGAACGTGACGCCGCCGAACTTCACGCCCTTGAAGCTGGCGCCCGGATCGCGACCGGCGCGCAATTCATCCTTCGCGGCGTCGCGCTTCTTGCGCGCGGCGAGCGTGTCAACGTCCGGCCATTTGCCGAACGCGAGCGTCTTCTGTTTGCCGTCGAAGCGATAGGCCATCCGCCAGTAGCGGGCGCCGCTCGGCTCTACTTGGAGGTAGAGCCCTTCGCCATCGGCGTAACGCTTCATGCGCTCTTCGGGTTTGATGCGCGCGATGCGATCTTTCGTGAGCTTGTTCGACGCCATGTTGGTATCTCCGGTCTCGCTGTTGGTATGACCGGCCCTAAGTGCCAACACATCCGCTTACCCGCCCTCTGGCGAACTTCCCGGCTGATTTGGCCGGGTGGACTCCAAACGGTAGAAAAATCCCGATTAGCAACATCTTAGCCCAAGCGGGCCTTGCATCACTGTGAGGGTTCGGGGTGCCGGAATAGGGCGATGGTGCCTGGGGCCGGAATCGAACCAGCGACACGCGGATTTTCAATCCGCTGCTC
>CALBST010000280.1 GCA_937967425.1 uncultured Caulobacteraceae bacterium
TCAAAGGCCGCAAAACCGACATCTCACGCTTCAAAGGCTTGGGCGAAATGATGCCGACGGATTTGAAAGACACAACAATGAACCCCGCCACCCGCACCCTCGCGCGCGTGGTCCTCGACGAAAGCGGCGCGCCGGATTTCGAAGTCCTGATCGAAACACTGATGGGCAAAAAAGCCGAGAAGCGCTTCGACTACATCCAAGCGAACGCGAAGTTCGTTGAGGACGTGGACGTTTAGGGCCGCAACCGATTGAGGCGATCAATATCAGCCTGCTCTAAGTTCGCACGACCCGCGCGTCTCGTCTTGCGATCAATTTCGAGCGCTGCTTCCACATACTCGGCAGCAGCACTGCTTAGGTAGCCGGAGTTCCGCAACTCCGTCACCGACTCTGACAATATCCACCCGCGAACACGTTGCACTCCCTGAGCGTTGTGCCTCGCGTGCAGCGTCGCCGCTTCGTCGAACAGCGACTTTGCGCGCTCCAAGTGGTCGGAGAGTTCTGAGACCAGATCGGCACCTTGGATTTGCCCCGGGCCACTCGTGGGAGCGGTCACCCGTTTCAACCGAGCTTCAACGTCGGCGAGTTGGCTGGTCGTTTGGTCAATTGCAGATGCGGCGTCGGAGATCAGGTCCTTCGAGGACTCGAATAGCTCACGACTCTTGGCCATATTGTTCGCCAGCGCTTGAAGCGCATCTACTTGGCCTGGGAGTTCACTGAGAAACGCGCGAAGCGCCAGAAGCTGTCCAACCACTCGGACGCCGCCCAAAATGATCACCGCTAGTATTGGAACGGCGATCAAGACCGTCACAAACGGCCATGCCAGGTTCTGAAGCGACTGGCTGGTGATCCCTTCGGGTGTCACGGAAAGCGCTAACCAGAACACCGTCGAACACAGCGCCACCCAGCCCGCCAAGAGAACAAACGCCGCAAACGTTGCTAACGCGCCGAGAATGATGCGCATGGCTCAAGCCTCCCCCACGAGCACCATGCCAAACATTGACTTTTTCCACAAATCCCCCCATTTCCGCGCTGTCCGTTGTGCGCGCCCTGGGGCGTGCTCGCTCCTGCTGGACGCCCGCCTATCTCAATTCGGAGACGCGTGGCCGATAGCGCCAACCAAGCGGCCTGCCGGTTTCGCGCCTCGCGCGAGCCAAGCGGCCCCCAAGTGAGATTGAATGTCCTCCGAAAATTCCGCGCCCGAGAGCGCACAAGAACCACAACCGCAAATCACCTTCGACGATCTCGGCCTTTCCGAAAACACGCTCCGCGCGGTGAAAGAGACCGGCTACAACACGCCGACGCCGATCCAAGCTCAAGCGATCCCCGAAGTGCTGAAAGGCCGAGACATTCTCGGCATCGCTCAGACCGGCACCGGCAAAACCGCCGCATTCACGCTGCCTATGATCGACATCCTAGCTGCGGGCCGCGCCCGCGCCCGCATGCCGCGAACGCTCATCCTGGAGCCAACGCGCGAACTCGCCGCCCAAGTCGCCGAAGGCTTCGACAAATACGGCAAGTACCAGAAGCTCACCAAAGCGCTGCTGATCGGCGGCGTCTCCTTCGGCGACCAGGACGCACTGCTCGCACGCGGCGTCGACGTGCTGATCGCAACGCCCGGCCGCCTGCTCGATCACTTCGAGCGCGGCAAGCTCCTGCTCACTGGCGTGCAAGTCATGGTCGTCGACGAAGCCGACCGCATGCTCGACATGGGTTTCATCCCTGACATCGAGCGCATCTTCAAACTGACGCCATTCACACGCCAGACGCTGTTCTTCTCGGCCACCATGCCGCCGGAAATCACGCGCCTCACCGAGCAATTCCTCTCGAGCCCGAAGCGCATCGAAGCAGCCAAGCCCGCCACCACCGCCAGCACGATCACACAAAAAGTCGTCATGCTGCCCGGCAACGATCCGCGTACCCGGCGCGCCGCGCTCCGCGCCACCATCAACGCCAGCGGCGAAGTAAAGAACGGCATCATCTTCTGCAATCGCAAGACAGACGTCGACGTCGTCGCGCTTTCGCTGAAGCGCCACGGCTACAATGCCGCCCCGCTCCATGGCGATCTCGATCAATCGCTGCGCATGAAAACGCTCGACC
>CALBST010000281.1 GCA_937967425.1 uncultured Caulobacteraceae bacterium
AACGCCAAGCTGGGCGGCTGTTGGCCGATGCATGCTCGACAACTGAATGGTGGGCCGTGACGAGAATTGTTTGAACCCAGAATTGGCCGAATTCCGGGCCTGGGACCGGGTGTTTGGCGTGCTTCAGGACTGGAATCGAAGCTTGGTCGCTCTGGACCCACCTAAGGACTGGCCTTGAAGGCTCAAACCCCTTTTCCGGACATTTCCCGCGTGTGGCTCTCCGGTTAGAACCGATTATGGCGACTGATCGAGATCGCGGGGAGCCTGCCCCCTCGGTGCTTCCGCAGACCTCGGACCTCGAGGTACGCGCGCCGGAGGCTTACGAGAAACTGAAGGAGATCGCCCGGCTGATCGGCAGGCAGCTGGCGCGCGAGGAGTTTCAGCGCCGCACCGACAAGCAACGGTGCCCTCCGTAGCCTCCATCCAGCGCAGTGTGGCGACGTCCAAGATGCGCTCCACGGCGCATGGCTCCAACCACCACGTCGTTGCGGTCGCGTCACCGAGGCGATGATTTCCCGCCGTTTCCCGACGTTTCCCGAGCGGAAAACTGCAACGGCTCGTCACGCCTTCGGCTTGCCGTCTCCCTTCCAGGGATCGCCTGGCAAGATTTCGATCAGTCGCGTGCGCACATTGTCGGCGGCCGCATCTATGTCCCACTCGTAGCCCGGCGCCAGGAGCGGGGCGATATCGGCGCGAAACACCGGATCGTCGAGCTTGCCGGCGAAGGTCTTCTCAAACATCGCGCGCGTCGTCGGATGGCCTTCCTCGTCCATGTAACGACGAAACGCCTCGACAATGCGCGCCGGATCGGCGCCGCCGCTTTTCAGGGCGAGATGAAGGTCCAAAAGATCGCGTCCCTTCCGGCGTTGGTGCAGTGCGCGCATCTTGGTGCCGAGCAGTTCGTCCAACTCGTACGTGAGAACTGCGCACTCGCCCTTGAACCAGGGCGAGTCTACGGCGAAGGGCTGCGTCGCCAGACCATAGACAGTGAAGTGCTCTCGTGTGTTGATCTCGACTTTGAGCCGGAGCTTGATCGGCGGCTGACCTTCTGACTCAAAGCGATAGAAGAAGGTGACGCGGCCTTCGCTTTGCTTGAAGGTCGGCTTGCCTAGCCATGGATCAAGCACTTCGTGCAGCGCGTCCATTATAGGCCCGGCGGGTGCTGCCTCGACCTGCACAAGGTCGATGTCCTCGGAATAGCGAGCGGCCGGATTCAGGAAGAGTTTGTAGAGCGCCGTGCCACCGCGGAAGGCGAGCGCCTTCGACAAGAGCGGATGGGAGAAGATCGCGACGAGCGCGCGACAGATGACTAGATCCTGCTCGACCTGAATGTCTTGCACCCAAGGCGCGTCTCTGCGCCAAGCGGTGATGTAGTCGCGCGGGATCAAACTTCGGCCTCCACGCGCTCATTGACGAAGAGCTTCCAGTTCGTGTCGCGTTCAGCTTCTACCGAGTCCGCCGACGACAGAAGCGGCGCATAATCGTGTGCGAGTGCTTTCACATAGTCCCGCAACGGCCCTGCTCGATCGCCTGCGCCGATATGATCCAGAAGATAGCCAAGACGCTGCGCCCACGGCAGCGGTGCCGTCTGCGCGGCATCGACGAGCTTGACTGCGTCAATCTGTTCCGCAAGTTCGGCAAGGACCGTGGCGACGTTGTCGAAGCCGCCGACATGATGATGATAGCCGACGAGATCAATCGCCGTCGCCTCAGGCGTTGAGACGGCGATCGTACCGCGGGGCGTATTGAACAAGCGCGTCGCGACAGCGGAGAGGTTGCGGCGAGAGTAGAAGGCGACGCGCACTGCGCCGCACGTGATATCCAAACGCCGCCGCGGCAGCAGCACTTGGAATACCTGCGGCGCGTGGTGCGCCGCGCCGTAAAACTGAGCCGCCGACAACAGGCCGGCATAATGAGAGAGCCCCTGCCATTGCATGAGCGCTGGGATGAATTGGTCGCCCGGCAGGCAGCCGAGCGCCCGGTATTCAGGAGGCACGATCACGTAAAAGCCCCGCGCCGGAGAGGCCACGAGCTTCTGCTTGGCCAGACGGCCCAAGGCGAGCTTTGCCGCCGCCGGCGACACGCCAAGCGCCTTTTGGGCGTCCGCTGACGTGAAATGGTGGCGCCCGGAGGCTGCCAGGTCTTCCACGTAGGCCCGCGCGTGTGGAGGATAGTGTTCCGTTTTCACGCAAGCAAAGTATCATAGAATGATACCTTATGCACGCTATATCGACACCTTATCGAATTACTGTCCTTAAAGTATCGTTTTTCGTTACTTTGGTAGCAACTAAACGAATAGACTATGGACTTGAAATTGTTGCCTTTTCCCGCAGGACCGCAGCGCCCTCGGCAAGCTCCAGTCAAAGATCGCACAATCCAAAAGCCACGCCGCGATAGGAGGGCTCAATCGCGAGACCCGCTGGCCGCTCCGGCAGCGCGCGCCTAGCCGTAAATCTCGATGAGCTTTGCATCCAGGATACGCACGAGCGAAATCACCTCTCCCTCGGCCGTTTGCATATTCTGCACCTGCACATCGAACTGGTCGATGTGACGACGATCAAACCAAAATCCGGCCGGCTCCTTTTTAGGCGGCCCCAACTTACTGATGCCGCTCATCGCAAAGAAGGCGCTGGATCGTGAATCGATATCGCTGCGAACAGAGAGCCCTCCCGCCGTAACGCCCGGCCATTGCCAGCGCTTTCCAAACATGTTGTGGGCCACGAGGATCACGGGCTCCTTCGTCATCCGCATGACGCGGATCGCGGTGGCTGTCACACTGGTCGAGAATAGCCGCGCGAACTCGACAATTCCGTCCAGCGAAACCTTCCCGAGCGACGCGAGCCGCGGCTCGACCATGAAGGGCGGCAACAGCAAATCCGCCGCGTAGGCGTCAGCGACCCGCTCGACGTTCCGAGAGACCTCATCAATTGGTCGACCAATGTCCTCGGGCCGGCAAACAAAGGACTGACCGCGATGGTGATGCCAGTGGCCCAGCTCGTGGGCTGTGCTGAAACGCCGGCGCTGGTAAGGAGCGCTTTTGCGCACATAGATAACGGCTCGATCGCGATAGCCGATAATCTGCGCTTCGCAGCCCGCTAGATCGCGATAGTCGACTTCCGCATCTGCATAATCTGCGATCGCATCGACATCTATGTCCTTGGGATCAGAGATGCCGAGTTCGACAAGCAAGGCTTCAGCAGGACGCATCTCAGTTCTTGATTTCTCCTTGCTCGTCGATGATCCCGAGCCGCAAGAACGCCTCGAGGACACTGTCCAAATCTTCCTCGGATTCGATTGTCCGATTACGCGCGGCTAGGGTCATATCACCCGTTTGCTCGCCTCGAATTCTGATCGCCTCCAATAGCGCTCGCTTCTTGGCGATGTCGAACGACACAATGGTTGTGGTGTTTTGCGCGCGGCGCGCTTTGACCCGCGCCCGAGCGTCTCGAAGCCGATCCTGGCCTTGTGCAGCGAGCGCCGCAATCTTTGCTGCAGCGCTGTGGGCAAGCAAGCGATCGGGATCCTCCCCGATCTCCACCAAGAATGCATCAAGCGCATCTCCCTCAAGCACGCCGAGTTCGTCAGCAATCTCTGCCAACAGCGCGTCCGTGAGAGACGGCGATTGCGGTTGTTGCGGCATCACACCTTTCCTTCGCGAAGCAGTTTCGCGGCGGCGCGTATTCTACGTTTTCTGACCGCCTCATATTTCTGATCATCCCAGCCCTGCTCTTGCTGGATTTCAGCGCGCGGCGTCTCTTGTGCGAAATGGAGGATTAAGAGCTGAAGTTCGGGATCGTCGTCGGCGCTGTCGTAAAGCTGCTGTACGAGGACGGCGTCCTCCGCCGAGGAATTCCGGGCCCTCAGATCGTCGACTGGATCATCTTCTTTTTCGGGATCGGGTTCGAGGCGCTCACCGATCGCTTCCTTCACCACGCCGGCATGGCGCAACGCATTGAAGCGCTGCCCCTTTATCGCCCCCATCAGGTAATTGTAGGTTTCCTCCGGGCCGACGACGGGGTTCTTGGCGGTCAGCCAGCGCCGATAGGCTGTTTGCAGCAAGTCCTCGCCATCATCCGAAAGCCCACGGCTGCACATCCGGGCATAGGAGGCTAGTCGCTTTTCCCGGTCTCGTCCAAGCGCCGTCAGCGCTCCGGCGCGATCTTCCGGCATGGGGGCGGCTTGGGTCTGCACAATGAACTCTAGCTTCTATAGCTCGCCAATCGCCCACAGGCGGACACGAGAGATTCTTTTTATCCGCCTGTCCGCGCTGACGGCCGTCGCGAGCTTACCTACATGGGCCGGGGTTTCACCGTTCAGGCGACCCCCAAAATTCTGGAAGAGGGCCGCATGTCGCGCCAGCACGTCGATCACAACGATATCCTTCGTTTCGCAACCGAAAAAGTGAACCTCCCCAAAGACAAGGCGGACGAGTACCGGGCGCAGGCGCGCCGGTTACGGGAGAAGCTCGACGGCTATCTCGCCGAACACGACGATTTTTCGCTGCGGAAGATGTTGTTGTCCGGCAGCTTGGCCAAGGGCACGGCGCTGCGCTCGCTCAACGACATCGATATCGCCTGCTACATCAGCGGCGCCAATGCTCCGCATCAGGTTTCGGCGCTGCTCGACTATTTGGCCGAGCGGCTGCGCAAGGCCTATCCGAATTTCTCCCCCGACCAAGTTCAGCCGCAAACCTACAGCGTCACGGTCTCATTCCGCGGCACTGGCCTCGACGTCGATGTCGTGCCGATCCTCTATGACGGCGATCCCGATTGGTATGGCAATTTGGTCAGCCAAGACGATGGCTCGTTCTTACGCACATGCATCCCGCGTCACCTCGAGTTCACCGCGAAGCGCAAAAAGGCCCAGGAAGCGCACTTCGCCCAAGTCGTGCGGTTAGTGAAATTCTGGGCGCGCATCATGAAGGCCGAGCACGACGGCTTTCGCTTCAAATCTTTCATGATCGAGATGATCTTGTCGAAGCTGAGCGATCAGGGACTGGATTTCTCCTACTATCCCGAGGCGCTGCAGCACTTCTTCACTTATATCGCCCGCAGCGGGCTGCGCGAACGCATCGCTTTCGCCGACTATTATCCCACCTCGAAGATTGGCGCCTTCTCCGAGCCTGTGCAGATCATCGACCCGGTCAATGAGAAGAACAATGTCGCCCGCCTCTACACCACGGCCAACGCTCAAATGATTGTCGATGCCGCCCTGGATGCCGGCGACGCCATCGACGCCGCACTGGCGGCCCCGACCAAGCAAGAAACTCTCCATTACTGGCGCCGCGTATTCGGCCCCTCCTTCCAAGTTTGAGTTCGCACATGTCCTACACCTACACGTTCGATGAGACCGTCACCTTCACGCTGACGCACGCCAAGCATATCGCGGCGAAGGTCGCGACGGACCTGAAGCGCATGCAGCGTTTCTATGGTGCACCCAGCGATGCCAGCATCGCGAGCTACGAGGCCGAGCTGATCGCGCTCCTGAAGGAGGGCTATCTGCGCACCGTTACCTACGGCTTCTGGCGTGACAGCAAATGGATCGAGCCAGCGCTGCAATATAGCGCAAAAGACTTGGCCGGCGGCAGCGCCGATGATGATGACCCCGGTCGGGTGCGCCCTGGTGCGGACATCACCAACGCGTCCTTCTACAGCTACCTCACCTATTCATCCGCTTGGGACAAACTCAGCGGCGCGCAACAAGCGGGCTTTAAGCAGACGCTGCCGTTCGCACGCGGCGGTGCGCCGGAGCCAACCGTGAACGGGTATCTGGAACAGGATCGCACCTATTCGGCGGGCGGGCGCGCCCTCAACCGCGCCAGCGTCAGGAGCTATTGATGAACACCAAGCCTTCAGCCGACGAACTCTTCGAACGTCGCATCAGCTACCCCGACTTCGAACCGCAGGCACGGTTTGCCCGCCTGGTTGGACTTGACGATCACAAGCAGCGCCTCACCAAAATGCTGGGCCTGTTGGTCAATCCCGCGGGCTTGGAAGCATGGGCGAAAAGGCATCATCCCGGCGCGCAAAAGCTGCTCGACATCGTGCTGCGGCGTCCTCCCCTTGTCGTGTTGGCAGGCGATGTCGGTTCGGGCAAAACGGAACTCGCCGAAACCGTTGGCGACGCCGTCGCGCGTCAAGAAGGGATTGAAATCACGCTTCTGCCTCTCAGTCTGGCGACGCGCGGCCAAGGTCGTGTCGGCGAAATGACGCAATTGCTGAGCGCTGCGTTCGACTACACCGCAGCCGAGGCGACAAAGCTGAAATCGGCATCGGGACGAGCGCGCGGCGCAGTCATTCTGCTCGTCGATGAAGCCGACGCGCTCGCCCAATCACGCGAAGCTGCGCAAATGCACCACGAGGATCGCGCCGGTGTGAACGCCTTCATCCGGGGCGTCGATCGGCTCGCCAGTGCGCGCCTACCTGCGGCAGTGATCATGTGCACCAATCGGCTCAGCGCGCTTGATCCCGCTGTTCGCCGCCGCGCGGCGGAGGTTTTGAGCTTCAGCCGTCCCAATGACGAACAACGCCGTCAGGTGCTGACGGATTGCCTTCAGCCGCTGGGATTCACGCGCGCGCATGTCGACGCTCTGGTCGCGGCCACCGGTGCCAAGACCGGCGCTCACGAGCCTGGGTTCACGTTCTCTGATTTAACCCAGCGCCTTGTGCCTGCGATTGTGCTGGCTGCTTATCCCAGCGCAGCCGCCGACCCGGCTACGGCGCTGCAGATCGCCAAGACCATGGCGCCCACGCCGCCCTTCCAAGACGGTAGGCCAGGCGAACGCATCCAGCGGTGACCCAGGCCATCACCAGCCGCCGCGACGGAGATACATTTCAGGCGCGCCTGTTCTGGCTGCGCGCCGCGTCCCTGCTGGATTCAGACAGCCCCATTATCAGGGTCGGGTTCGAAACCGGACCGAAGGCCTTCGACGACATCTGGGTCGATTACGACCCAAGCCGAAGCCCGCTTGACCAAGAGGGCCGACCGCTTCGGCGTGAACACGTCCAATGCAAATGGCATGTCTCGCCGAGCACCTACGGCTATCTCGATGTTACCGATCCCGAGTTCATCAACGCGAACGCGCGTTCACTTCTGCAGCGCGCCCACGCGGCACAGGTGATGCACGCGCCGGCGGGTGACGGCGTGCGCTTCAAGCTTCTGACCAATTGGAGAATTGACCGCGCCGATCCGCTGCGGGCGATCATTGGATCGCGGTCGAGCGCAATCCGTCTCGACCGCATGTTCGCCTCCACGACCGACAACAGCAAGATCGGCGCGCTTCGCCAAGCCTGGCGCGAGCATCTTGGCGGCGACGAGGAGGCGTTACGCCTGCTTGCGCGCACGTTGGCTTTTGCGGAGGCGCCGGACTCGCTCGACGATTTACGTGAGCGTCTGGATCATTTGTTCGGCTTTGTGGGGCTAAGGCGCATTCCGGCGCGGGAAAGTGCGTTCGTCTATGATGACGTGATCTATCAGTGGATGGCTCAGGGGCGATTGGAGTTCGACCGCGGGAGCATGCGCGAAGCTTGCGCACGAGAGGGTTTGCTCGCAACCTCTGCTCCCTACCCCGTCACCTACGGCGTGAAATCGTTCGAGCATCCGATCGACCGCCTGGAGGATCGGTGTGTGGGCGTGCTCGATTTTACGCCCGACTTCGATGAACGCTTCATTCGGAACGACGCGGACTGGGCCTCGAAGCTCTATCCCGCAATGAAGCATTTTCTCATCGACACAGTTGCGGCGGCAGACCCGTTGCGGCTCGCATTGGATATCCACGCGAGCCTCGCCTTCGCCGCCGGCTCAATCCTGAACATTAAAACCGGCCGCAAGATCGACCTCGAGCAACGCACGACATTGCGCCGTGTCTGGTCAGCAGATGATGCCGACCCTGATCCTGCGTGGCCCCGCGCCGCGTTCAATGTCGTCGACCTCGCCAACGGCAAACCCGACATCGCCGTCGCCATCGGTCTAACGCATGACATCGCCACTGATGTTCGCGCGTTCGTGGAGCGCGCGCTTCCGAACGTGGGCCGGATCCTTGTCTGCGAGCCTAGCACCGGACCCAGCGGACTCGCGGTGGCCGGGGGCCGTCACGCCTTCGATCTCGCCGAAGCGATAACGGCCCAAATCCGCGCAACCTCGTCAGCGGGCCAGCGCCGTGCGCTTCACGTGTTCATCGCTGCGCCCAACGCTTTCACATTTTTCCTTGGCCAGCGGCAGCCTGTGCTCGGGAAACTAACTCTGTACGAATTCGATTTCGGGAACGGCCGCACGGGTTCGTATACGCCTTCCCTCACGCTTCCTGTCTCTAGCTGAACGCTGACCCGTGCGCATCACACGCTCTTCTTCGTTTGGAAGGCGCAACAAATAGCGTCCCGCAGCCTTCGCTTGCTTTGCCGCCCACTCGGCGCGAGTCTTTGATTCGCCATGCAGTTCAAGAACCTCAATCGCTTCCGCGTCGGCGGCACGACCAAACAGATGCAACTCGCCGTGCCTCTACCCCGCACGCCTGACGGGCGCGTCTACCGTTACTCGCCGAACGAAGAGGCTCATCCGCGCCATTTCGTTCTCGGCGACGCCGTAGACATAGAGATCGGGCCCGACGCACGCGCCCGCATGAAACATGCGCCTCGCTCAAATCAGACCGTCTGCCCTTATAGCGGCGTCGTGGCGGACGATGACGCGTTTACGCATCCTGAGGATCGGGACGCAGCGCTGGCCACCGTCAAGCACGCGATGCTCGAAGACGCGCGCGCGGCGTTCGGGAAGATGTTTGACGACATCGCCAATAAGCCCGGCAGCATGTTCACAGTGGAGAAGACTCGCTCCGCGCCCGCCCCGCGGCCTCGCTTTGCCCGCCGGGATTTGATGCGAGAACTCGTCTGCGATCATTGCGGCCGCGACTACGGCGTGTTTGCGATCGCACTTTTTTGCCCGGATTGTGGAGCGCCTAATCTGCGCCTTCATTTTCAACGTGAGGCCGAACTGGTCGCCGCGCAAATTTCGCTCGCTGACGAATTGCCTGATGAGCAGCATGAGCTTGCCTATAGGCTGGTCGGCAACGCGCACGAAGATGTCTTGACCGCGTTTGAGACCACTCTGAAGACCGTCTATCATTATGGCATGGCGCAGCGGCCGGCAGGCTCGCCTGCATTCAAACCCGTCCTTAACGACTTCCAGAACGTGGAGCGCGCCAAGGCGCGTTATGTCGAGCTGGGCTTTGACCCTTTCGACAACCTTGAAGACGAGGCGCTCGAAGCGCTGAAGCTCAATGTGCAGAAGCGTCATATTATCGGACACAATCTCGGTGTCGTCGATGCGAGGTTCGCGGAGCATGCGCAAGACGCGCGCGTCGGCGAAACCGTCCGCCTTGTGGGTGACGACGTTCGCATCTTCGCAGGACTTTGCCAGGCCGTTGTCGATCGGCTCGATGCGTTTCTTGCAGCTGGCGTTCCTGCTCCTCAAGCGGACGCCGCGGCGCCCGAGATCGGAAATGCGCGCGTGTCACCTCCATCTGAACCCAATGCTCTTGTTCACCTGGGCCTTGGTCCCGTTGCAACCCGATTAGCTGTGTGGATCGCCCAAAACCTTGAGAACGGGCGCGCAGGGCCAATAAAGTCTGATGCGGTGGCACAGGCGTTCCAAGATGTGCCGCGGAGCGATCTCGATGAAGGGCTCGCAGAATTGGTCACTGACGGTTTCGTGACGCTCACGCGCACAATGGACGCGGGTTTGCCACGCATCTCCGTCACGCTTGATCTATTCGCGACCTTCGATCCGGTCGCTGTGGGGACCGATCCAAGCACCGATTCCGCGCAATTGGCTCGATTTGCGTTAGAAATCGGCGATGGCGTATCAGCCAAAGCGCTACACGAGAAAACGGGCTGGCCAATCCGCCGCTTCAATCCCGCGCTTGGCCTGCTGATTTCGCAGATCGACGATCGCCGGGTGAGCAAAAGTTACGATGACGAATATCCGACAGGCTACTTCTCTCTTCTGCCGGAGGATCGCGTGGCGCTGAAACGGTATGCCGCAAGCCAAGGACACGCCGTGTAAGAATGATCGTGAGTGGATCGCTTTCGGACGAACCACGTGATGAGTTCGCAGCCCATTGATACGGACGGTCAAATGACCGCCCCGACGATCATTACGGCGAGTCGTGACTTGTGCCGAAATGACCCCGTGGACCAGCGGCGCTCCTCATTTGTACCGCGTGCGCGTCTTGCGTGACCGCCGCCGATGCGGCAGCTCCAAGTAAAGCGTCCACTGCTCCGTGATGAGTTTCATGTCGTAACTTTGATCGCCGCGTTCGAGGGCCGCTTCGATCAGACGCCACGCCTCATCTTCAGAGGTCTGCGCTGCGGCTTCGAATGTCGGGAATTCACCGAGTGATCCATCGCGCGAGGTTGCGTACCAGAAGTCCGGTTGATGACCGTTTGACTTCGGGCCCGCGCGAATTATCAAAGCGGTACTTGAATCCGAACTCGATCGTGTACCGTTCTTCGCCGCCGACGCTCCATTTGCTCCAGCGTCCTTGGCCCATCGCGTATTCCTTCGGCAGCTCTTCGCGCCGGTTGAAGGCGCGTTCGGCCGCCATCCAGTCGGCGCGCGTCATTGCGCTTGCGTTCCATGTTTGTTCTGGTAGTGTCAATGCCAACGCGCGCATGAGCTTGAGAGCAATCAAGCAAGCTGGCGGGCAACGGCTGCAAAGCGCGCGAGATGTCTGACGCACGTTTGGAACGCGTGCGTGAGTTCTAGCGGCTGACGGCGCGACTCTCCTGTCGCCGTCACGCCGGGCCCTTTCGTTTTCTCGAACGAAGGGTCACGCGTGTGCGCTTCTCTTTATTCACGTGCGGTCTCTGCCGAACCGCGTGGCGTGTCGTGAAACGCGCGGGCGGGTCCGCGCGCGAGGAGCGCGTGCGCAATCGCGAACACGTCGCCGAAGCCGGAGACGTCAGATCGTGGCTGCGCAGCGGCAAACCGAGCCCCCATGAAGTGCGTGTCCGCAACCACCGCCTGAACGCGCTCGCCGGAAAGTGCGGCGTGGTCCGCCCCTATCCTAAAGTCGATGTTGAACCGCGAGAGTCGTGATGGCGCGGCTCTATCTCACTCAGCGCGAGTACGACGACCTCTACGAGAAGCAGGGCCGGACATGCTGCGTCGAGGGTTGCACGGAGTCTGAGGGACTCGTTGGCGAGCACTCGACACCGCAAGTGTGGTTTTGGGCCAAGCCTGATCAGCTAATGTGCCGCGCGCATCACAAGCCAAAGACCCGCAAGAACATCCAGGCGATCTGGAAGGTGAAGCGCCTCAACGGCAACATGATGAGCCAGCACGAGCGAAGAAAGCAGTTCGGGTCACAAATGCGCGGGCGCGGCTTCCACCGAGGCGGACGATGATGGACGACGCCCTCTCCCTGCTTCAGCATGCGCTGCTGCTGGTCGCCATCTGGGCGGTGCTGCGCCTCTGGTTTGCGGTCGATCGCGCCACGCTCCGCGTCGCTACGATCATTCTCTTCCTCGTGGGTCAGTTCGCCTGGGCGTTGCTGGCTTTCGTCATGCTGTGCGTCGCCGAGAGCGCCCATCGCGGGATCATGGCCAAGCGCCGTGCAGCGGGTCTCTACAACGATCAGTGGATTGCGTGATTAGGGACGGCGCTGGAACTCAGCGAGGGCGAGATCGCGGAAACTGATCTGCGCTGACTGGGGCGTCGCCCGCTTCGCGGGTCGCGCTGTCGTGCTTCGCATCGAGCCGCGCTCGCGCGTCTCGCCCCCTCGGGCTTCCATCGCTGACGCAAGAACGTGCGGCGCCATCGTGCTCGCGCGCCTCAAGCGACGGCTTCGCCTCTTTGCGCTTGACCCGCGCTGCGCGCGATGGCCGAGCGGAGCCGTCGGGACGCGGAGCGTCCCTCCTTCATAGTGTTCGACCCCGCCCTGCTCGGGCCGAGGTCGAACACGGAGCATCGGAAGAGCAGAATGAGTAGTGACTGCTGTCAGCCGGCGCGGCGTCCATCGGCGTCGATGATGACGCCGCCGTCTTCCTTGAAGAGCGGTCCGGCAGGCCAGCGTTCGAGCAGATTGAGAACCGTCTCGCTGGGACGGCAGAGCTTGACGCCTTTCGGCGTGGCTACGATTGGCCGGTTCACGAGTATCGGATGCGCGATCATCGCTTCGAGCAACGTCTCTTCTGACACGCCGACATCCAAGAGCCCCAGATCAGCAGCCGGCGACTTGCTCTCGCGCAGGGCGGCGCGCGCTGTCAGGCCGCTGGCGGCAAACAGCGCGAGCAATTGTGCGCGGGTCCACCCGACCGTGAGATACTCGATGATCTCCGGCGTGTAGCCAGCTGCCCGCACGATTTCGACGACGTTGCGCGACGTGGCGCAGTCGCCGTTGTGATGAATGACGACTGGAAAATACGAAGTCATGGTTTGGCTTCCCTCGGAATCAGTGTGACGCAAACGAGCCAAGCGAGGAGCGCGCCGGCGAACTGACCCGCAATGAACCCCGGCGCATCCGCGGGGCGCACGCCGGCGAATGTATCGGTCAGCGCGCGGGCGATGGTGATGGCCGGATTGGCGAACGACGTCGAAGCCGTCCACCAATAGCCCGCCGTGATGACAAGCGCGACGGCGGCTGCGACCGCTTGAGGCCGCCAGCGCGCCACCGCGAGGATCGTGAATACGAGCGCGAACGTCGCCACCGCTTCACTCAGGATCTGTGAGCCTCCATCGCGGGCGTGCGTGGAGAACTGGATGATCGGCAAGGCGAACATGGCGTGCGCGAGCCAGGCGCCCAGCACGCAGCCGACGATCTGCACTGGGACGTAAAGCAACAGCGAGACGACACTGATCTCTCGACGCAAGGCCATCACTAGCGAGACGGCCGGATTGAAGTGCGCCCCTGAGAGCGGGCCCAACGCAGTGACAAGCACAAACAGAATGGCGCCGGTCGCGACCGTGTTGCCCAGGAGCGCAAGAGCGTCATTTCCAAGCGCCAATTGCGCTGCCAGGATGCCAGAGCCCACCACGGTTCCGGTCAAGATGAGCGAGCCCAGCGCCTCAGCGAGGAGGCGCCGGCCCAGTCCGATTTTCATGGTTAGCCCCGCCGCCTTCTTTTTAGGCGACGTCCGTGGCGTTGGGATCGCGGCGCATCTTGCCGATGTCGTCGAGCTTCTTCTGCAGCGTGAGCCGGTCAAGGCTGGCCACCGGGAGACTGGAAAAGATCGTGATCCTGTTCTGCAGCATCCGCCACGCATCATCGAAGGCAAAGCCGATTTCGGCTTCGCTGCCGACACGGGCCGCTGGATCAGGCACGCCCCAATGCGCCGTCATAGGTTGGCCTGGCCAAACCGGGCAGACTTCGTTGGCGGCGTTGTCGCAAACGGTGAACACGAAATCGAGTTCAGGCGCATCGGGCTTAGAGAAGTCCTCCCAGCTCTTCGAGTGGAAGAGCTCGGCCTTGTAGTTCATGTTGCGCAGCATGTTGACCACGCGCGGATGCACTTCGCCTTTCGGCTGAGAGCCCGCGCTGAAGGCCTTGAATTTGGGCGCGCCGAAGCGGCCAAGAATGGCTTCGGCCATGATCGACCGCGCCGAATTGCCGGTGCAGAGAAACAGCACGTTGTATGGCCGCTCTCGATTTCCCTTATCCGCCATGATCCCCTCCACTCGATACACTGCTGTTCGATCCGCCCAAGAGACGACGTTCATGCCCTCGCCCGCTTCGCTCGAGATGTTGAAGCTGGCGCACAAGGGCGGCCTCCGCAGCAATTGTCGGTCAAAAAGCCGACGAGCGCGTTCATCCGCGCGAAGTCGGCCGAATAGATGAGCGATCGGCTCTCGCGGCGTTGCTCGATGAGGCCGGCGCGATTGAGCGCCGCCAAGTGAAACGAGAGCGACGAAGGCGGCACATCGAGCACCTCCGCAATCTCACCTGCCGCTCGCCCTTCCGGCCCTGCTTCGACAAGCAGGCGGTAGATCGCCAGGCGATGCTCGTGAGCGAGCGCCGAGAGCGCCAGAACCGTCTCGTTTGCGTGCATTCGATCTTTCTACTATTATCGAATAGTGCGTCAAGCGTGATACGCGAACAAGGCCGCAAGCGGCGCACCCGCGGAGTTTCATTGGCATGAGCAGCACACTCGACCTTGCGGCGGCCGAGGACCGACTGGCGGCCGCCCAGCTCAATCGCGAATGCTTTTGCCTGACGCTGGATCGGCCGGCGCTTGACGATGCGTTACGCGCCGCCTCCGGCGACGCCAATTTCGCCGACCTCATCGCCGCGCGGCCACATCTTTATTCGCATGCGCCGGTGTTTCTTCCCAAGAGCGATGGGGCGGCGATGCAAGCGATCGTGACCGCGCTTGAAGCGGCCGCCAAGCTTCCAGGCTACCAGAGCGCCACGCTGGCTTGGGCGCCCGAGACCGCACGGCCCGACTTTGGTCCGCGCGGGGCATTCATGGGCTATGATTTCCACGTGGGCGACGAAGGCCCCAAGCTGATCGAGGTCAACACCAATGCCGGCGGCGCCTTCCTCAATGCGTTTTTGGCGCGCGCACAGATCGCATGCTGTAGCGAAGTGGAGCGCGCATTGGCGCGGGAAGCGCTCGCCGCGTTCGAGCCATCCGTCATCGCCATGTTCGAAGCCGAGTGGCGCACGCAGCGCCAAGACGCTCGCTTGCAGACCATCGCCATCGTCGATGACGCGCCAGAGAGCCAATATCTCTATCCCGAATTCCTGCTCGCCAAGGCGCTCTTTGAAGGGAGCGGGTATCAAACCTTCATCGCTGATCCGCGCACCCTTCGCTATGAAGACGGCGCGCTGTTGGCAGACGGCCGCCGGATTGACTTGGTCTACAATCGCCTAGTCGACTTCGCGCTGGCCGCGCCCGAAAGCGCGAGCCTTCGGGCCGCCTATCTTGACGGCGCCGTTGTGCTCACGCCCAACGCGCGCAACCATGCGCTCCACGCGGACAAGCGCAACCTGACGCTGCTCTCGGATCGGGATCAATTGCGCGGCTGGGGCCTTGCAGAACCGGAGCTAGAGGCGCTCGCCGGCCTGCCTTGCGCTCAGCACGTGACCGACGCCAACGCATCAGTGCTTTGGTCGGAGCGCAGGCGCCTCTTCTTCAAGCCGGCGTCCGGTCACGGCGGCAAGGCGGTCTATCGGGGCGACAAGCTGACGACGAGTGCGTGGGAGACGATTCGGCGCGGCGACTATATTGCGCAGGAGTTCGCCCCGCCGAGCGAGCGCACCATTCTCGTCGACGGCGAGCGCGTGCAGCGCAAGCTGGATGTGCGACTCTACACCTACGCCGGGAAAACGCTGCTGGCCGCAGCCCGGCTCTATCAAGGGCAGACGACGAATTTCCGCACGCCAGGCGGCGGCTTCGCGCCAGTGTTTTTCATCTGAACACTGTGGGGCGTCTCATCTTGATATGTGCGCCTCCCTGCACGTAATATGCGCGCATGAAAAAGCCCTCTCGCACGGCCGCCGCGAACGCGTGTCTTGCCGTCCTCGACGCAGATTTCTTCAAGGCGTTCTGCGAGCCGGCGCGCCTCGAAGTCGTGCGCCAGATGATCAAACTTGGTCGCGCCGATATTGGCGAGATCGCGGACGGGCTGCCCCAGGACCGCTCCGTTGTGTCGCGTCATCTCCAGGTGTTGGAGCAAGCGGGCATTGCCGCGTCCAGCAAGGAAGGCCGGCGGGTGTTCTATGAACTCGACGGTCCGGTCATCATGATGAAGCTCGCCGCCATAACGGATGCGTTTACTCCCCTCGTCGCTACCTGCTGCCCAGGGCCCAAGCGAAAGGTTCGGAGCTAGCTGCGAACGAAACGGTCAGCGCCCCATTGCTAAACCTCGCTGCACGGCGCCCCGCGCGTTCACCTCAGCAAACCAGCGCCGAATGTGGGGCGTGTCGCCCACCAAGTCCGGCCGGGCCTTCGCTATCGGTTCAAGCGCTACCCTAATCCAAGGGAACACCGCGATGTCGGCAATGGAATAGTCGCCGGCGAGGAACGCTTCTTCGGAAAGCCGTTTGTCCAGCACGTGCAGCAAACGCGCCGTCTCGGTCGAAAAACGCTCGATGGCGTGTGCGCATGTCTCGGGCGCTTTGCTGGTGAAATGGTGCGCTTGGCCAAACATCGGGCCGACATTGGCCACCTGCCAAGCCGTCCAGCTCATGCACGCCGCGCGCCCGCGAGCGTCCTTCGGAATCAACTTTCCGAACTTCTCAGCCAAATAAATGAGAATGGCCGCTGACTCAAAGACGATGACCGGCTCTGGCGCGTCATGATCGACAATAGCTGGAATCTTCGCGTTGGGGTTGATGCGGGTGAAGTCCGCGTCGAACTGCTCGCCTTTGCCGATGTCGATCATGTGCGTCTCGTAGCGCGCGGCGCACTCTTCCAGCATGATCGATATCTTGCGACCGTTCGGCGTCCTCGCCGCATAGAACTCGATCACGATCCCTCACCCGATGCGCGTGCTTCCGTTAGCGCCGCTTGTGCTTCATCGGAAACCGCACCGTCTTGCAGGAACGCCAGCGCAACGGCCACGTATTCCTCATCCTCTTCTTGCATGGGCATGTGCTGCGAATTGCGCAGGTAGTGAATGCCGCGCACGCCTGGAATGTCTCGCGCCAGCCTGCGTGCGAGATGGGGACCGAAATTCTCGTCGCGCTCGCCCCACAATAACAGCACCGGCCGTTCAAAGGCGTGCATGCCGGGTAATGCCGTCATGGTGATGTCGTTGTGGCTCTCGTCCATCTGCCAACGGAAGAACCGCCGCAATCTCTGCCAACGCTCCGGCGTGGCGATGTGCGGCTCGGTATAGGCCCGCAACACTTCGCTCGTGAGCACCGCTTCATCCTCGACCGCGATGGAGAAGATCTCGCGCTGAATTGGTTCATACTGCAGCGCTTGATAGATGAGCGGGCTCGTGACCGGGTGCACGATCATGCGCAGATAGGGCAGTTCCGGCGTGCTTGGCCATTGGTCGTAGGCTTCAACATTGGTCAGGATGACGCGCTGGATGCGGTCTGGATCGGCCTGCATCAGCAATTGCACTGTGGCGCCGCCATGATCGTGACCGATGAAATCAGCAGACGCGATCCCGAGCGCATCCATGAGGCGGCGCACCATCTCAACATCTTGCGGCAAGCGATAGTCTTGATCGAGGCGCACGGGCGTGTCGCCTAGACCATAGAGGTCTGGCGCGATGACGCGATAGTGCTGGGCGAGGACCGGAATGATCTCGTTCCACTCATAGGCGCTGAACGGACACCCGTGCAGGAGGATGAGCGGTGGTCCCTCGCCGATGTCGATGTAGGCGACCTGAGTATCGCCCAACGTGATCAGTTGCTTTTGCTGCGAAAAGCCGTCGTCGGTGAACTCTCCCGGCGCCACAGCCCAGCGCCCGTCGTGTGGAATGAACATACCGGCCCGCCAAGCGAGAAACGTCCAGCCGACCACCAGAACGGCAATAACGAGAGCACCCCAGACCCAAACTCGGCGCATCTTAAAATCCTTGTGTGTGCATCACGGTGCATATATGCATACGCCAAATAGTGCGTGTCAACGGCGGCGTGATGAGAACGCCGTTCGAGCGCCGAAAGGGTTTTTCAGTGCATGGTGAAACGACAGAGGTCGCTGGCCTGATCATTCATTCGGATGATCCGCTCTTCCTGAGCGTCGTCGGCGCTCATGTCGCTTCTGGTCTTGTTGCGGTGACGGCTGGGCTTGTTGCCATGTTCTCGCCAAAGCGACGCGGCCGGCACTCGCGGTGGGGAAATGTTTATTTCTGGGCCATCGTCGCGGTCTTCGCATCCGCGGCATTGTTAGCGTCGCTGCGCGGCCCCGAGGACGTTCATCTGTTTCTCTTGGGTGCGCTTGCCTTCGCCGCCGCCTGGGTGGGCCGCTCGGCTCGTCGGGGGCGCTGGCGCAATTCGCTACGAGTGCATCTGGCGGGGATGGGCGTTTCCTACATCCTCATGCTGACGGCGTTTTATGTTGAAACCGGCGATCAGCTTCCGCTCTGGAAGGAGCTGCCGCCGATCCTCTACTGGATATTACCTGCGGCGGTTGGACTTCCCTTCATCGTGCATGCGCTTTTCTGGCATCCGCTGGTGCGGCGATTGGGAAGGTAGTCCCAGTTTGCCCCGTTGGTCTTCAACTTGCGGACGTCGATTTCGGCGAATAGCAGGCCTTGTGTCGCGGATCGAAGCCCGAAAGGTAGAGACGCGCCATTCCTTCAAGGCGCCCGCGGCTCGGTGCGAACCAAGAGGCCTAGCCGCGGCTAGCGCGGCGACACCAGTCCCGACTAACCGCCTCGATGAGAACCTGCTTTGCCATCGTGGCATCCGAGCGCTTTGCCGTTTCCCAAATCGAACGCTATCGAGTGACGGCTAGCGAGATTCAAGAATGCTCTTCAACACGCCGAGATCCTTGCGGACCGTGTTTGCGTCGCGCTCGAAAGCTGCGTCGTCCATTTGAGACAAGCGCAGGAGCGTGAGGCTGATTTCAGCGCCCTCGTCATTGGCAATGACGCGAAGCGGGATGTAAATCTCCTGGCCGTCGGGAAGCGTCACCCAATGGTCCAAGACGCCGTATGCGTTGGGTTCGCTGAAGCGGACCTTGGCTTTGCCTTCAGGCGTGTCGGCGATCCATTGCTCGCCTTCCTTGTGCAGCGTGGTGGCGAGACCGCTGGCCCACTGCATGAAATTCTCAGGGACGTGTGCGAAGGCGTAGACCTCCGCGAGAGGCTTGTTGATCGACACGCTGATCGTGCGGGAGGGAAACATGGCGGTTTTCCTTTCACTTGAGCGTGCCCGCCTGGGCGCCCATTCTATGCCATACAAGCGACTTGGCGATCACCGTTTTTGCATGCCGTTTGAGGCGCTGTTTACGACCGAGTGCCATCGTGCGCGCGCGCATCAAGCGGCAAGGCGCTTGACCCGCCCTGCGCGCGATGGCCGGTTCGTTGGCGTCGGGACGCGGAGCGTCCCTTCATGATGTTCGACCTCGCCCTACTCGGGCGGAGGTCGAACACGGAGCAGCCGAGGTGAGACGCAAGCAGCGCGAAAAGCCCCGTCAGCCGGAACAATGTCCGGCCGCCTGCGCCTAGGGGTTCATAGACGGCAATCGAGCGCTTCACCCCAGCGGTGCAGTCCCAGGAGCTATTAGTCGAAGAGGTCGCGTTGCGGTGCACGCGGTGGGGGCTTGGCGCTTGACGTCGCGGGCTTAGCGGCGCGCAGGCGCTTGAGCTTTCGCTCCGCCTCTCGATTGCGCTCGAATACGCCGCGGCCCTTGAACTTGAGCAAGGCGTCTTCCAGCTGATCGAGGTCGGCCTTCCTCCAGAACACGGCGCCTTGAACAATCACCGGCGGCGGAAAGCCTTCAAGCTTGCTTGAGCGCGCACGCCAGAGGGTGGTGATGCTCACGCAGAGTTCGTCGGCCACCGCTTTCTGTGGAATGAGGTCCTTCCGCCTCACGGCGTGCGCGGCGCGAGGTAGGGTCTGAGTTCGATGTCGCGTGTCACCAGCACGCGCACGGGCGTGCCGGCGCGGACGCGCAAGGTTGGGCGTACTTCAAGTTCACGGTCAACGATGCGGGCGCCGGTCTGGGCAGATTGCTGAGCGGCGGCGTCGCCGACACTTTGCGATAGCGAGTTGCTGTTCTCGTCGTCATCCTCCGCTTCGTTGGCGACGACGCTGATGATGGCAGAGAGACCGATAGCAATTCCAAGCCGGCCGAGATGATTATCCGTGCGATCAGTGAGGCCCGACGCCCCGCCGGGATCTGTCGCATTCATCTCCTGCAGGTTGATGGACCAGCCATTCGGCAGGATGAGGCGATTCCAAACCAACAGCAGACGACGATCGCCATAGCGTGTGCCGTTTGTATAAGTGCCGATGAGCCGCGATCCTTGCGGGATGAGGAGATGCTGACCTGTCACCGTGTCGTACACCGGTGCGGTGACTTGCGCGATGATGCGCCCTGGCAGATCAGAATTGAGTGCGGTGACCAGCGCCGCAGGGATGACATCGCCAGCCTTGATCTCATAGCGCGAGCCCGGCGGCGTGAGACGCGCATTCAACCGCGCGTCCGAGTCTTCGCTGGCGTTATCTCCATCAGCACGAGTGAAAAGGATCGGGGATGTCCGCGCTACGGCTTGAGGATCAGGCGCCGGCGCGGCGGTAGAGGCGCCTGCGCCTCCATTGGAGCTGTTCGCCCAGGCAGGATCGCGCGGCGGCTGAAGCTCCGCGGTGTCTTCGGAAGTTATTTCCAGGTCGGGATCAGTTAAATCATGGGCGCCCGGGAGATCGTGAGCGCCGTACTGGTCGCTGGCGCCCTGGATGGATTCCGGCGGGCCGCCTGAAGCAGCGACCTGCTGGGCTTCCGCCGCGCGACGATCGGGACGTTCAGACAACCCGTTGACCAGCGCGAACGCGACTATAGCGCCAGCGAGCAACATGCCCGCGACCAGCACCTTGCGCGATAGCCGTCGCGGTGAAGGCGGCTTTGCACGGATGGCTAAGTTCGGCGGCGCCTCTGTTGGGGGCGTGATGTGAGCGGTAGCGCTCATGGCCGCGCTCCGTGCCGTGAGCGCGTGCGGACGCGATCGACCGGATTGCGTTCGATGCGTACGATCGTCGGGGTGCGTGTGCCCAAGCGGAGTTCCGCGACATCGAAGATGCGGTCGATCATATAGCGCTGGCCGGAAGGCCCCTGCAGCGTTCGGTAGTTGACGAGTTCGGCGCCCTCGCCTGTTACCGCGAAGAGCGGCGGCAGATCCCCCGCCTCGACATCCGGCGCGAACTCGATCCAGGTGCGGCGTCCATCGTCGAAAACGCGCGTGGGCAGCCACGCTGGACGTGCGCCACGGGTGGTGCGGATCCTGTAATTGAGATTGATGCTGTCGAGCAGCGCAGCCGGCGGTGTCGCTTCGGATCGCGGATAAGACCACGCGATCTGGGCTGAGTAAGCAGACCCGGACTGCGCTATCGCCTCAATGAGATAGGTGCGCCGGTCGGTAATGAGCACAATGTTGGTTCGGAGCCCGCTCGCATTCGGCTTCACAAGCACGACTGTGCGCGGATCTTCCGCCGTCTCGCTCTCGGCCTGCGTCACCATCCAGCGCGAGGTATCGCCGGCGGCGATGTCAGTGAGCGCCTCGCCGGGCTCAAGGAGGATCGTCGAGACGTAACTTGGATGCGCGTACACTTCATATATGGCGCCCGCCTCATAAGCGTAAACATGGCGCGCTTGCACGAAACCATCGCGCGTTGGGCTTTGGCGCGCAGCGGAGTTTGCGGCCGCCAGGGTCTCGACCGGCGTTTCTGTGCGGCCGCGTCGCGATTGTGCATCGGCGGGTGAGGCGGCGACCAGCACAAGGCTGGCGGCAACGAGCGCGAAAGTAGAACAGCGCGCGATCATCGTTCACGGCTCCAGGAGAAATCAGAGATCAAGAGGCCCAGCGGGTTGTTGGCGATCTCGTCGGCGTTGCGCGGCGCGCGCGTCGTCAAGGTGAAGACGCCGGAATAAACCTCTGGATCAGTCGTTCCCGTCGCGTTCGTGGCGCGTTCAACCCACGTCACCTCCCAGGCGTTGTTGGAGCGGGCGATGATAGAGCGAATGTGCACGGTGCGGCCGACCCGGCCGAGCGAGAGGAACGGATCATCCTGACGCGCGATCTCGGTGAGCTGCGCAGCCGCTTGCGGTGTCAGAAGGCGGTAAGCCTGCAGCCAGTTTTCGCGGAGCACGACGCCGTCGGTCGGCAGGGAGCGAACCAGCCTCACGAACTGACCAAGGTGATAGGCCTTTTGCGCTTCCGTGGCGGTCCAGCGGCCGTCGGCGGCGCGGACATTCATCACCTGACCTTCGGGGCTAACTTCGACAACATGCACAAAAGTGCGTTGCTGCAACGCAACGACAACCAGCGACATGACACTAACGCCAAGCAAGCCCAGCGCGCCGAATGCGATGGCGCGCCACGACCGGGCCGACAGCACCGCGGAGCCCATGCGCGCGTCCCACTCTTGTTGTGCGCGTTTGTAAGGCGTGTCTGCGGGCGCGGCCGCGTACGAGCGCGCCGGTGAGC
>CALBST010000282.1 GCA_937967425.1 uncultured Caulobacteraceae bacterium
TACCGCCCATGTGCTGAGCGGGCCGTCCCGGCCTCGTGAGAGTTTCGAACGATGATCGACGACCCGAACCTGCCGCCCCCGGTCATTGAAGATGACGCGACCGCCAAACCGGCAGCGACAGAGCCCCTGAAATCCGTCCGCCTCAACAGCAACGCCGAAGATGACGAGCGCGACGCACTAACCCCGGCGGATTTCGCCGCCGCTGGCGTCGAGGCGCCCGACTGGGCCAATGACCCGATCCCCTCGATGGAAACCTGGCGCAAATGGCGCGCCGCCGAAGATGCCGCCATCGCCCACAAGCGTGCGCGCGCCGCCAAGGGCTAAGGCCGGGCCACCGCAAAATCTGTCATCGGCGCCGCCCTCATTGTCGCGCCTGCACATTCCGTCGCCCTTAAGCGACGGAAATCTCAGGCTGGGCCGTTTATCGTCTTGAAGCGGATCGGCGCATGATAAATCTCAGCGCCCGCTGAAGCGGAAGCTTGGGGCAGAGAGGGCTTGGGCGCGCTTGATGCACGATCCGGATGCGGAGCTGATGCGGCGAGCCGGCGCCGGCGAGACGAGCGCGGTCAACGAGATCGTGCGCCGCCATGCCGAGCGTATCGTGCGCGTGGGCCGGCGCATGCTGGGCGACGCCGCGGAAGCGGAGGATGTCGCGCAGGAAGTGTTCCTGCGCGTGTGGAAGCAGGCGGCGACCTGGAGAACCGGCGAGGCGAAGCTCGCGACATGGATGCATCGCGTGACACTCAACCTCTGCACCGACCGTTTGCGCCGACGTCGCGAATTGCCCGATCCCAACGCTGGCCTGACATTGGCGGATCCCGCCGCCGGCGCCGAGGAGGGGTTGCACGCGAGAGAGCGGTCAGCGCGCGTTCACGCGGCCTTGGCGCAATTGCCCGAGCGCCAGCGCGCGGCGATCGCGTTGTGCTACTTCGAAGAGGTGAGCAATATCGAGGCGGCGGACGCGATGGAGGTCAGCGTCGAGGCGTTGGAATCTTTGCTCTCCCGCGCGCGGCGTACGCTCCGCGAGCGTTTGAGCGATGAAGCAGGGAGCCTGTGATGGACGCTGCGCGATTTGAACAGCTCGTCGCCGCCTACGGCGCCGCGCCGCGCCGTTGGCCGCAGGGCGAGCGCGCGGCGGCTGAAGCGTTCGCAAAAACGGATGCCGGGCAGCGCGTGCTCGCCGAAGCGTGGACGCTCGATGCCGCATTAGAGGAGGCGAAGGACGAGGCGCCCATCAGTCTTGAACTGCGTCGCAAAGTGTTGGCTTCGGCGCCTAAGCCGCAGGCGCCGCCCTGGCGCGCAGTCGCGGCGCTGGCGGCGTGCGCGGTCTTTGGCGTGGCGCTGGGCGTCGGCGGCGCCCAAAGGATGGGCGATATCCGCGCCGCCGACGCCGCACTCGCGCTCATGGCCGATACGGGAGAGATATATTGAACTGGCGCGTCGCCTTTCTGATCTTGGCCGCGATCAATTTACTCGCGCTTGGCGCCGTGGCGGGTTTTGCGCTGAACGGCGGCTTCGACACGCGCCCGGCCACGATGGAGCAGGATGTCGCCGCGCCCGCGACCATGCTGCGCGCGTTGCCGCCGGGATCGCGTGCGCAAGTCCGTCGCGCGCTCGCGGCAGGCTGGCGCGACACCCAAGCCGAGCGCGCGGCAGTCCGCGCGGCGCGAGAGGAAACGGCGCGTCTCATCGCGGCAGAGCCGTACGATGCTACTGCCGTCCGTGACGCCCTGGCGCGACAGCGGCAAGCGAGCGAGCGCGTGATGGCGCGGCTCCACGAGCACGTGGCGTCCGCTGTCGCTGATTTGACGCCTGAGCAGCGGCGTCAGTTGCTCACGGCGCTGCAGAGGCGCGTCAACGCTGAGGAGTCTGGGATCGTCGCCCCGGAAGAAGCCGAGAGCGGGTCTGAAGAACAGCGCTTGCCCGCAACCCGCGAAGACCGCCGCGAACGCTTCCGCGAGAAGCTACGCCAGCGTCGCGAGCAGCGCGGCGACTAGCCGAGTGTTCGCTGCTCGCCGCTTGCAGGCTTGATCGAGAGAACCCTCTCCCCGAGAGGGGAGAGGGTAGGGTGAGGGATGGCACAGCCGCCAACCAAAGGCATGCTCCGAGACCGCGCCCGAGGCATGCGCAAACAGCCAAGCCGCGCTGAACGCGCCGTTTGGGAAATCGTGCGCGACAATCGTCTTGGTTTTAAATTTCGCCGCCAACGGCCGATCAGCCGTTATATCGCTGACTTTGCCTGCATGGAGGCGAAGCTGATCATCGAAATCGATGGCCCATCTCACGATGTGGCTGGTCAAATCGAATACGATGCCGAGCGCACCACGCTGCTCAACAGCCTCGGCTGGCGTGTTCTGCGCATCCGCGATGCGCTTGTGCTCACTGATGCAAGCGCCGCCGCCGCGCTCATCCTCGAAGCCCTGCGCCAACCCTCACCCTAACCCTCTCCCCTCGCGGGGAGAGGGAACGACGGTGCGAAAGCTTCTCGCCTTTGGCGGTTCAGACTAAAGAACCCTCTCTCCGATGACATCCAACCACCCCGCCAAATCACTCAGCGCCCGCTCCGCCAGCGCCAGCTTCTTCGCGCGCGAGCGATCTTCGCCCTTTAGCTTCTTCCCATCCGCGCCATGCGTCGGCGCTTCGATCGGCGGAAACAGCCCGAAGTTCACATTCATCGGCTGAAACGAGCCTTTGCCGTCTCCGATGTGCCCGCCGGTGACATGCGCGATCAGCGCGCCAAACGCTGTCGTCGCCGGCGGCGGCTCAACCGCGCGTCCCAAACGCTCCGCCGCCGCAAAGCGCCCAGCCATCATCCCCATCGCGGCGCTTTCGACATAGCCTTCAACGCCCGTCACTTGCCCCGCAAACCGTACACGCGGCTCCGCCTTCAAGCGCAGCGTGCTGTCCAAGAGCTTCGGCGAGTTCAAGAACGTATTGCGATGAATGCCGCCCAGCCGCGCAAACCGGGCGTTCTGCAAGCCTGGGATCATCCGGAAAATCTCTTCCTGGGCGCCGTACTTCAGCTTCGTTTGGAAGCCGACCATGTTGAACAGCGTGCCAAGCTTGTTGTCCTGGCGAAGCTGCACGACCGCGTAGGGCCGCTTGCCCACGCGCGGGTCCATCAGCCCGACAGGCTTCATCGGCCCGAACCGCAACGTCTCCGGCCCGCGCTCGGCCATCACTTCGATCGGCAAGCAGCCTTCGAAGTAGGGCGTGTTCTTCTCCCACTCACGAAACTCGGTCTTCGCGCCGTTGTTCAGCGCATTGATGAATGCATTATACTGCGCCTCATCCAGCGGGCAGTTCACATACGCCGCCTTGTCGCCGCCTGGGCCTTCCTTGTCGTAACGCGATTGCTTCCAGGCGATGTCGAAGTCGATCGAATCCGCATGCACAATCGGCGCAATCGCATCGAAGAACGCCAGAGAGTCTTCGCCGGTCAGATTGCGGATCGAATCCGCCAAGGACGGCGAGGTGAGGGGGCCGGTCGAGAAGATCACCCTCTCGTCGTCACCCGTCAGCAGCGCATCGAGGGACTTCACTTCGCCGCGCTCAACGCTCACTAAGGGATGCGCCGTGAGCGCCGCCGTCACCGCATCGGAGAACACATCCCGGTCCACCGCCAGGGCGCTGCCAGCCGGCACCTGCGCCGGCGTCGCGCTCGCCATCACCAATGAGCCTAGCCGCCGCATCTCCTCATGCAGGAGGCCGACGGCATTGCCGCGCCAGTCATCGCTCCGGAACGAATTGGAGCAGACCAGTTCCGCGAACTTTTCCGTATGGTGCGCATCGGTTTTCACCACAGGCCGCATTTCGTGCAGCACCACCGGCACGCCCGCGTTCGCGAGCGCCCAGGCTGCCTCCGAGCCCGCAAGGCCGCCGCCGACAACATGAACTGGTTTCATAAGCGATCACATGCCGCGCCAAGGCCGCTGCTTCAAGCTCGCAGGCGCCGGCAAATCGCGGCATAAGCACAGCCAAAGGAGCCTGAAGACATGTCACCAGGGGCAGTTCCAGTCCGTGAAAGCGTCGGCGCGGCCTTGCGGTATGTGCGCGAGAACATCCGCTTCATCGCCATCGTCGCGGGGATCTTCGCGGCGGCCTCCACGCTCGTTTCCGCGTTTGCGCTTGCCATGCCGCAAGCGGGCATCCTCACCATGGTGGCGAACGGCATCATCCAGGCCTTCTGCTACGGCGCGCTCGTCGCCGGCGCTCTCTATGGGGTGGAGGCGGTGCGCGCGCGCTGGTCGCAAGATGGCTGGCGCGTTTGGTCGTCCATGGTCGTCGTCGGCTTCTTCATGGCGATCGTCGTTCTTGTCTTTTCGATCCCGGTCACCATCACGCTCGTCGCCGGGCCGATGGCGCGTTATTCCGCCGACCTGCAGGCGGCCGGCTCCGATCAAGCCGCGGTCATGCAAGTCATGACGCGCTTCTTCGAAGAGAATCCGGCTTCGGTCTTGGCGGTCGTGATCTTCTACGGCGCAGTGTGGCTCTTACTCACGTCGCGCCTCTATCTCGCCGCGCCCGCGAGCGTCGACGCGCGCCGCATACTCACCTTCGAGACTTGGAATTGGACCAAGGGCGCGATGTTCGCCATCACTTGGGCGCGGATGATGTTGCTCGTTCCGGCTTACATT
>CALBST010000283.1 GCA_937967425.1 uncultured Caulobacteraceae bacterium
GGCTCCCAGTCGGCCGCCTGATCGATCAGGAATTGGCGGAACGCGGCGATGCGCTTGGAGCGCTTCAGGTCGCTCGGGTAGATGAAATAGACCTCGAAGCTCGGGCCCTGCAGGTTTGGCAGCACCTTCACGAGGTTCGGGTTTTCGCGCGCCATATAGTCCGGGGCGCTGCCAATGCCGAAGCCGGATTCGACCGCGCGCAGCATGCCGTAGACGTTGTTGATCTCGAGCAGCGGCGGGCGCGGCTTTGCATCTTCGCGACCGGCGCGTTGCGCCCAATCGAGTTCGCGCATCGGCGTCGGCACGCCCGCCTGGTAGGCGATGATGCGGTGATTATCGAGATCCTCGACGTTCTTCGGCGTTCCATGCTTCTGCAGATACGAAGCCGAGGCGTAGAGGCTGACGCGCACTTCGAGCAGCTTGCGCTGAATGAGATCGGCGTGCGTCGCCGCCCACAAGCGGATCGCGCATTCGGCTTCGAGCTTCAGCAGATCGTACTCGCGGTCGTCGAGCAAGATTTGCAGACGCGTCTCTGGATAGGTGTCGGCGAACGCGCCAAGGCGCGGCGCAAGCCACGTCGAGCCGAATGCGACTGGCGCCGTCACTTTGAGGTCGCCGATGACCTTTTCGCGCGCATCCTTCAGCGTCGATTCCGCGATCACGGCGGCGCCGGCCATTTCGCGCGTGAACTCGCGCAGCGCCATGCCCGGCCCGGTGAGCAGGAGCCCCCGCGCGTGACGCTGGAACAGCGGCACGCCCATGTCGCTTTCCAGCGCCGCGATCTGGCGGCTCACCGAGGATTGGCTGACGCCGAGCTTCTCAGCGGCTGCCGTCAGGCTGCCGGTCTCGGCGGCAAAGTGAAACGTTTTGAGCTTGTCCCAATCCATGTGACGCCCGCCCTGAGGCGCCCCATGGCGGCCTCGTCCGATGCAATATTGCATAGCTCGACACGGGGGTCGATAGATGAGGCTCTGAATTCCGAGGATTCGCCCCATGTTCGATGGCCTAGCCGATTTTTCCCACGTCACGCTCTTCAGGCTTGGCGCCTCGCCGGTGACGGTGGGCGGCGTCGCCGGTGCGGCGTTCGTGGTGTTGGCCTTCATTGTCGCGTCCGTGCTGATCGGCACAGCGCTGAAGCGTCTCCGGATGCGCACCGAGCCGGGCAATGCCGCGCTCTATATTGCCGAGAAAGTGCTGGGCTACGGGTTGGTGCTCGTTGGCCTGATAGCTGGGCTTTCGACGCTTGGCCTCGATCTCACATCGATCGCGGTTTTCGCGGGCGGTCTCGGCATCGGCATCGGGCTCGGACTTCAGGGCATCATCAAGGAGTTCGTCTCGGGGCTTACGCTGGTCTTCGATCGCGCTGTTCAGATCGGCGATTACGTCGAGATGCACGATGGCACACGCGGGGTTGTGCAGGAGATCGGGCCGCGCGCGACGCGCGTGCGCAATAACGACAATGTCTACCTGCTCATTCCCAACTCAAAACTCATTGAGAACACGATGATCAACTGGACGCGGCGTGGGGAGACGCGGCGTATCCATGTGCCCTTTCAAGTTGCGATCGGCGCTGACAAGGAGAAGGTTCGCGAGTGCGTTCTCGCCGCGGCGCGCGATGTACCCTTCACGCTGCCGGACACGGAGCAGCATCGCACGCAGGTCTGGCTCGTGGGCTACGGCGACAGCGCTCTGAAGTTCGAACTGATTGTCTGGCCCACGCTCGAAGCGGTGAAGCGTCCGAAAGCGATGAACGCCGCCTATACCTGGGCGATCGATGATGCGCTGCGCAGCGCCGGCATCGAGATTCCATATCCCCAGCGTGACATCCGCTTGCGCGCGTTCTTTGGCGAGGAGGGCGACGAAGCGCTCGCCGCCCTCAATATGCGCCCCGCGGCGCACGTCCCGCCGCCGCCGCAAACTCACACCGTGAACGATGCCGCCGACGACTTGCTGCGCCCCGATCAGCCGGATGAGCCGGAGAACCCGCCCGCGTCTTCGCCAGATCAGCGCCGCGCCTAAGCGCCGCGCCAGGTTCCGTGGAAGCCGAGGGGCGCGGCGTAGCGGCTGCGCCACGTCGCCACCGGGCCATCGCTTACTCGGGCTGCGTCGAAAACATGCAGCTCGGTCGCGCGCTCTTCCGCGTTGAGCGTCACACCCACAAGCCACGCGTCGCGCTCGGCGCTGGCGCCGGGCTTCGGCACGAAGAGGTGCTCTTGCACCATCTGGCCCGCGCCGAACGTGTAGCTTTCGCTTACGCCACTGCGCCAGTTCATGAGGCCGAGAGTTGAAACCTCGCGATCATTGGCGATGACGACGAGATCGCGTGCGAGGCCCTGGCGGCGGCGATCGGTTTGAGGGAATTCGCCGAACTGGCCGCTACGCTGCAGCTCAGCGCGGCCGTCTGCGTGGAGCACCGCGAGCACAAGTTCAGCTGAGGGCGTCTCGCCGCTGTCCGACTGGATCATGCTGCGCGCTTGCTCGGTGACGAAGTGCGCGTTGGCCGAGGCGCAGAGATCGAAGCGGATCGTGCCGTCGCTGTCTTCCCAGGCGTCGCCGGTATGGAAGTAGAACATGGCCGGCAGTTCGTAGGTGCGCCGGTTGGCGTAATCGTTCTTGTCCAGCACCAGGATGCGGAACGGCCGATCACCGTGCCATGTGTACCCATCGACCATCGGCGCGGTCATGCGGTCGTGCACCCATGGCTGTAGCGGGATGATGAGATAGCGCTCGGTCACCGCCCAATCGTGCAGATACGAGGCTTGGCCGATGTCGATGACTTGGGCGTCTTCAAGCGTTCCGTCGGCGGAGAGACGCCAGATGATTACGCGTGGCCCGTAGGCGCCGATGTTCCAGATGCGCCCGTTCGGTTCGACCTTGGGGTGGGCCGTGAACGGCATGGCGGCGAGATCCGGGCGGAAGGGACGGATGCCAATGGTCTCCAGCGTGTCGGGGTTCATGCGGGTGGGCGAGCCGCCCTCCCACAGGGCCCAAAGTTCGCCGCCAGCCATCATCACTGAGGTGTTGGCGGCGTTGATGTCGTCGGGCGACTCCACCGGCGCGCGCGGCTGACCGCGGGTGCCGAAGCCGGGAAAGATGATCTCTTGGCGCTGCATCTCGACGCGGCGCTTCAGGGTGTCAGCGAACTTGCCGCTGTGGCGCACGCGGCCATCCTCGATGGCGAAGCGCTGAACGAAGCCATCGCCGTCGAACCAGTGGCCTGTTGAACTGGAGGGATAGCGGAACCAGCCCGGGCCGTTGCGGTAGAGCGAGCCTGCGAGGCCCCGCGGCGCGCGGCCTTGGACGAGGCGCATTGCGGCCGGCGCGTAGCCTTCGGCCGGGGCGTTCTCGACGCCGAGGCCCCACGGATTCTCGCTGGCGAGAGCGGCGGGGGCGGCGGCGAGGGCCCCTACGGCCGCCGCGCCAGCAAGGAGTTTACGGCGAGAGGCGATCATTGCGCGCCTCCGACAGCGATCTGGTGGACGTTCTCGCCGGGGTTGAGCGTGAACACCGCTTGTTGCCAGCTGGCCGGGCCGAAGCTGCCGCGGGCATTGTTGGAGAAGGCGAAGGGCTCGGTTGGGATGCCGAACGGGTTGGTATCGAGTTCGCCGTTGCCGTTCAGGTCATGGAACAGGCGCACGGCGTATTGGCCGGTGGGCACATCGTTGAATTCGACGCTGGCCGTTGGGCCGGTGATCGGAATCTGGCGACCGGCGATGCCGTTGCCGGCGCGGTAGCTTTCCTCGGAATTGAACACCTGCAACAGCACTTGGCCCTGAGGCTGGAGTCCGGTCAGCTCGATCCGCACGGAGGCGGTGTCGGCGCGGGCTGGCGTTGCGGCGGCGGCGGCGCCAATGACGGCGAAGGCGAGCAGGGCGGTACGAAGCAGCATTTTGGTTCTCCGGTCCGGCGGGTTTGCCGTTGACCGGAGTTCGCCATCGCCGCCCGACCGAAGCGAGCCGGTCTGCGTGAATGCGCTGTTTCAGTACGCGAGCTGCGGGGTCAGCCGTTCGCGTATCGCGAGTTGCGCCCCGGATTTTATTGGCGTTTCGCCGGTTGCTAAGCGGCTGCGCCGGCCTTGGCGCCGCGCGCGCGGTCGAGTTCCAGAGCGGCCAGATAGCGCTCAGCTTCGAGCGCCGCCATGCAGCCTAGGCCTGCCGCCGTGACCGCCTGGCGATAAGTGTCGTCGGCGACATCGCCGGCGGCGTAGACGCCAGGGATGTTCGTTTCGGTCGTGCCTGGTTTGACGATGATGTAGCCGCTGTCCTTCATCGCCACTTGGCCTTTGAAAAGTTCCGTCGCCGGGGCGTGACCGATGGCGATGAACACGCCGTCGAGCTTGCGCTCTTCGCGAGCGCCGGTTTTCAAGTTTTTGATCACGATGCCGGTGACGCCCTTGGGGTCTTCCGTGCCCTCGATTTCCTCAAGCGCCGAGTCCCAGACAACCTCGATCTTCGGGTGATTGAACAGGCGCTCCTGAAGCACCTTCTCGGCCTTCAGCGAGTCGCGGCGGTGGATGAGCGTGACCTTGCTGGCCAGGTGGGCGAGATAGAGCGCTTCTTCGACCGCGCTGTTGCCGCCGCCGATTACAGCGACTTCTTTGCCGCGATAGAAGAAGCCGTCGCAGGTGGCGCAAGCCGAAACGCCGAAGCCTTGGAACTTTTGCTCGCTGTCGAGGCCCAGCCACTTGGCTTGAGCGCCAGTGGCGATGATCACGGCGTCGGCCAGATAGACCTGTCCGCTATCGCCGGTGAGCTTGAACGGCCGCTGATCCAGTTCGGCCTTCACGATGATGTCTTCGACGATGTCCGTGCCGACATGCTTGGCCTGGGCGCGCATCTGTTCCATCAGCCAGGGGCCTTGGATGGTGTCGGCGAAGCCTGGATAGTTCTCGACGTCGGTCGTGATCGTCAGTTGGCCGCCCGGTTGCAGACCCGCAATGAGCATCGGCTTGCGTAGGGCGCGGGCCGCATAGATGGCGGCGGTGTAACCCGCCGGGCCGGAGCCGATGATGATGATGGGGGCGTGACGGGCGGCGTTCGAGGTCATTCTGCGCTCTTGCTGGGATTCGTGTGCTGCCAATATGGCGTCGCCGCCACCACTCTGAAAGCCGCGGATTTGCAGGTGAGGCTGCGAATTGCGCCCGGATTTTCCACAGCTATTCTGGGGCCGGGGATAAGTCACACTTAGGCGGGCGAACGGGAACTTGCCGAAGATTTTGGTTGTGGAAGATGACGCGCTGATCGCCATGGAATTGTGCGAGCGGCTGACGGACATGGGCTACGAGGTCATGGGCCCCGCGCACTCGATCCCCGAGGCGGAAACGCTGCTTGCCCGCGAAACGCCGGACGGCGCACTGCTAGACGCGACGCTCGCGGGCGGCGTTTCAAGCCTGCCCCTCGGCATGATCTTGCATGGGAAAGGCGTGCGCATCGCGTTCTGCACCGGCTACGACAAGGTGAAGGGGGCGCCGCCGGAGCTGGCGCAGGCGCCGGTGCTGACCAAGCCCGTCAGCGACGCCGACATCAAGACCTGTCTCGATAACCTACTCGCGAAAGGCTAGCGTTTGCGCGCGGCCCAGGCGGTGAGCACTGTTGCTGCTGCGCGATCTGTTTCCAGCAGCGGCGGGTAGGACCAGGTCTCGAGCTTGCCGTTAAACGGGCGCGCGCAGCCGCGGCGGGCGAGGCTCTGATGAAAGCGCGCGAGTTTTCCAAGTTGGCCATCGACAGCCAGGATATGCACCGGCTTGCCGGTGGCTGATGCTTCCGTCGCCATGTTCACACTGTCGGCGGTGACGAAGATGTGGTCGGCGACGCCAAGGATCGCCGGATACGGATTGGCGCCCTCGTCCTCATAGAAAACCGCGCAATGCGGCGCGAGCCAGGTACGGAATTGCAGGCGCGCGGCGTGACTGGTGCGGCGTGACAACGTCGCCATCAGGGAGCCGCCGGTTTCGCGTTGCACGGCTGCGAGTGAATCGGAAATCGCGCGCGCGCGCGCCGGCGAAATGTCCTGGCGCTTGGATTTGCCGCCAATGAGAATGGCGAAACGGGGCGACGGCAGCTCTTCGAGATTGACAGGCTTATACTCGGAAACCGCACGATCCATGCGCTCTTGGGTGATGCGGTTGCAGGCGCCGACGATCGGCAGAACGTTTTGCCCCTCAAGTCCGTCGTGCATTGGCGGAATGACGGCATCGAACTCGCGCGGGTTCATGCGCGGGTCCTGCAGCTGCACAACAAAGGTTCGGCCGTTCGACCAATCGCGTACGCCGAGCGAAAACGGAATCGAAGCACGGCCACAGCCGATGAAGATGTCCGGCCAGGGCGGCTCGATGGCGTCAGAGTCTAGTGAGGTCGCCTGGCGCGGCGCGGGCACCATGCCTGCCGGCAGCCAGCGCCACGGCGTCCGCAACCGCACGCGTTTGGTCGTGAGTGAGATCGGCGCGCGCCGCGCGATCGCTTCGGCCAGCCCAAGAGCTTGCGCTTCGATACCGGCGCGCCCGTCCGTGACGATCCAGACGTTCAGAGGCTCTGCGGGCTGATAGCCAGCGCTGCGCATTCAGCCCCCAACCGCCCCGAACCTCAGAGGTACTTCACCTTGGTAATTTCGTACGACTTCGGCCCGCCTGGCGCCATGACCTCGACGACGTCGCCTTCCTCTTTGCCGATCAGCGCGCGCGCGATCGGGGAGGTGATCGAGATCTTGCCGCCCTTCACGTCGGACTCGTCTTCACCGACGATCTTGTATTTGGCCTTCGCGCCGGAATCCTCGTCCAGCAGGTTCACGGTCGCGCCGAATTTCACCTGCTTGCCCGAGAGCTTCGAGACATCGATGATCTGAGCCCGGGCGATTTTGTCCTCAAGCTCGGCCACCCGGCCTTCGATGAAGGCCTGGCGCTCTTTCGCCGCATGGTATTCGGCGTTCTCGGAGAGGTCGCCGTGGGCGCGCGCCTCTGCGATCGCCTGGATTACCGCCGGGCGCTCTTCGGTCTTAAGACGTTTTAGCTCTGCGTCGAGGGCGGCGTAACCCTCGGCGGTCATTGGTATTTTTTCCATGGGGGTGTGTAAAAGTCCGTCTAGGAAATGAGAATCTGTGTCCGATCCGGCCCGGCGTCAAGCATAGGCCTGAAGGGCTCGAACGCCTAGGGGCGCCCCGGCTTTGAGCAACCGGATGGCCTGGATGGCCGCCCGCGCGCCGGAAACAGTCGTATAATAGGGAATGTTCTGCACCAGCGCCGTGCGACGGATTGAATAGCTGTCCCGATAGGATTGGGCGCCCTCGGTTGTGTTGAAGACCAGCTGAACCTCGCCGTTCTTCATGGCGTCAACGATGTGGGGGCGGCCTTCGGCGACCTTGTTGGTCTTCTGGACCTCGATCCCTTTGCTGCTGAGGTAATCGGCGGTGCCGCCGGTCGCCATCACGCGGAAGCCCAGCTCGATCAGGTCCTTGGCGACTGGTACGAGCGCCGGCTTGTCGGCGTTCTTCACCGAGATGAAGCAGCAGCCTTCGACGGGCAGATTGATGCCAGAGGCGATCTGGCTCTTGGCGAAGGCGGCGACGAAGCTTTCGTCGAGACCCATGACCTCGCCGGTCGAGCGCATTTCCGGGCCGAGTACCGGATCGACGCCGGGGAAGCGCGCGAACGGAAAGACGGCTTCCTTCACAGCAACATGCTTCTTCGAGGGCCGGTCTAGCTTCAGCTCCTTCAGCTTCACGCCGGCCATGACTTTTGCCGCGGCCGCCGCGATCGGGCGATTGATCGCCTTCGCCACGAACGGGGCGGTGCGCGAGGCGCGCGGGTTGGCTTCGAGGATGAAAATCTCGTCGTCCTTCACCGCGAACTGAATGTTGATCAGGCCGCGGACGTCGAGCGCAAGCGCGAGCTTCTTCGTCTGCGTCTCAATCTCGTCGACCAGCTTTTTTGGCAGTGAGTAGGGCGGCAGCGCGCAGGCGCTATCGCCCGAGTGCACGCCGGCTTCCTCGATGTGCTCCATGACGCCGGCGACGAACACATCGTCGCCGTCGCAGATGGCGTCGACATCGACTTCGATGGCGTCGCGCAGATAGCGATCCACGAGCAGGGGTTTCTTTTCTGAAACTGCGAGCTCGGTCGGTCCGCCGAGTGCGCGGGAGACACGTGCGATGTATTCGTCCAGCTCGCCCTCGTTGTGCACGATCTGCATGGCGAGCCCGCCGAGGACGTAGGAGGGGCGCAGCATCACCGGATAGCCGATTTTTGCGGCGCCGGCGCGCGCGGCGTCGGGCGATGGCGCGATGGTGTTTTCCGGTTGCTTCAGGCCAATCTTGCGCAGGAGCGCCTGGAAGCGATCGCGGTCTTCGGCCAGATCGATGGCGTCGACGCTGGTGCCGAGGATCGGCGCGCCTTCGTCAGCCAGCGGTTGAGCGAGTTTCAGCGGTGTTTGACCGCCGAACTGCACGATCAGGCCTTGAACCGTACCGCGCGACTTCTCCGTCTCGACGATTTCGAGAACGTCTTCGGTTGTCAGCGGCTCGAAGTAGAGGCGGTCCGAAGTGTCGTAGTCGGTCGAAACCGTCTCCGGATTGCAATTGACCATGATCGACTCGACGCCGATCTCCGCACACGCGAACGCGGCGTGGCAGCAGCAATAATCGAACTCGATGCCCTGGCCGATACGGTTCGGCCCGCCGCCGAGGATGATGATCTTGTTGCGGTCGCTCGGATCCGCCTCGCAATCGGCGACATCGGAGCCGTACGCCGGAAACTCATACGTCGAATACATATACGGCGTCGTCGCGCGGAATTCGGCGGCGCAGCTATCGATGCGCTTGAACTGCGGGCGTACGCCGAGTTTGCGGCGCGCCGCGCGCACATCGCGTTCACGTTGGCCGGTGAGCTTGGCGAGGCGCGCATCGGAGAAGCCCTGCGCCTTCAGCGCGCGGAACGCGACGGCGTCCTTCGGCAGCCCGTTGGCGCGGATTTCGGCCTCTTTTTCGATGATTTCAGCGATCTGGCGCACGAACCATGGATCGAAGTGCGATGCCGCGCAGATGTCCTCGACGCTCAGCCCGCGGCGCAGCGCTTCAGCGCAAACAAGCAAGCGATCGGATTTCGGCGTCACCAGGCGCGCGCGCACGGCGGCGCGGCCGTTGTCTTCATCCGACGCGCCTTCGATGTCGATCTCGTCCAAGCCGGTGAGGCCGGTGTCGAGCGAGCGCAGCGCCTTTTGCAGCGATTCCTGGAAGGTTCGCCCGATCGCCATCGCTTCGCCGACTGACTTCATCGACGTGGTGAGCGTCGTGTCCGAGCCTTGGAAGCGTTCGAACGCAAAGCGCGGGATCTTGGTGACGACGTAGTCGATCGTCGGCTCGAAGCTCGCCGGCATCGCGCCGCCGGTGATGTCGTTGGCGATTTCGTCGAGCGTGTAGCCGATTGCGCACTTGGCGGCGACTTTCGCGATCGGAAAGCCGGTGGCCTTCGAGGCTAGCGCCGAACTCCGCGACACACGCGGGTTCATTTCGATAACCACCATGCGGCCGTTTGCAGGATTCACGGCGAACTGCACGTTGGAACCGCCGGTCTCGACGCCGATCTCGCGCAGCACCGCGATCGAAGCGTTGCGCATGATCTGATATTCGCGATCCGTCAGCGTCAGCGCCGGCGCCACGGTGATCGAGTCGCCCGTGTGCACGCCCATCGGATCGATGTTCTCGATCGAGCAGACGATGATGCAATTATCCGCGCGGTCGCGGACGACCTCCATCTCGTATTCTTTCCAGCCGATGATGCTTTCTTCGACCAGAATTTCCGAGATTGGCGAAGCGGAGAGGCCGCGCTCAACGATCTCTTTGAACTCTTCCAGATTGTAGGCCACGCCGCCGCCCAGGCCGCCAAGCGTCAGCGATGGGCGAATGATCGAAGGCAGCTGCACGTGTTCAAGCGCCTCTAGCGCTTGCTCCATCGTGTTGACCAAACGCGAGCGCGGGCTCTCAAGCCCGATCTTATCCATTGCATCGCGGAACTTCATCCGGTGCTCGGCCTTCTCGATCACGTCGGCCTTCGCGCCAATCATCTCGACGCCGTGCTTGGCCAACACGCCGGTACGCTCCAACGTCAGCGCACAGTTCAATGCCGTTTGTCCGCCCATTGTCGGCAGCAGCGCGTCCGGCTTTTCCTTCGCGATGATCTTTTCGACCGTCTCGGGCGTGATCGGCTCGATGTAGGTCGCGTGCGCTAGTCCCGGATCGGTCATGATCGTCGCCGGGTTCGAGTTCACGAGGATGACGCGATAGCCCTCGGCCTTCAGCACCTTCACGGCTTGAACGCCGGAATAATCGAACTCGCACGCCTGGCCGATAATGATCGGCCCGGCCCCAATGATCAGGATCGAGTTGATGTCTGTACGTTTCGGCATGCGTCTCCGCCCGCGTTCAGCGGCTAAGAATCGATCCATTCAGCGGATCGCGCGTGCTTAAGCCCCTGGGCCTTGCCGTGCAAGGGCAGGGCAGCCTTACGTTGCTGCAACCGCCCCTGCACGTTCCCGTCCTCAGACGGTCGCGGCCTTGTGTGGCCGCAACGCCGCCACCACCAACAGTCCGATCGCCAGTGCGAGATAGCCGCCGATGCCGACGATGCCGTTCCACGGGAATGTCGGATTGGAGATGGCGGCGATGGTCAGGCCGCCGAGGGCGTTGAACATGCCGTGGAAAAGACCGGCGCTCCACACGGAGTTCGTACGGTCGCGGATCAGCGTCATCAGCGGCGACAGCAGCATGCAGAAGATCACAAACAGCCCGACACCCATGAGGCGATCGTTCGGATCGGGATAGTTGTGGCCGACGAGATAGATCATCGGCGCGTGCCAGAAGCCCCACACCAGGCCTGTGCCCAGCGACGCGCGCCAGAAGCCGGCGGGGCGCCACAGATGATGCAGATAACCGCGCCAGCCGAGTTCTTCGGTGAAGGTGAGGATAAGCCAGTTCACCAAACCACCGACGACAATCGACATGCCGATGATGAACGCTGTGCTCAGAACGAAGGGCGGGACCTGAGAAAGATCCTGACCTTGCGCCTCCGCGGCGGCGGCGGCTGAGGTTCCGATGTCGACATAGGTGCGATCCGAAAGCGCCAGCGTAAGCGCGACTGAACCGGCGGCAAGCGCGATCGGCGCCAGCCACGCGACCATCCACCACCAGCTCCAGCGTCCGCCAAGGCCGAGCGCTTTCACGCGCTGCCCCTTCTCGAAGGCAAAGGCGCAGATCAGGGCCGCGACGGTTGGGCCTACCATGGAAATGCCGAGCAGGAGCACCGCCGTTTGCGGCGATTGCTCGTGCAGACCCATGCTCCAGCCAGTGATCACGATGGCCCAGGTCACCGCGTAGGCGATCGCCAGGAAAATTATGGACTTCGCAGTCGTGGACATCATTCACCCCCGTCTTTGTCGTTGCCAGTTGTCGTTTCCCCAAGCTTTACGCCTCTGGCGCGCAGCGCTTCGCGCAGCAGGAATTCGATCTCGGCGTTGACGCTGCGCAATTCTGCGCTCGCCAGTCTGGCGACGGCGTCGTGGAGCGCGGGATCAAGTCTGAGCGCGAAAGCTTTGCGGTCGGACGCCATCAGCTCCTCTATTGATAGAGCGAACCTGCGTTCACGACCGGTTGCGCGTCGCGATCGCCGCAGAGCACGACCAAAAGATTGGACACCATCGTGGCGCGGCGTTCGTCGTCGAGCTTGACGATATCGCGCTCATTGAGCTGATCGAGCGCGTGCTGCACCATCTCGACGGCGCCTTGCACGATGTAGCGGCGCGCGGCGAGCACAGCTTCGGCTTGCTGGCGACGCAACATGGCGCTGGCGATTTCCGGCGCATAGGCGAGGTGGCTCAGCTTGCTTTCGTCGACCACCACGCCGGCGACCGCGACGCGTTCCTGCAGCTTCTCGCGCAGCAAATTCGACACCTGATCGGCATCGCCGCGCAGAGTGGGCTCGTCATCTTCGGCATGGTCATACGAGAAGTGCGAAGCGATCTCGCGCACTGCGGTTTCGATCTGGATGTCGACGAAGGTCTGATATTCGTCGACATCGAACAGCGCTTGCGCCGTGTCGGTGACGCGCCAGACCACGACAGCCGCGATCTCGATCGGATTGCCGCGCTTGTCGTTAACTTTGAGCTTTTCGCCGGTGACGTTGCGGACGCGCAGGCTGATCTTCTTGCGCGAATACCAGGGCAGCACCCAGCGGAGACCCGGCTGGCGGTCGGTGCCTTTGTAGTTGCCGAAGAGCGTGATCGCCGCGCCTTCGTTTGGCTGCAGCGTGTAGAAGCCGCAGATCACCAGGGTGAAGGCTAGCGACAGCACCAAAACGGACGTGAGAGTCGCGCCGCTTTCGTAGCGGATGAGCTCGATCACCATCCACACCAGCGCCACCAGCAGCAGAAGGCTGACCAGCAGCATCAGCCCACCATTGGACGTATTGGCTTTGCGTTCTTGCGTCCGATTCAACTCAACTGCGGCCATGACATACCCTCTCATGCCATCAAAGTGATATCACTCTAATAGCAAAAAGTTCCCTGGCGCAAGCGAAATCGGCGTCGTTCACCATGCTTCCAAAGCCGGTGTTAAGCGCAATCTGATACCCCAGACCATCGGCTAAGGGTCCGTTTTTGAGGCGGAAAATGGTTATCGGGCGGTTCACCAAGAAGCGTACGACGCGTGCGATGCTGCACGATCGCGCGGGCAACGTGGCGATGATGTGGGCGCTGATGGGCACGGTGCTGATCGGCTTGGTCGGTCTGACGGTGGATTTCACCCGTGCTCAGGGCATCCGCAACGCCATGCAGAACGCAGCCGATGGCGCGGCGCTGGTGGCTGAGCGCAGCTCGAACCAATCCATGGCCGCGCGCACCGCCGCGGCGCGCGCGTTCTTCGATGCCGAGATCGGCGACATGATCTCCGGCGTGACGTTCACCGTCACACAATTGGCGGATGGCGGACACCGCGTCGATGTCTCGGCGCCCATGCCCATGAGCTTGGCGCGCATCATCAGTGACGATCCCTGGAACATCGCGGTCGTCGCCGAGGCGCAGGCCAACGCGAGCCCGCCGATCGAAGTGGCGCTGGTGCTCGACAACACCGGCTCGATGTCGAACGACATGCAGGCGTTGCGCGATGCCGCCAGCGATCTCGTCGACGATTTGCTTTCGCTGGATGGCGACACCGTGCGCGTGGCGCTCGTTCCATTCGTGGCGCAAGTGAACATCGGCAACAGCCAGGCTCACATGGCTTGGATGGATACGGCCGGCAACGCCGCCTATAACGGCGAGATCCTGGAAGATCGTGCGATCGCTTACCGCACTTGGCAATCAAGCTTCGGCAACAATTGTCAGAATCTCTCGACGCTCCCGTTCACAGGATACAGTGGTCCTTACCGGATCACTTGGCGGCGCGGCGATGCTTCTGTGCTTGGTTCTCTGTTTGGCAGTTCAGGGGGCCAATCAAGTCGTTGCTACGCATGGACGCCGGAAGATGGCATCAATCATTTCGAGTTGTTCAATCTGATTTCGAATGAAACCTGGAAAGGTTGCGTCGAAGCGCGTCCGGAACCTTACGACGTCAACGACGCGACGCCGACGCCGAGCAACCCGGACACGATGTTTGTGCCGTTCTTCTGGGTCGATACAGTCGATGGCATCAGCGGCTTGTCGTCGTCAAACTCTTACATCACCGACAGCCAGGGCAATATTTCGGGCGCGACTATGAGCACGCGCATGGCGTCGGGTAGCACGACGACAGGCGAGCGCGCGCAAGCGCAAACCTTCAACCCGTTCAAGTATCGCAACAACACTGCCTCGATTGATACCACCGCGCCTACCACGCGCGGTCCGAACCGCGGGTGTCCAACCCCGATCGTGCCGCTGACCACGAACAGGGCGACGATGCAAGCCGCGGTCGCCGGGATGCAACACTGGAACGGCGGCGGCACCAATCAGGCTGAAGGCTTGGCTTGGGGCTGGCGCGTGCTCTCACCAAACGCGCCGTTCACCGAGGGCGAGGCCTTCAACGCCGCGCGCGACAACGTCCGCAAAGTCATTGTGCTGATGTCGGACGGCGAGAACACCAACGTCGGCTCCGACCCGGTGCTGGATAGTGATTACTCGGCCTACAATCATTTGGGCGTGTGGACCGAACTCGCGGATGGCGGCAATTTGGGGCAGCTCGTAAGCGGCATCGTGCGCGGCATTCTCGCGCCGCAATATCGTCGCAACATCACTTCGTCCGGTAGCTACGTCACCTACGTCAACAACCGCCAGCGCCAAGTCTGCGATAACATCAAGGCGGCCGGCATCGAGATCTACGTCGTGCGCTTCCGCAATGGCGACGACAGCGTCATGCGCTACTGCGCCTCCGGCGATGATCACTATTTCAACGCCAACAATGCCAGTGAACTCGCCGCGGCATTTGACGCTATCGGCACCGGCATCGGCGCGCTGCGCCTGACGCGCTAAAGAGGGCGGCGGCCCTAGGCCTATTGCGGCGCTTGGAAGTTCACGGCGATGCGTGTCGATGAACCCACCGCGCTTGAGCCGTCGGACAGTGTGGCGCGGGCGCGATAGGAGTTGGCGGCGCTGAGCGCGGCGCGCCCGAAGCCCGCGCCTGACGGTGTCTCGGACGCAACCGAGCAGCTGACCGAGAGATCGCCAAGCACGCGGCAATCCAGCACGACACGGCCGCCGACCCCGTCATTCAACGCCGAACGCGGATAAAGATCCGCGATACGGCGCGACGAAGGACGTTGCGCCCAGACGACAGTCCCGGTCGGGGGACGTTGAGCTTGTTGTGGCGTGGCTGAGCCGAGGATCGATGGCTCGACGTTCGCGGTCTGCGGCGCGGCCGGCGATGGGCCGAGCGGCACGACGTTGCCTTGGATGGAATTCGGAGAGAGCGGCACCGGCCCACTGTTCGGTGCGGCGGCGTTGTTATTGGGATTGGCGGCGGTTTGCTGCGGCTCGCGGCGCGGCTGCTCGCGCTCGACAGTGCGCTGCGGCTCTTCGCGGGTGGCGCGCTGTGGTTGCTCGCGCTCACTGCGCGCCGCCTGCGTCTGCCGGTCGGGGCGGTTGGTCACCGCTTGCGAGAGCGGCACGCTCGGCGCTTCTTCGAGTTCAGAGAACTCCTCGCCGCCGGCGGTTTCTTCAATCGGCGCGGCTTGCGTTTCGAGCGCTTGCTCAGTCGCCGGCGGCGTGCCCATGCCGCCGCCAAAATAGAGGCCGCCGAAGAGAGCCGCACCGCCAAGCAGTGCAATCAAGACAAAGGCGCGCAGCGGTCCGCCTTGGCCTTTCGGCGGATCGCGCAGATCGCGCGTGTAGTCGCGATCGATGGGCGGACGCCGCGAAGGTTGAAGCGGCGGGTCAAGGCGGCGTTGCGTTGGCGGCAGCGCACCGTCGCGGCGCGGTGGCGGATCGGCGCGGCGCGGCGCTTCGGCGCGCGGCGCCGGTTGGCGAACAGTGGGACGCGGCGGCGCTGCGGGCGCCTCGCCCGGGCCGGTCAGCTGTTTCAAGCGGAGTTCGGCGACTTCGGAGAACGCGCCATCGGGGCCGTAGCGAGCCAGATAATCCATGAAGTCCGCCGGATTGCGGCTGTCGCGGATCGCGCGCCAGTGCTCCGCCTCCGAACCCAGCGGATCGGATGACGGTGGTACGCGATAGCTTTGCGGCGGCTCCGGCGGCGCGCGATATTGCGGCTCTTGCCGGCGCGGCGGCGGTTCAGCCTGGATCGCCGTGCGGCGTGGCGGGGGCGGGGGATCGTAATCGCGGCTTTCGCGCTGCGTTGCTCCGACGCCGGCGCGCGCTGCGTTCACCATGCGGTCGACGGCGAAGAAGAGCGGATCGAGCGCGGGATCGTTGGGATCGCCATCCCAGCGCGAGAGGTCAAAAGCAGGGGACTCGCCGATACTTGAGGGCGGCGGCGGTTCTATCAGGCTCGCGACCACCGCCTTGTTGGCGTTGATCACGCGTTGGGCCGCATCGAGGAATGGCCGAGAGCGGATCGAGGCCTGCGACCAGACGACGACGCCGGCGCCGCTCGAACGCAGCGCGCCATCGCTCGAAGGCGCTCCACCAATTGAGAAACCGGCAGCCTCGAACATGTCCGCAAGCGCCTTAGCCTGCGGTTCGTCCTCGCGGACACAAACTATGAGTACGTCCGCCATGACGTCTCCTGCGCCCCGTGCCAGTCACCACCGTGACCGGGATACCACGGAACAAAAGTCATGCCACCCGGCTACGCGCGGCAATACTGTGAATTCGCGTCAAAGCACCGGCTCAAAGGCGCCCGTCGCAGTATTCAACAGTTCAAGCCCGCCGTCCGCCACGCCGTAGCGCATGCCAACAAGGTTAAGCCCTCGCGTCTTGATTGCATCCTGAACGAACGGAAATGTGGCGAGGTTCTCCAGGGTGACGCGGATGCTTTCGTGCTCAAGCTTCGTGAGCCGGTCACCGTCTGGCGGGATGCGGGACTTGGCGGTGTCGAGGAGGCTGATCCAGGCGTCCAGGAACGAGTGCGGATCGCGCGCGCGCTCTTCCAGGGCTGCCGCGCAGCCGCCGCATTGCGCGTGCCCCAGCACCAGCACGGTATCGACCTTCAGGTGCTTCACCGCGAACTCGATGGCGGCGCTGACCCCATGAAATCCGGGCGCCTCTTCAAAGGGCGGAGCGAGGTTTGCGACGTTGCGCACAACGAAAAGCTCGCCGGGGCCGGCGTTGAAGATGGTCGCCGGATCCACGCGGCTGTCCGCGCAAGCAATAACGAGCGTCCGCGGCGCCTGTCCGCGGTCGGCGAGATATCTGTGCAGGCTCCGCAGCTCGGGCCAGCGCGTTTCCCGGTAGATCCGGTAGCCTTCGATCAGATGCTCCATGCGCGCCCTTCAAGCGAACCTGCTTGGCCACGTCAACCAGGCGCGCAATCTGCTGAGCGTCCGGAGGGGGAGCCATGAAGTCTTTTGTCGCCGCCTGCGCCGCTGCTTTGCTGGCCGCGTCGTGCGCTACCACGCCCGATATTCCCTCACAGCGCGAACGCCTGACGCGCCAAATCGCCGACGACGCGGTGGCCTTCAATGAAGCCTACGCGCAGGCCGTCTCGGCGCAAATTCTGCTGAACATTCTCCGTTCGCGCGATCGCATGCCGCGTCACTACCTCGCCATGACGGGCATTTCCGATAGCCCATCTTGGACCACATCGCGCTCCGCCACGCTTGGTGGTGTGCCGCTTGGGGACATCGACTCGCCTTGGGGTTTCGGTGAATTAAGCGCCTCGCGCGAACGAACCTCTCGCCCAAGTTACGCTGTGCAGCCCTTCAGCGCCGAAACGCTAACCCGCACCGCTTTCCAGCCGACGCCAGCGAACGTCTTCGAGCACTATTGGTACAGCGGCTGGCCGCGCGATTTGTTGTTGTTGATGATGGTCGAGACGATCGAGAAGACCGGCCCCGACAACCACCTTTACACCTACACAAACGAAGCGAACACCATCTTCGACGATTGCGTCGCCAGCGTGCAAACCGAGGGGTGCGATTTTGTGCGCGAAGTACGCGCCTTCTTGGCCGCGGCGGACGAGCATCCGCGCCAGCGCGGTATCGATCTGCAAAGCGGCCGGCCGTTGTGCGGTCTCGTGGACGCCTACGGCCCGACAGCGCCGGTGAGGCCGGTTGCACCGCGCGAAGGCCAGGTCTGCGATCCGGTGTTTGTCGTGGGCGGCTACACGCTGCACCTGCGTCTGCGTTCGTTGGATGACATGGTTTATTATGTCGGCGAGTTACTGCGCGCCGATACGACGCGCGCTGGACCCGGCGCCGCGATTGAAGCGCAAGTTACAATTCGCGCCGCCGGCCTGCGCGGCGGCGGCCGTGGCGTGCCGCTCTTTCGCGTCGTGCCGGCAACAGGGAGCGGCCGCTACGCCGCCGAGATCGCCTATGGCGGCCACCGCTATCGCGCCGGTCCGGCCATTGGCCGTTCATGCGGTGACGAAACCGCCGAAGGCCTGTGCCGCGATGTAGCGGACGAGGGTGATCGTTCGTCATCGGTGATTTCGTTGATCGCGGAAATACTCGCGCTCAATCAATCGCCGGATGCGATCCGCGCGCCGAGCCGGCTGATCGCGGAATAACGCCATGTCTCAAGCATGACTGCGTTTGGTCTGGACGCGCGCGGCGTTCGTCGCAATCGCGCAAGCGTGAGGGGCGGCGCGCGCCCATGCGTGGTCTAAACGCGTCGAGACACCTGCAGTGACGGGAGAGGCGCATGAAACGGATCATGCTTGCGGCGGCGGCTTTCGCGGCGTTGAGCGCGGCGTCGGCCTCGGCGCAGACCTATCGGACCTACCGCTGTTCGAACAGCACGGCGCTTCGTGTCATCTTCAATGACGAGCGCGGCACGGCGACCGTTGTTCCGTTCGGGCGCCCAAGCATCCGCCTAACGCGCGCCAGTAGTGCGGGCGTCGGTTTTCGTTACACGCGTAATGACTCGCATGAACTCAGCGGCAACCGCGAAGAAGTGAGGTGGCGCGCTGGTAGCGCCACTTGGACCTGCCGGCGCGTCGGCAGTTAGGGTGCGCTTGAGACTTAAGGCTGCGCGTGTGAACATTGCGGCTGGCGATTCAGCGGAGCTTTCATGCGCGGCACCATTCTCGGCATCCATGACGGACGCGGCGTTCTCCTCGGCGAGGGCGAGCGGCGGTTGGAATTTCCGCTGACCGAGTGGCGGTCGGGCGGGTCGCCATATCCGGGCCAGATCGTCGACTATTTGGAGGAGGGCGGCCAAGCGCGCGCGGTGTTTGCCGTGCCTGGCATGGGCAGCGCCGCAGGCTTCAGCGCGCCCCAATCCAGCTCGCGCGTGCTCGGGATTATTGGCGTCATCTGTCTGGTGTTCGGATTCGTCGTGCCGCTGATACCAACGATCGCGGCCTTCGTGGTTGGCGTGATCGCGGCGGGCCAAGCGCAGCAGGAACGCGACGACACTTCACTACTGCTCGCGCGCATTTCCTGGATTGGCGCGATCGTGATGCTGGGCCTTGGGCTTTTGCTCGTGCTTTCGATTATCGCGTTCGTCGGCACGATCGGCTTTGCGGGTCTCTGGCACGGCTGGGGCGACTGGAACTTCTAGAACTCGAAGGTCGTCTCGCTGCTTTCCACGAATGCGCGGATGCGATCATGCCGTGCGGCGGCTTCCTCTGGCCATTCGGCTTCCATCATCGCCAGCAGCTCGAAGAGATTGTAAGGCCCGAGCGACGTTTTGAAGTCAGCGTAGCGCTCCTGAAATCCGCGCCAGGCGTCGAGGCCCGTATCGCTCTTCACGATTGCCCACTTCGCGCCGTCTCGAATGATCAGGTGCAGGTTGTTGTCGCCGGGTGGCGCATCGATGCGCCATGGCGGAAAGCGCCGGTTCTCACCGGCGTGATAGAGGCAGATCGAATTGCCGGCCGGATCGCGCAGCCACGCCTCGCGCCAAAGCCAGCGTTGCATCATCAGGTCGCGCTCGAACGGGATTCCCGCCGCCTTCAGCCTTTCGATTTCAGCGTCGAGGCCCGTATTCGAAAGCTCAAAGTAGAGCTGCGGCGCATTCTCGCGCGGGATCGCGCCGTCAACGAGATGGAGCGAAAACGTCGCTTCGCCTTTGGGTAGCTCGAAGCGCGCGTAGTGGTCCGATTTCACAATGAGGCGCAGGCCGAGCAATTGATAGAAGGCAATCGATGCCTCCAGGTCGGTCGCGGCGGCGGTGATTTGGTTGAGGCGCATCAGGTCAGCATAAGGTCCGAATTCGGCCAGCGCACGCGCGCGATTTGATCCACACTCGCCGCATGACATTCCAGATCACCGGCCTTGATCCCGCGCCCTTCGCGCATCTCCACGCCTTGAGCGATGAACAACTTGCGTCCGGCGGCATGAGCCGCGTCCGCGTCGAGCAAGAGAACGTCGCGCCCTGCCGCGTCTCGCTGGACGACGCGGAGATCGGCGAGGCTGTTATCCTGCTCAATTTCACGCACCAAGCCGCCGATACGCCGTACCATCAGCAAGGCCCAATCTTCATCCGCGAGGTCTCCGAACGGGTGGTTGTGCGTGACGCCATCCCGCCCGCGCTGGCGCGCCGGACGCTCTCGCTGCGCGGCTTCGATGCGGGCCACATGATGATCGAAGCCGAACTCACCGAAGGGGCGGAGGCCGCCGCGCTCATTGAGCGCTTCTTCGCCAACCCTGACGTCGCTTACATCCACGCCCATTACGCCCGCCGCGGTTGTTTCGCGGCCCTGATTGAGCGCGCCTAGATCGGCTTTCCGCACGGAGAACATTGCCATCCGCCCGCGTCGGCGCCTCTATTGGCGCAAACATAACGGGAGGATCGCGATGCACGATCTGGTCATCCGCAACGGCACGATTGTCGACGGCTCCGGCGCGCCGCGTTTCGTCGCTGACGTCGCCATCGATGGCGGCCTCATCACCGCGATCGGGCCGAACCTCGGCAAGGGCAAGGAAGAGATCGACGCGACAGGCAAGATCGTCTCGCCCGGCTGGGTCGACATTCACACGCACTATGACGGCCAGGCCACCTGGGATCAGGAAATGGCGCCGTCGTCGTGGCACGGCGTCACCACTGTCGTGATGGGCAATTGCGGCGTCGGCTTCGCGCCCGCCAAGCCCGACAAACACGATTGGCTCATTGGCCTTATGGAAGGCGTCGAAGACATTCCCGGAACCGCGCTCGCCGAAGGCATGACGTGGAATTGGGAAACCTTCCCCGAATACCTGGACGAACTCGAACGCCTGCCGCGCACCGTCGATGTCGGCACGCATGTCCCGCACGGCGCGGTGCGTGCATACGTCATGGGCGAACGCGGCGCGCGCAATGAGGAGCCGACCGAAACCGACATCGCGCAAATGTCGAAGGTCGTGGAGGAGGGCTTGCGCGCCGGCGCGCTCGGCTTCTCGACCTCGCGCACGATCCTGCACAAATCCGTCGACCGCGAACTCGTGCCGGGCACAACCGCGACGAAGGAAGAGCTCATTGGCATCGGCCGCGCTATGGGCCGCGTCGGTCATGGCGTGTTCGAGATGGCGTCAGACTTGAAGCGCGAATGGAACGAGTTCGAGTGGATGGGCGAGCTCTCGCGCGAGACCGGCTTGCCTGTCACGTTCGCGGCGCTGCAATCGATCGCCAAGGAGCTGCCGCTCCCAGAACAGATCAGCGAAATGCGCGCGCAGAACGCCAAAGGCGCAAACATCGTCGCGCAGATTGCGCTGCGCGGGAATGGCATCGTCATGGCTTGGCAAGGCACGGTGCATCCGTTCCGCTTCAAGCCTGCTTGGCTCGAAATCATCGACAAGCCGTGGGCCGAACAGCTCGCGCACTTGAAGGATCCTGCGTTCAAGCAACGCATGATCACCGAAGACAGCGTCTTCCCGGAGAGCGACGTCATCGGCTTGCTGATGATCATCGCCGGCGGCTGGTCGCTGCAATTCGAGATGGGACCGGACTTCAACTACGAACCCACGCAGTCCGAAACCATCGCCGCGCGCGCCGCTGCGGCGGGCGTTTCGCCGGCCGAGTACGCGTACGATCTGCTGATGCAGAATGAGGGAACAGGCTTCGTCTACTTCCCGATCCTGAACTACGCCGATGGCAATCTGAATTTCCTCGAAGGCTTGCAGATGTCGGACGATTGCGTGAATTCGCTTTCGGATGGCGGCGCCCATTGTGGCACGATTTGTGACGCCGCTTCGCCAACCTTCATGCTGCAGCACTGGGTGCGTGATCGAGCCGGCAAGCGCATTAGCCTCGAGCACGCTGTAAAGCGCCAAGCGCGCGATACGGCTGTGCTCTACGGGCTCTTGGATCGCGGCCTCATCGCGCCAGGCTACCTCGCCGACATCAACATCATTGATTTCGACGCGGTGAAACTTGGAAAGCCGTGGCTCGCCTTCGATTTGCCCGCCGGCGGCAAACGTCTGCTGCAAAAGGCCGACGGCTACGTCGCCACGATCAAGTCAGGGCAGGTGACGTTCCGCAACGGTGAGTACCAACGCGTTCATCCTGGCAAACTCATCCGCGGTCCGCAGACTGCGCCGACCGCGATGGCGGCGGAGTAGATCAGCCACTGACCTTGCCGGTCAGTTCGCGAGGAGGGAGGCCGCGAACGCTTGCATGGCGCGCGAGGCATTGATGTGCGGCGCTGATGAGCGCTGCGCCTTGGAGACGACGAACGCGCCTTCGATCGCCACCAGCATGGCGGAAGCAAACACTTTCGCGTTGATGGGGCTCATGCCGCGCGCTTCGGCGGCGGCGGCGATCTCGCGCTCCCACAGCGAGAAGGCTTCGCCGACGGCGGCGCCGAGCTTTGGGTTGCCCTCGCCGAAACCTGTCGCAATCGCGGCCATCGGGCACGAGGCGACATAACACCGGTCTTTGCACTCTTTTGCGGTGGTTTTGAAAACCATCTCGATGAACTTGATCAGATCGACGCCGCTATCGTGCAGCCCGCGAAAGCGCGCGGCGACTTCGGCGCCGACGCGGCCGACGACCTCGATGCCGATCTGCTCTTTGCCGCCTGGGAAGTGGAAATAGAGAGAGCCGCGCGGCGCTGACGAGCGCGCCAGCAATTCGGCGATGCCAACGCCCTCGTAGCCACGCTCACCGAACAGATCGACGGCGGCGGCCAGCATGTCTTCACGAGCCGATGAAACTTTTGCCATGACCCAAAAATAGCACTTGTATGACGACCGGTCTAGTGATATCCAACAAATAGACCGGTCATCATAGTTCGGCCGGTCCCTCATCTCCCCGGAGGGTCAAATGAAGAATTTTGTTATGTCTGCCATGGCGTTAGCCGCTGTTCTGGTCATCCCGAGCGTCGCCAATGCCAACGATCTCACTGCCGAACGCAACCAGGCGATCGCGCTCTGCCGGGCGGAAGTCCAAGCCCAGGCCGGCGCCGACGCCACGGTGCGGCTCGACCAAATCCGCGTTCGCCCGCGCGTTGTCCGCGTCGATCTCGATCTGTGGCGCGGCGGCAATCTGCAGAACGTCCGTTGCGACGTGCAACGCGGCGAACAGCTGACGATCGCTTCGATCACGCCGGCCGTGCAGACCGCGCAACTCGCCCGATAACTCCTGCCCCGCACGAAGCGTCCTCCGCCTCCCGCGTGGACGTGTAACCTGGCGCCTTCCGTTCCCCGGAAGGCGCCACTTTCTTCCGAGCGAATGAATTTGCGCGAGACACGTCGGCGCCCGTAAGCAGCGCGCATGGAGATCAAGACGCTTTTCGTCACCAAGCTTTATCGCGCCGAGCTCGCCGGCGTGGACAATGCGGCGCTGCTGAAGAGCTGCCGGGCGATCGCGGAAGATGATGTCGCCGGGCAGGGGTGGAGCAGGGCGCACGGCTATAAGGGCTACACCTCCTATGCTTCGCTGGATGATCTGCCGAAACGCGATCCAGACTTTAACACGCTGGTGAAGGTGTTGGATAAGCACGCAGCGGTTTTTGCGCGCGAACTGCATCTGGATCTTGGGCGCCGCAAGCTGAAGCTCGACTCGATCTGGATCAACGTGCTTGAGCCAAACGGCGTTCATGCCGGCCACATCCATCCGCATTCGGTGCTGAGCGGGACGTATTACGTCGATGTGCCGAACAATGCGTCGGCGCTGAAGCTCGAAGATCCGCGTCATGCCATGATGATGGCGGCGCCGAAACGCAGCGACGACGCGCCGGAGAGTGAGCGGAGTTTCGTCTACATCGCGCCGAAAGCAGGGGAAGTGCTGATGTGGGAAAGCTTCGTCCGCCACGAAGTGCCGATGAATCAGGCGAAGAAGAGCCGCGTCAGCGTGAGCTTCAATTACGGCTGGTGACGCGCGGGCGCGGCCGGCGATCCGGGTTTGCTGAAATGCGCTCCGCGAAAGATCGGGAGCAGGGCGCGTGAGACGCGCTGGGTAGTGCCTTGGGATGCGTTGCACGTCGCCGTGCAACGCCGCGTGTCTTCACGCGCCCTGTCGTGGATCGTTTGGCCCGGATTGGCCAAGGGCGTTGCTACCGGCGTATCCAAGCGACTGAGCCGCCAGGCCGCCTTAGCGCCGTAGCCATGTGCCGGTGATGCGCGCACGAACGTCCGCCGTTCGTGGACCCTGCGGTTTTCGCAGGCAATGTGGACGCCGTTCGCTTCACTCTTACGCTTTCGGCGGCGGCGTACCCATGAGGGCCTTCTCGCGCGCCAAAGCTTGGGAGCTTGCTCGGTGATGATCGGCTTTCGCTTTTCATCGCCGCGACGCCACCGCGCCGATCCCGTTCCGCACGTTTCAAAGTTTCGGACGTCTCAGAAACCTCCCGTGTGCGGACGGAGGGATTATGCGCGAGCTTTGGGAGGGTGAGGATAGATTTCGGTGCGAGGGCCGATTTTGAAGGGCGGGAGCGGGATTTGGTGTGGGATAGATACCGCACGCACCTCGCCCCCGGGTGAGGGTGTGTGTCTCAGGATAGAGCCCTGCGTTCGATGCCGTGCTCGACCTTCTAGCGCCCGCCCTCATCCGGTCGCTTCGCGACCACCTTCTCCCGCCCATGCGGGAGAAGGGAAGTTCAGCGCGGGCGTTTTGGAGGCTGTGCCAGACGCGCGTGATCGTCACGGCGCCGTCGCTGACGCGATAGCGCAAGACGAAAGCCGATTTGCCAGACTTAAAGTTTCGGACGTCCGGGCTGCGCGAACCCCGCTTAAGCCGTCGCAATTGCTGGCGCTTCGGGCGGGCGCCGTCCCATCACCACGAACGCCAGCGCCCCGATGCAGAACAGCACCGCGCCGATCGTAAGACCAATGTCGTACGAGCCGGTGGCGTCGTGGATTTGGCCGAATGAGACGAGCGCGATCGCCGTCGATAAAGCGCCGGCCATGGCGATGACGCCGTAGATCGCGCCATAATGCTTCAGTCCGAAACTACGGCTGATGAAGTAGGCGAAGAGATCGACCTCCGCCCCTTGCTGCGCGCCAATCATCCCCACCGCCAGCGCCGCGATCGCAAACGATGGCTCCGGCAGCATCAGCAGGATGATGCCAATGGCGGGCACCGATGTTGTTATCGCGCCGACCCAAGGGGCAGGGAAGCGATCGAGCGCAAAGCCCGTAAGCACGCGCCCAATCAGCAGGCCCGCCGCATATACGCTCATCACCAGCGCCACCGCGCCGTCATCGAGGCCGGTATCGCTCACCAGCGGCGCTAATTGTCCGAGGACGCCGGAGCCTGGAATGTTGATGCAGGCAATCGCCAGCACCAAAAGCCAGAACCGGTTGGTCCGCAGCGCTTCGCGAAGCGTCACGTCCGCGACGCGTGGCGCGTGTTCGTCAACGTCATCGGAAGCATGCGCCGCCGCTTCTCGCGCGCGGCCAATGAATGCGAGCGCCAGCGGAAGCCCAATAAGCGCCGTCAGCGTCGCCAGCGTGAAGAAGCCGGCGCGCCAGCCATGTTCGCCAATCACATATCCAAGCAGCGGCGGCGCGATCATCGCCGCGATGGAGGTGCACGCCGTCGCAAATCCAAGCGCGAGGCCGCGCTGGCGCGCAAACGTTGCGATCACCGGCCGCGTGTACACCATCGCCGAGGTGCCGCCGCCGAAAATGCCGCCGGCCACCATCAACAGCAGGTACACTGCAAACACACCCGGCTGCAGCGCCGTCAGCGCATACACCGAAGCGAGCCCCAACGCGCAAGCGATGGCGACGCGGCGAAAGCCGATGCGGTCGACAAACCGCCCAATGATCGGAAGTGCGATGGCGCCGGTGACAAAGGACACCATGCCGCCAATGCCAAGATCGCCGCGCGACCAGCCGAACTCGGTGCGGATCGGTTCGATGAAAATGCTGGCGACGTAGAGATAGAGCGAAACGCCGGTGCCCATGCCGATGCCCGCGCCGAGCACGACCCGCCAGCCGTTCCGCCATTCGGCAGTGTTCGTAGCGTGTTGGGAAGGAGTATTGGTTGCCGTCACACGCGCGCCTCAGCTGAAACTCGTCAGCTAGCAGGCGTGTATTACGGGCCTACGTCAAGCGCCGTGCGGTGTTTGAATGATGTTGACGCGCGTCAGCGATGACGGGCGTCAGGGTTCACGCTGCGGCGACGCGCGCGTTCACCGGCTTGCGTGCGACGCCGGCTTCCAGCGTGAACGTATCGCAACCTTCCGGCAGCGTTTCGCCCGCGCCCAAGAGCAGGACCCCGTTCGGCGTCAACGCATCCGCCACGCGGCGGAGCACGTCGATGCGCGTTTCATGGTCAAAGGAGGGCAGGACGTGCGCGAGCAGGATGATGTCGAACTGGCCGAGCTGGCCTGGGTGCTTCATCAGATTTTGCTGCTCAAACCGCACGCCCGCGCGCATGCGATCGGAAATGCGCCAGAGGTCGCCGGCTTTTTCGAAATAGGCGATCAGCTTCCGGATCGGCAAACCGCGCTGCACCTCAAACTGGGTGTAGAGGCCAGCACGGGCTTTATCGAGCAGGCGCTCGGAAAGATCCGTCGCCACGATTTCGACCGCTGGGCTCAGGCCTTCGTTGCGCAATTCATCGACGATCATCGCTAGCGAATAGGCTTCCTGCCCAGTCGCGCACGCAGCAGACCAAATCCGCACGCGCTCGTGCCCGCGCTGCTTCAGCGCAGCCGGCAGCAGAGTGGTGCGCAGCTTTTCAAACTGCGAGCGATCGCGAAAGAAGCGCGTGTCGCTCTGCGCGAGATTGTCGGCGATGGCGTTCCAGAGCGCGCCGTCCGGGCGGATGCGGGCCGCGCCGATCAGCTCCGGCACGCTGGCAAAGCCTTCGCGGCGCGCGAGAGGCTGCAAGCGAATAGAAATGGCCCCGGCCATATCTTTGGTCAGCACTGCGCCCGAGCGCGCTTTCACTTCACGGGCAACTAGCGCAATCTCGGCGTCGTTCAACATCAGATGAGGCCCGCCTCGGCGAACTTGGAATGGAGGATGTCGCCGTCGAACGGCTTCATCATGTATTCGTCCGCGCCAGCCTTCAGCGCTTCGGAAATGCGCTCGACGTCGTTCTCTGTCGTGCAGAATACGACCGTCGGTTTATCGCCGCCGGGCTCTTGGCGGAGCTGACGCAGGAAATCGATGCCGCTCATCACCGGCATGGTCCAATCGAGCAGGATCGCGTCCGGCATGCGCCGGCGCACCGCCTGCAGTGCTTCCAGGCCATCGGCGGCTTCCTCGATCTCGAAGCGCATGTCTTCGAGAATGCGGCGTGCGACTTTGCGGATTACGCGGCTGTCGTCGACGACAAGGCAGCGTCTCATGAGCGTGCTCCCGGATTTGCCGGGAACTGTTGGGATGCGCCGGTTAACGGAGCCTTTAGGCTTGTGGCGAGCTTAGAGTTTGAACGCCGCCGAACGCGCGATCAGCTCAATCTTGCCTTCCGGGTCGCCAGGGGTCTCGCGGGCAGAGAGTTCGACCCCGCCTTGGCGTGCAAGCAAGCCCGTAAGCGTCGGCTGGATGGTGTGGCCGGTCAGCTCTTCGCCCTGACCGCTCAGCGCTTGCAGCGTCGCGTCCTTCAGCTTTGCGCGCGGCCCGGTGGCGGTGACGATGACTTCGCCGCCTTCTCCTAGTTGCGAGGCCGTAACTTCCACCTTGCCGCCGCGGGGGAGGCATTCGTTGGCGATGAGCAACAAGTTGACAATCACGCGCACGGCCGGGCGAGGCATTGCCACGTTCGGCGCCGACCAGACCAGGTCGGCCTTCAGCACGCTGTAGAGCTTCTCGGCGACCGCCCTGCCTTCCTCGATCGTGCTATCGCCTTCGGCCATCGCTCCGGCCATGGCGAAGCGAAAAAATTCGAGCTTGGCCCAAGCTTTGCCGACGCCGTGATCAAGCAGATTGAGCGCATCCGGATCGGCCTTGCCGTCGCCGTCCTTGATCATCTCGAGGCCCTGGATGATCGCGCTCATCGGCTCGACCATGTCGTGGCAAATGCGGGAAGCGACAAGCGCGGTCAGCTTCGTGTTCTCGATCATAACGCGCTCCGAATCGGGGAAGCGGCCAACATAAACGATTCGAGCCGTGTGCAGGGGGTTCAAAGCCCAGTGAAAGGGCGCCACATGGGGGCTTCTCGTTGAAAAGGTTGCGCTGATGGCGGCTGAGGCTGTGGCGGATGGTGGATTAGGCTTGGAGCACGCTGTGGCGCTGCTCGGCACGGCAGTGGTCGCCGCGCCATTGTTTCGGCGTTTGGGATTGGGCTCGGTGCTGGGCTACCTCGCGGCGGGTTTGGTCATCGGCCCGTTCGGCATCGGTATTTTCCGCGATCCGGAAAACATCCTGCATGTCGCCGAATTCGGCGTGGTGATGTTCTTGTTCATTATCGGACTCGAAATGCGCCCGGCGAAGCTTTGGGCGCTACGCAAGGAAATCTTCGGCCTCGGCGCCGCGCAGGTGATCACCTGCATCATTCTACTTTCGTTTGTCGGCATCGCCGCCGGGCTGCCGTGGGCCGCCGCCACGATCGGCGCGGCCGGCTTCGTCCTCTCATCCACCGCCGTCATCATGAAGATGATGGACGATGCGGGCGAGACATCGAGTGAAGCGGGGCAACGCAATGTCTCTATTCTTCTCTTCGAAGACCTGATGATCGTGCCACTGCTCGCGGCTGTGGCAGTCATCGCGGGGCTCACGGTTGGCGTTCAGGAGAACGCGCCGCCGCTTTGGCAGAGCGTCGCGATAGGCGCGGGCGCGGTGGCGATCGTGTTTCTGGCCGGCCGCTATGTTCTCAATCCCTTTTTCGGCATCCTGGCGCGCTCGGGCGCGCGCGAGGTGATGACGGCCGCGGCGCTGCTGGTTGTTCTTGGCACAGCTTTGCTCATGGACATCAGCGGGCTTTCAATGGCCATGGGCGCCTTTCTCGCGGGCGTGCTGCTCTCCGACTCCGTTTTTCGGCATCAGCTTGAGGCCGATGTCGAACCCTTCCGCGGCATCCTGTTGGCGCTTTTCTTCATCAGCGTCGGCATGTCGCTGAATTTGGCGCTGGTGGCGTCTGAGTGGCAGCTGATCGCCGCCGGCGTCGCAGCCTTCATGCTGGTGAAGGGGATCGGCATCTATTTCGTCGCGCGAGCGTTCAAGGCGGATCATCGCGAATCCATTCGCCGGGCGGCGTTGTTTGCGCAGGGCGGCGAGTTCGCGTTCGTGCTCTATGCTGCGGCGCTCTCCAGCGGCGTGATGGACGAGCGCATCTCCGCGATCATGACCGCGATCGTGATCATCTCGATGGCGCTGACGCCGCTGGTTGTGATCGCGCTCAATCGTCTTATGCCGGCGCCGAAGGTGTCGCTTGATGGGGTTGAGCAGGCGCATGATTTGAGCGGGCAGGTGCTGTTCATCGGCTTCGGCCGTTTCGCGCAGGTCGTCAGCCAGTCGTTGCTGGCGCGCGGCGTCAACATCTCGCTCATCGAGACCGACGTTGAGATGATTCAGGCTGCCGCCAATTTCGGTTTCAAGGTCTATTACGGCGACGGCACACGCCTCGACGTGTTGCACGCTTCGGGCGCGCACACGGCGGAAGCAATCCTCGTTTGCGTCGACAAGCCGGACGTGACCGATCGCATTGTCGCTTTGGTGAAGGCCGAATTTCCGCACGCCAAAGTCTTCGCGCGCGCCTTCGATCGCGGCCATTCGATGCGGCTGGTGAAGGCGGGCGTCGACTATCAGCTGCGCGAATTGTTCGAATCTTCGCTCACCTTCAGCGGCGCCGTACTGCGCGAACTGGGCTTCTCCGACTTCGAAATCGCCGAGACGATCGAGGATGTGCGCGAACGTGACGCCGAGCGGTTTGAAATGCAGCTCGCCGGCGGCATCGAGGCGGGCCGCGGCCTCTTCCGCAACAACACAACGACGCCGCAGCCGACGCCGTTCACGGTGCCGCGCGAAGAAGGCCGGGCGCTGAACAAGGAAGCGGAAGACATTATCGGCGAAGCCG